>NZ_JBJDQL010000009.1:0-44424 GCF_044903305.1 Streptomyces sp. NPDC019531 | reverse complement strand
GTGACCGTGACCGTGAGCAGGGCGCGGCCCGGCACATGCGACCACCGTGGCGTGGCGTGGCGGAGGGGACTCTCGGCAAGGGGAGAGCCGTATCAGCAGCACGTCCGGGTCCACCCGCTGGATGGTCTCGGCGACATTGCCCGCCTGGGCGTTGTCCGGCGTGGACAGGTCGGTGACCAGGGCGCCCTCGGTGCCGCGGTTCAGGGAAGCGTTGAAGGTGGCGAACCGGATGCTCCGGCGGCCGGGCGCGGACGTCGAGGCCGAGGCGGGTGCCGCGGCGACACCGGTCAGCGCCGCGCCCGCGATCGCGGCGAGCGTGGTGCGGCGGGAGAGGGGTGCGGGGTGGGGCTGGGAACGGTTCATCGGGACTCCGGTGAGGGAGGGGACACGTCGTGAACTCCAGAAGTCTGCGCGTAGAGGTGAACGTCACAAGTCCCCTCCGCAGTGCCCGGATTCACCCCGGATTCACGCGATGGTGTGATCATGTCCCGGCCTGCGGATGGCACGCGGAGGCCCTGGGTAGGGCCGGGCTCATGACGCAGCAGCCCTTCGAACTCCCGCACTTCTACATGCCGTATCCCGCGCGGTTGAACCCGCACGTCGACGAGGCCCGCGCCCACTCGACCGTGTGGGCGCGGGAGATGGGCATGCTGGAGGGGTCCGGGATCTGGGAGCAGTCCGACCTCGACGCGCACGACTACGGCCTGCTCTGCGCCTACACACACCCCGAGTGCGACGGCCCCGCCCTCTCGCTGATCACCGACTGGTACGTGTGGGTGTTCTTCTTCGACGACCACTTCCTGGAGACCTTCAAGCGCACCCAGGACCGCGCCGGCGGCAAGGCCTACCTCGACCGCCTGCCCCTGTTCATGCCGATGGACCTGTCGACCCCGATGCCCGAGCCGGAGAACCCGGTCGAGGCGGGCCTCGCCGACCTGTGGGCCCGTACGGTGCCGTCGATGTCCGCCGACTGGCGCCGCCGCTTCGCCGTCGCCACCGAACATCTGCTGAACGAGTCCCTGTGGGAGCTGTCCAACATCAACGAGGGGCGGATCGCCAACCCGGTCGAGTACATCGAGATGCGCCGCAAGGTCGGCGGCGCGCCCTGGTCCGCCGGGCTCGTGGAGTACGCGACCGCCGAGGTCCCCGCGTCCGTCGCCGGATCACGGCCGCTGAGGGTCCTGATGGAGACCTTCTCCGACGGCGTCCACCTGCGCAACGACCTGTTCTCCTACCAGCGCGAGGTCGAGGACGAGGGCGAGCTCAGCAACGGCGTGCTCGTCCTGGAGACCTTCTTCGGCTGCACCACCCAGGAGGCCGCCGACACCGTCAACGACGTCCTCACCTCCCGTCTCCACCAGTTCGAGCACACCGCCCTGACCGAGGTCCCCGCGATCGCCCTGGAGAAGGGTCTCCCCCCGGCCGAGGTGGCCGCCGTCGCCAAGTACACGCAAGGACTCCAGGACTGGCAGTCCGGCGGCCACGAATGGCACATGCGCTCCAGCCGGTACATGAACGCCCGCGCCGAGACCACCTCCCCCTGGCAGAGCCTGACCGGCCCCGGCACCTCCGCCGCGGATGTCGGCGCCCTGCTCGCCGCGGCCGGCGCCGAGCGGCTGCGCGCCCACACGCATGTGCCGTTCCAGAAGGTCGGCCCGTCCCTGCTGCCCGACTTCCACATGCCGTTCCAGGTCGAGCACAGCCCCCACCTGCCCGCCGCCCGCCCCCGCCTCACCGAGTGGATGCACCGCATGGGCATGCTCCAGGAAGGCGTCTGGGACGAGGACCGGCTCGCCGCCGCCGACCTCCCCCTGTGCTCCGCGGGCCTCGACCCGGACGCGAGCCCCGAGGCCCTGGACCTCAGCTCGCGGTGGCTCGCCTGGGGGACCTACGGCGACGACTACTACCCGCTCGTGTTCGGCGTCCGTCGAGATCTCGCCGCCGCCCGCCTGACCACTCAGCGCCTGTCGGACTGCATGCCCCTCGACGGCGAACAGACCCAGATCCCCGTCAACGGCATGGAGCGCGGCCTCATCGACCTGTGGGCGCTCACCACGGCGGAGATGACCCCGGACCAGCGGCGCACCCTCAAGGACGCCGTCAACGTCATGACCGAGAGCTGGGTCTGGGAACTCTCCAACCAGCTCCTCAACCGCATCCCCGACCCGGTCGACTACCTGGAGATGCGGCGCGCCACCTTCGGCTCCGACCTCACCCTGAGCATGTGCCGCATGGGCCACGGCCCCGCCGTCCCCCCGGAGGTCTACCGCAGCGGACCCGTCCGCTCCCTGGAGAACGCGGCCATCGACTACGGCATGCTCATCAACGACGTCTTCTCCTACCAGAAGGAGATCGAGTACGAGGGCGAGGTCCACAACGCGATCCTCGTCGTGCAGAACTTCTTCGGCATCGACTACCCGACCGCACTGGGCGTCGTCCACGACCTGATGACCCAGCGTATGCAGCAGTTCGAGCATGTCGCCGCGCACGAACTGCCCGTTGTGTACGACGACTTCGGGCTCTCGGAGGAGGCCCGCGAGGTCATGCGCGGGTATGTGGCCGACCTCCAGAACTGGATGGCGGGCATCCTGCACTGGCACCGCGCGGTCGACCGCTACAAGGCCGAGCACCTCGCCCGCCGCACCCACGGCTTCCTCCCGGACCGGCCACCGGCGCTTCCCGTGGCGGGCTGACCGCAGGGATCCGGTCGGCTTAGGTCGACCGACCTCCGGCTCCGAATGCGGTTTCCGAACATTCTCGTCCGGAATGGGGCATTCAGGGAACTTCGGTAGGACTCCAGGAGTCTGTCGACGTAAGGGGAACAGACCGCAGAACACACGGGGGTGTTCGGACCTTGACCGAGATCATCGACAGGATTGCCGAGAGCGACCAGAACCGACAAGAGAAGGAGTTGGCGACACCGGGCGAGCTGACGCCGTACGTCGCACCACTGCCCGTCCCGCCCGTGCTTCGCCCCGCGTCGGGCGACGAGCTGCGCGAGACGGAGATCGCCCTGCGCCCGACCTGGGTGCGCCTGCACCCACAGCTGCCGCCGACCCTGATGTGGGGCTACGACGGCCAGGTGCCGGGCCCCACCATCGAGGTGCGGCGCGGACAGCGCGTCCGCATCGCCTGGACCAACCGCATCCCCAAGGGCAGCGAGTACCCGGTCACCTCCGTAGAGGTGCTGCCGCCGGCCTCGCCCACCCTGCCCGGCCGTGAGGGCACCGAACCCAACAAGGACGTCGCCGCCCTGCCCGCCTGGTCGGTGACCCACCTGCACGGCGCACAGACGGGCGGCGGCAACGACGGCTGGGCCGACAACGCGGTCGGCTTCGGCGACGCCCAGCTCTCCGAGTACCCGAACGACCACCAGGCGGTGCAGTGGTGGTACCACGACCACGCCATGAACATCACCCGGTGGAACGTGATGGCGGGGCTCTACGGCACCTACCTCGTCCGCGACGACGAGGAGGACGCCCTCCGCCTGCCGTGCGGTGACCGGGAGATCCCGCTGCTGCTCGCCGACCGCAACCTCGACACCGACGAGGACGGCCGGCTCAACGGACGGCTGTTGCACAAGACGCTCATCGTCCAGGAGAAGAACCCGGAGACGGGCAAGCCCGTCAGCCTCCCGTTCGCGGGCCCGTACACCACGGTCAACGGCCGTATCTGGCCATACGCCGACGTGGCGGCCGGCTGGTACCGCTTCCGGCTGGTCAACGCGTCGAACGCGCGCATCTACGACCTCGTGCTGCTCGACGAGGACGACAACCCGGTATCGGGGATCGTCCACCAGATCGGCAGCGACGGCGGGTTGCTGCCGCGCCCGGTGCCGATCGACTTCGTCGGCGCGCTGCCCACGCTGACCGCGGCCCCCGCCGAGCGCTTCGACCTGCTCGTCGACTTCCGTGCCTTGGCGGGCCGCACGCTCCGCCTGGTCAACAAGGGTCCGAACCAGCCGGCCGGTGTGCCCGACCCGGCGGGCGGTGTGCGCTATCCGGCGGTCATGGAGTTCCGGGTCCGGGAGGACTGCGAGGCGGACACCTTCGAGCTGCCCGAGGTGCTGTCCGGCTCCTTCCGCAGGTTCACGCACGACATCCCGCACGGCCACCGTCTGGTCGTGCTGACCCCGCCCGGCACCAAGGGCTCCGGCGGCCACCCGGAGATCTGGGAGATGACCGAGGTCGAGGACGCGAGCGGCATCCAGTTCCCGACCGACGGAATCATCCAGGTCACAGGCGCCGACGGCACCACCAAGACCTACCGGCGCACGGCACGGACGTTCAACGACGGTCTCGGCTTCACCATCGCCGAGGGCAGTCACGAACAGTGGAGCTTCCTCAACCTCGCGCCGATCCCGCACCCGATGCACATCCACCTCGCCGACTTCCAGGCCCTGGGCAGGGACCCCTACGTGGTGACGGGCTTCGACGCGACGGCCGGGGGCACCCGCACTCCGATCACCTACGACCCCTCCAGGACGATCCCGCTGGCGCCCAACGAGCTGGGCTACAAGGACGTCTACCGGGTTCCGGGTAACCAGATGCTGCGCATCATGGGGAAGTTCGACGGGGCGTACGGCCGGTTCATGTACCACTGCCACTTCCTGGAGCACGAGGACATGGGCATGATGCGGCCCTTCGTCGTCATGCCTCCCGAGGCGCTCAAGTTCGACCACGGCGGGGCGCACGGCGGCCATGGCGAGGGCCACACCGGCTGACGCCCTGCGAGCGCGGGGCGGGTCACACCGACTGACGCGCCCCGCGCACTGCCTCAAGGGCGTGGAGGTGCCCCCAGATCGACGAACCCGACACGGCCCTGCCGCTGCCCCGGCTCCGCGCCGCGAACGGCGGTCACGGCTTCCGGCCCGCGCTGCGCTACGAGGGCACCGACGTGAGCGTTCCGGCCGCCCTCGCCGCCGCGGGGCACGGCCTGGCCCTGCTGCCCCGGTCCGCGGCCACCGGGGTGCCGGGCACGGTCGCCGTGCCGGTCACCCGTCCGAGGGTCGTGCACCGGACGGAACTGGTGTACCCGGGCACACCGGACGGAGCCGCGGCGGCCTTCGTCGACCTGCTGGTTCCGGACGCCTTCCGCTCCTGACCACCCGTCAGTCTCACTCGTTCGTGGCTCGTCGCGCGCCGGTGCGCCGGGTAGGCACCAACCGGTGGTGATCCAGCCGGAGGCGATCCATGGAACAGACTGCGTTGCGCCCCAAGCCGATGCCCGGTCAGGAGCCCGGCGGCGGCCGGAAGCCCGGGCCCGCCCGGCGCCCGCACGCCGCACGCCGACGTGCCCGCCGGCTCACGACCGTGCTGTTCGACCTGCTCGTCGCGGCTGTCCTGGTGCTGTCGGGGGTGGGCCTCGGCACGCTGGGCGCCACGGTGATCGGCATGAGCAAACTGGCCGAACTCCAACAGCGGGCCGGGGCACACCCTGGCGGCTCGACCGGCTCGACGCACCCGAGCCCTTCCAGGTCCTCCGTGACGCCGACGACCGGCTCCCCACCCGCGCCCGCCGCCCCGACCCTCGGCCTGGAGGCCGTGGACGCCGAGAAGACGGGCGCGCTGGTGGTCGGAGTCCACGTCCCGGGCCCCGGCTACACGGCGGGCCTGGTACGCGGCGACGTACTCCTCGCCCTCGACCGGACCCGCATCGACTCGGCCGACGACCTCGCACGAGCCGTCGCCGACGCCCGCCCCGGCCGCGAGATCGTCCTCACGGTCCGCCACCGCAGCGGCGGCTACCAGCAGCTGATGGCGGTACCGGGCGTCGTGACATGAATCATGCTCACCTCAGGGCCGCCGCCCAGGGGAGCGGGCCCCGTCGGCCGAGGTGAGAAAACCACTGGTAAGCACCCGCTCCTCGGCGTCACGATGAGCCCATGCCGACCACGCTCCTCGCCTTCCTGGGGGCCTGCACCCTCATCGCCGCCTCACCCGGGCCGAGCACCGTACTGATCATCAAGCAGTCGCTGCACAGCCGCCGCTCCGGCTTCCTGACCGTGCTCGGCAACGAGACCGGTGTCTTCGTCTGGGGCGTCGTCGCCGCGCTGGGCCTGACCGCGCTGCTGACGGCCTCCGAGATCGCCTACGACGTGATGCGGATCGTCGGCGCCGTCGTGCTCGTCGCCTTCGGCGTCCAGGCGCTGCGTCAGGCACGACGCTCCAGGGGAGCCGCTGACGACGGCGGCTGGGAGAGCACCGGCAAAACAGGCTGGGCCGCCTACCGCGCGGGACTGCTGCTCAACCTCGCCAACCCCAAGGCGGCCGTCTTCGCCATCTCTTTCCTGCCGCAGTTCGTGCCCGAGGGCGCCCCGCACCTGCCCACCATGGTGGGGCTCGCCGCGCTCTGGGCGGTCTACGAGATCGGCTACTACGGCCTCTACGTGTGGTTCGTCGGCCGACTGCGGGCCCTGCTGTCCCGCGCGGGCGTGCGCCGACGCCTGGAACAGGTCTCCGGAGGCGTCCTGCTGCTCCTCGGCGTCCGGATGGCCCTGGAGAGCTGACATACGGCTGACCGGAGAGCTGACGTACCGCCGACACCCTTCCGGCTCCCCGCGAAAGACATGTCGATCGGCTCGCGCGCCCCTCTCCGGCCGGGCAGGATGCTGCCCACAGACCTTCACCCGCCCAGGAGGCCCGGATGACCGGCACCGCAGCGCCCTTCGTCGCCGACGACTACAGGGCCCGCATGGAGCGCGCGGCACGGTCGGCCGCCGACGCCGGGCTGGCCGGACTCCTGGTGGCGCCGGGGCCTGACCTGGTGTGGCTCACCGGCTACGCGCCCACCGCCACCACCGAACGGCTCACCCTGCTGGTCCTCGCCCCAGGCCAGGACCCCGTCCTCGTCGTCCCCACCCTGGAGGCCCCGGACGCCGCCAAGGCCGCAGGGGCGAGCGCCCTGACCCTGCGCGACTGGACCGACGGCAAGGACCCCTACACCGTCACCGCCGCCCTCCTGGACGCCGCCGGCCGGTTCGGCATCAGCGACAACGCCTGGGCCATGCACCTGCTGGGCCTGCAGAAGGCCCTGCCCGGCACCTCGTACGCCTCCCTCACCGAGGCCCTGCCGATGCTCCGCGCCGTCAAGGACGCGGCTGAGCTGGAACTGCTCGCGGCCGCGGGAGCGGCCGCCGACGCAACGTTCGAGGAGATCCGGAAGGTTCCCTTCGGCGGCCGTCGGGAGTCGGAGGTCGCCGCGGACCTCAGTCGGCTGCTGATCGAGTACGGGCACACACAGGTCGACTTCACCATCGTCGCCTCAGGACCGAACGGCGCCAACCCGCACCACGAGGTGGGCGACCGAATCATCGAACGCGGCGACATGATCGTCCTCGACTTCGGCGGCCTCAAGGACGGCTACGGCTCCGACACCTCCCGCACGGTCCACGTCGGCGAACCCACCGACGAGGAGCGCCGGGTGCACGACCTCGTGCGCGCGGCCCAGGAGGCGGGCTTCCGGGCGGTACGGCCAGGAAGGCCCTGCCAGGAGGTCGACCGGGCCGCCCGCGCGGTCATCGCCGACGCCGGATACGGCGAGTACTTCATCCACCGCACCGGGCACGGCATCGGCGTCACCACGCACGAGCCGCCGTACATGATCGAGGGCGAGGAACAGCCCCTCGTCCCGGGCATGTGCTTCTCCGTGGAGCCCGGCGTCTATCTGCCGGGGCGTTTCGGGGTACGCATCGAGGACATCGTCACGGTCACCGAGGACGGCGGCCGCAGGCTCAACGACACCACCCGCGAGATGGTCATAGTGGACTGACCGAGCCCAGGAGCCCACCACCCCTCGAGTGACTACGGCGCGACCATGACCCAGGCACCGACACCCACCGCGGACACGGTCCGCCGGCTGGTCCGAACTCTGCTCAAGGACAGCCCGCCCGGCGCGGCCGAAGCCGGCGGGCCCGAGGTGAGGCCCGTCGCCGAGGGAGCCGAGCACTCCACCTGGTGGGTCGGCACCCGCCATGTGCTGCGCCTCGCCGACGACCGTGAGGCCTCCACCCGCAGACGCCGTGAACTGCGCCTGCGCGACCTGGTCCGCCCGCACCTTCCCGTCGCGGTGCCGACCAGCTTGGCGCAGGGCGAGTGGGCGCCCGGCCTCGCCTACACCCTGGACACCAGGGTGCCCGGCGGCTCGGCGGAGGAGCACGACGTGTCCGCGGTCGGAGAGGCCGACCTGGCCGGGCTGCTCACGGGGCTGCGCGAGGTGCCGGTACGGCAGGCCGAGGCGCTCGGCGTCCCGCGTGTCGCCCCGCGTTCCCTGGAGGCGCTGCGCCGGGAGGCCGGACGGGCGGCCGAACTTCTGCGCGCGGCCGACGAGTTCGATCCGGTCCGGCTCCAGCAGCTCACCTCGCCCGCCGCGGTCCAGCTCGCCGCGCAACCCGGCAGTGCGGTCCTCGTGCACCACGCCCTGACCGGCGAGCACCTCGTGGTCAGCGCCGACGGCCGGGTGCGTGGTGTCATCGACTGGACCGGCACGGTCGTCGGCGACCCCGCAGAGGACATCGCCGGCCTCGCGCTCGCCGTCGGCTCACCCGCCGCCGTCCGCGCCGCCACCCTCGCCGGCTACGGCGCCCGTCCCTGTCTGCGCGGCCTGTGGCTCGCCCGCTGCGACACCGTGATCCGCCTGGCCGCGGGCCTCGAAGGCCGTGCGGGCGCTTCCCTGAGCCTGCTGAGGACCCGCCTCGGCCGTGCCTGGGAGGCGATCCTGCTGGAGCGGGTCACGGAGCTGCGGGACGAGCCGGACGACGCGGAGTTGTAGGCGTCTCCACCTGGTCTTTTCCACCCTCGATCCACCTCCGGGTTGAGGCGCTCGACCGTGCCGGAACCGGATAGTCGAAGCATGACGATCTCCGACTGGCTCATCGACGTGGCGCTGCTTCTCGTGGTCTTCCGGCAGCTGCGCGAGGAGCGGCTGACACTCCGTACGGTGCTGCTGCCGCTCGCGCTGATCACCTGGACTGGGGCCACCTACCTGCACCACATCCCCACCGCGGGCAACGACCCCCTGCTGATCGGCCTGTTCGCCGGGATCGGCGTCGCCTTCGGTCTGGCCGGGGGCCTGATCACCCGGGTGCGGTTCGCCGACGGGCACATACGGGTCAGGGCGACCCTGGGTGCGGCGGCCCTGTGGGTGGTCAGCATGGGCTTCCGCCTCGGTTTCGCCGTCTGGTCCTCCCACCCCTCCGGCGGGGCGGCCGTGGCCCGGTTCTCCGCCGATCACGACATCACCAGTGGACAGGCGTGGGTGGCCGCCCTGGTCCTGATGGCCTTCGGTGAGGTCATCGTCCGCCTCGGCGTCATCGTCGTCCGCGGCCTGCGCATACGCACCCGTCACCAGGGAGCGCCGGCTCTGTCCGCCGTCGCCTGATCCGGGCGGTTCAGGCGAGGTCACGCCTGGAGCAGCACCACGCACGACTCCCCGGGCACATGCAGCACCCCGTCCGCGCCCGGGGCCTGCACCGCCTCCCAGGCCGCGAGGACGTGAGCCTCGCGGGGACCCAGCGGGATGGCCGCCGGCGACTTCGCGAGGTTCACGGCCACCCGGACGTCCCCGCGGCGGAAGGCGAGCCAGCGCTGCTCCTCGTCGTGGGCGACCTTGGTGTCGGCGAGGTCGGGGTCGGTGAGGTCGGGCTGCTCGTGCCGCAGCGCGAGGAGCCGGCGGTACCAGGCCAGCACACGTGCGTGGGGCTCGCGCTCGAGCTCGGACCAGTCGAGGCAGGAGCGGTCGCGGGTCGCCGGGTCCTGCGGGTCGGGGACGTCCTCCTCGGCCCAGCCGTGCTCCGCGAACTCCCGCCGCCTGCCCCGCCGTACGGCCTCGGCGAGCTCGGGGTCGGTGTGGTCGGTGAAGAACTGCCAGGGTGTGCCCGCCGCCCACTCCTCGCCCATGAACAGCATCGGAGTGAAGGGGGCGGTCAGCGTGAGGGTCGCCGCGCAGGCGAGCAGGCCGGGGGAGAGGGACGCCGCCAGCCGGTCGCCCTGGGCACGGTTGCCGATCTGGTCGTGGGTCTGGGTGTAGCCGAGCAGCCGATGCGCCGCCGCACGCGTACGGTCCAGCGGGTGCCCGTGGCCTCGGCCACGGAAGCTGGAGTAGGTGCCGTCGTGGAAGTAGCCGCCGGTGAGCGTCTTGGCGACCGCCGCGAGGGGCGCGCGGGCGAAGTCGGCGTAGTAGGCCTGGGACTCGCCGGTCAGCGCGGTGTGCAGGGCGTGGTGGAAGTCGTCGTTCCACTGCGCGTGCAGACCGAGACCTCCTTCCGCGCGGGGCGTGATGAGCCGGGGGTCGTTGAGGTCCGACTCGGCGACCAGGAACAGCGGCCTTCCCAGGTCGGCGGCCAGCGCGTCGACGGCCGTCGACAGCTCCTCCAGGAAATGGCACGCGCGAGTGTCCGCCAGCGCGTGCACGGCGTCCAGGCGCAGCCCGTCGATCCGGTAGTCCCGCAGCCAGGAAAGGGCGCTGCCCAGCAGATGGGCGCGCACCTCGTCGGAGCCGGGCGCGTCCAGGTTGATCGCGGAACCCCAGGGGGTGTGGTGGGTGTCCGTGAGGTACGGCCCGAAGGCAGGGAGGTAGTTGCCCGATGGGCCGAGGTGGTTGTGCACCACGTCCAGGACCACGCCGAGGCCCAGTTCATGGGCCCGGTCGACGAAGCGCTTCAGGGCCTCGGGGCCGCCGTAGGGCTCGTGCACGGCCCACAGGGAGACGCCCTCATAGCCCCAGCCGTGTCGGCCGGGGAAGGGACACAGGGGCATCAACTCGACGTGGGTGACGCCGAGTTCGACGAGGTGGTCAAGGCGGGCGGCGGCCGCGTCCAGGGTGCCCTCGCGCGTGTAGGTGCCCACGTGCAGCTCGTAGAGGACCGCGCCCGGCAGCGGGCGGCCCGCCCATCGCGTACGCCAGGCGTACCGCTCGTGCTCGACGACCGCACTGAGTCCGTCCGGGCCGTCCGGCTGGCGCCGCGAGCGCGGATCGGGCAGTACCGGGCCGTCGTCCAGCGCGAAGCCGTACCGGGTGCCGTCCCCGGCCTCCGCTTCTCCCCGCCACCATCCCGCGCGCTCCGGATCGTGCTCCAACGCGCTTGTGGTGCCCTCGCAATGGAGCGTCACTCGGCCGGCCTGCGGTGCCCACACCTCGAACTGCACGGACGGTCCCCTTCGTCTGTTCACCGTGAGGTAGCCCGTCCATGGTGCGTCAAACGAGATCAATCCGCCTTTGAATCCTCCCCTTTGTGACAGGTGTCGTCAGGTACGCGCGTGTGGCAGCCGTTGTCTCGTTTTCTGGACACCCGGGGTTCACTGCCCGACAATCACCAACGTGACGTCGTCCTTCGAGTTCAACACGTACCCCGCGCGGCTGTCCGACGTGGAGCGCGACAAGGCGCTGAAGGTGCTTCGTGACGGCGTCGCCATGGGCCGCCTGTCCCACGACACGTTCGTCCGCCGCATGGAACTGGCCCTCATCGCGCGCCGGTCCGACGAACTCGCCGCGCTCACCGCCGACCTGCCCCAGGAGAGCCGCGTCTCCCGCCTGGTGTTCGGCACCGTCGAGGCCGTCTCCGGCTTCACCGTGAGGCTGCGCAGGGCCTGGCAGGCCGAGCGCCTGCCCAAGCTGCTGCTGCCGCACCCCGGCAGCGGCCACGCCCTGCGCATCGGCCGGGACTCGGCGAACGGCCTGCGGCTGACCCACGAGACGGTCTCCCGTGTCCACGCCGAACTCAGCCGTCAGGGCGGCATGTGGGTCCTGCGGGACCTCGGATCCACCAACGGCACGACGGTCAACGGCCGGAGGGTCATCGGTGCCGCCGTGGTCCGTGAGGGCGACCAGGTCGGGTTCGGCCGGATGGCCTTCCGGCTCGCGGTCAACTGAGCCCAACCTCACCTCTGGCCTGGGCTTTACGTGCAGTCGCGGCCCAAAACCCTTTCCATCGCACGGTGTTGACGTACCCCTCAAGTCGTGACTGACTGTGCGTACACCATGCACACCAGGTGAACCGACGGCACCACATTGTGGAGGTGTGCCCTGCCGCCCCTCCTCCGCTACCCGACCGTCGACGAGCTCGGCGCCCGGGCCGCAGCGCTCGTCGCCCGCCATCCCGCGGACGCCCGGTTGCGCCGGGTAGGCACCTCGCGTGCAGGCAACCCGCTGTGGCTGCTCTCCGTCGGCCACGGCAGCCGCCAGGCCCTCGTCGTCGCGGGACCGCACGCCAACGAGCCCGTGGGCGGCGGAACCGTCCTCAGACTCGCCGAGCGGGCCCTGGCCGACCCCAGGCTCACCGTCGAGGCCGACGCCACCTGGAACCTGCTGCTCTGCCTCGACCCCGACGGCCTGCGCCGCAACGAGGGCTGGCTGCGCGGCCCCTACGCCCTCGACCGCTACTTCCGGAACTTCTTCCGGCCGGGCTTCGGCGAACAGCCGGAATGGCTGCCCGACGGCGCGGAGGCAGCCGCGCTGCCGGAGACCCGCACCCTCCTCGCCCTCCAGGACGAACTGCGGCCCTTCCTCCAGTGCTCCCTGCACGGCGTGGACGTCGGCGGCGGCTTCGTCGAACTCACCCGCGACCTGCCCGGTATCGCCCGACGCGTCGCCCACACCGCGGCCCGGCTGCGCATCCCGCGCGAGCTCGGCCCCTACGACACCCTGTACTGGCCGTGTCTCGGCCCGGCCGTCTACCGCATCCCGCCGCCCCGCCGCGGCGACCTGGCCGCCGCCATAACGGAGGCCGCCGTCGAGTCGACCTGGTACCACCCGCACCGGTACGGCACGGTGACCGCCGTCGTCGAGGCGCCCATGTGGGGCGTGGCCGCGGTCGAGGACGGCGGCTCACCCGCCGACGCGGCCGCCGTGCTGCGGACCGTCAGCCACACGCTGCGCCGCGATGCGCGGCTCCTGGAGGACGTCCTGGCGCGGATCCGCCCGTACGTCTCGGACGCCCCGGACGCGGCGCGGCTGCTCGCCCCGGTCGAGGACTATTTACTGGTCTGCCCCGGCATCGCCGACGCCTGGGACCCCGACGTCATCGACGGCGCCCGCCCGCTGCCGCCGCTCAGCACCGGCCACCTGGCCGCCCTGCGCATCGCGGGTCGCCGCCTCGCCCTGCGCACGGCCGGACTCCTGCACCAGCTCGTGATCCGCGCCGGCGCCGACCCGGTCGGCGCGTTGCCGGAACTGGACCGGCTCATCGACATCTGGTGCGCCGACTACCGCGACGGCTGCGGGGCGCGCTGGATTCCGGTCCCGCGCCAGATCGAGTACCAGTCCCGAGTGGTGCTCGCGGCGTTCGAACTCGCCGCTCGGTACGCGCCCGGGTGCTCCCGTTCGGGTGAGCCGGGGTGGGGATCCGAGGCCGCCGTGCCGATGCATCGGGAATGACGTACACGATCACAGTGACAGCAGTACGCCGGACGGCGCGCGCGAGCCTGACGGTGGCCGCCGCTCTCCTCCTGGCCGCGGCCGCCCCCGCGACGGCGGGGTCCTCCGACGGCGGCGGCCACCTCTACCTCATGGTCACCAAGGGCGACCGCCGCTCCAGCGACATCCGCGGCACCCTCCTGCTGTGCGACCCGCCCTGGGGCCACGGCCGCGCCGCCGAGGCCTGCGCCCAACTCGACGCCGTCGGCGGCGAGATCAAGGCCCTTCCGCCCACCGACATCATGTGCCCGATGATCTACGCGCCGGTCACCGCCCAGGCCCGCGGAGCGTGGCACGGCCGGCCGGTCGAGTACCGGCAGACCTTCTCGAACGCATGCGAGATGTCAGCACGGACCGGGGCGGTCTTCGCGCTGGAGAGCTGACGCGCGCCTTGTCGTGCGGTGCCGCACGCGCGGGGAGCGAGCTCGGCTCAGCCCGCCCGTTCGCGCGCGTGCAGCGCCACCGCCACGACCGTGCGGGCCTGGTGCTCGACCTGGTGCTCCAGCGGCACCCAACGGGCTCGGAAGCGCTCCGCGAAGGCGTCGCTCCAGGCCCTGACGAGGCGTTCGAGACGCGGCGCCGCTCCGTCGTCGGTCTCCCGCAGGACCCTCAGCAGCATCGCCGCCGCCCGCAGCGGCAACCGGCGGGAGAACGCGTCCACACTGCCGATGTACGCCCTGGTGTCGTCGGCAGGGGGCGTGTGGATCCAGTCGGCGGCCAGCCCCGGAACCAGCTCCAGGCCCCACAGGGCGGCCCGCAGCAACGGCCCGTCGACCCCCTCCAGGCGCGGCCGCGCCTCCGCCAGCACCCGGTCCACCGCCCGCGACTCCCGCAGCAGCCGCTCCGCCAGCCGCCGCATCGCCGCCGCCGGAGCCGGATGACGAGCCCGGTCGTCCACCAGGTCACTCGCCCACATCGGCACCTCGACGACTGCGGTCAGACCGCCGTAGCGGTGCGCGTGGTACCAGGTGCTGAGCCGTGCGTCGTCCGGCATGCTCGGGTACGCCGCTCCCGCGCCCGGCGCCGGCATCACATGCACCCCGGGCCCGGAAGCGGGCCAGCCCGCCGCGTCCGAGGCGCCGGTCTCCACCGGTATGCGCAGCTCCGCCGCGGACTTGGCGAACGGCTCGGCGAGACCCGGGACGTCCTTCGTCAACTGCACCCAGCTGCCGCCGAGATCGGTGCCGTGCAGGGTCACCTGGAGGTAGGGCCGCAGTTCGTCGATCACCGTGGTCAGGGCGCGGGTCTCGGGCGGCAGCCGGTCGGGCGGCAGCATCGACGGCGCCCACTCCGGCTGTTCCTCACCGGCCGGCCGGAAGAAGCCGAGGTGGTAGTCGAACAGGCTGCGCGGCGCCGGGCTGACGTGGAGACTGGCCCCGTCGGGGTCCGCGCACAGCAGGAAGTGCCAGGAGGTGTTCGACCTCAACTCCCGCTCGGCCAAGACCCGTTCGGCCACTGCCAGCGCGGCCGGGCCGCCGGTCGGTTCGTTGGAGTGGGCACCAGCGACCACCAGGACGGCCCGCCGGGCATGGCCGATCGACAGCACATGGAGGGGCCTGCCCGCGCGCGAGGCACCCACCTGCCTGAGCCGACAGACGCCGGGCCGCCGCGCGGCCAACGCCCGTGCGGAAACGACCAGTTCGGTCACCGTGGGATAGCGCAGCTCCGCCAGCAGACTCACCCCCGACACATCCGCCCGGCTTCGCAATCCGCAGTACCGCACGGCCTGGTTGAGGTGTCAAGCACGTCATGGGGGAGGCTCCGGGGGGCGCCCGGATGCATTTGCAGCCAGCCGGTAAGGCCGTAGGCACCAGCGGGGTTGCCCGCGCCCCCTCCGGCCGGGTAGCGGGCCCGGCGCTCACTGTCTGGAGCAGCCCGCGCCCGGCCGGCATCCCAGCCGACGATCAGCCCGCTCTCGGCGACCGTGTCGGGCACCTCCAGACCCGCGAAGCGCACCCCGATCGCCCTGCCCCCACCGGCCTCGGCAAAAGACCGGTGCACGTCCGTTTCCTCCGGCGGCACGATCCGATCTGCGGCCCCCGTGAGAGTGACCGCAGTGCCCCGGGACCGACACCGTACGCCCCGGCGCGAACAGCGCGTCGTCATCTGCCACCACACGCCGGCCGCCCGGTACGAACTCCGGGAGCGCGCGCGGGCCTGAGCCGGTCGCGAGGACGGGGCCACGGCGGGCGGTGAAGGCAAGCACGCCTTCTGCGGGACCGCTCGCCGCACAGTGCGCGGCCCTGTCGGTCGCGCGCTCCCGCTCACCGGCGTGGCCTAGAGCTTCACCCCGCCCGGACATGGTCACCCCGTGGGCCGCCGTTCCAGCAGCGCCACCGGCGACTCCCCGAAAAGCTCCGCCACGCGCGCGTGCCCCGAGAACTCCCGCCCCGGCGCCAGCACATCGCTCCACACACCCGGCGGCAGCGGCAGCAAGGTGTCCCGCCAGCCGCCCGCCTCCGCCAGCCGCAGCGACAGCCGGGTCACCGCGGTGACCACCTCCCCGGAGCGCACGAACGCCGTGCAGTGCGCCGCCGCGGGTCCTTCCGAGACCAGCGGCGCGTATGTCGCCGCGTCCCCGAAGACATCCGGCCGACGTCGGCGCAGCCGCAGTGCGGCGGCCGTCAGCGCGCCCTTGGCACCGGAGTCCTCCGGCGGGAACCGCACCGGCCGCCGGTTGTCCGGGTCCACCAGCGCCAGGTACTCGCTCTCCGTGCCCTGGTACAGGTCCGGCACCCCGGGCATGGTCAGCTGCACCAGGGCCGCACCCAGCACGTTCGCCCGGATGTGCGGCTCCAGCCGTGCCCGCAGCTCGGCCACCGGCTCGCCGTGCGGCCCGCACGGCCCGGCCGCGACGAACGCCGACACCGCCTCCTCGTACGCGGGCTCCTGCTCCGTCCAGCTCGTGTACATCCCCGCCTCGCGCACATGCTTCAGCAACGCCTCCCGCACCCGCTCCGCGGCCGCCGGACCGAGCCCGAACACCGTCTGCCAGGCCGCCCATGCCAACTGGGCGTCCGGCACACCCTCACCGGTGCGCGTCACCTCGGCCAGCGTGTCCGCCCACCACTCGGGGCACTCGGTGAGCACGGCCAGCGCGGCCCGCACGTCGGCACTGCGTTTGGTGTCGTGCGTCGACGTCACGGTCCCCGTCAGCGGCCAGTCCCGCTGCACGCGCGCGCAGTAGGCGTGGAACTCCTCGGGCGGGACGGCCGGGCTCCCGGGGTTGCCGCCCACCTCGGTCGCCGACAGCAGCGGCACATACCGGTAGAACGCCGTGTCCTCCACGGACTTGGCCCGCAGCGCCGACGCCGTCTGCGCGAACCGCGTCCGGAACTCCACATGGTCAGGACCGTCACCGAACCGCCCAAGGACCAGATCCCTTACGACGTCGACGGTGCCCGCCTCCTCCGGCACCAGGAAGGCGAGCCGGGCCTCGGCCGCGGCCTCCTCGGTGACGACGGCGGCGGCGTCCGAGGAGCCGTAGGGCCGGTAGACCTCCATGCGCACCAGCAGCTCCTGGAGCGCGACGCGCAGTGCCCAGGGCGCACGGTCGCGCAGGGCGGGTTCCGGGGACGTGGCACACACGCGTGCCGCCACCCGGGTCAGTCGCTCGGTCTCGGCGGCCAGCTCGTGCGTGATCACCTTGTACGCCGCCCGCCGTACCGTCGCCGCCCAGTCGCCGCCGCGATCCGTCTGCGGGGCCGCGAACCGCCGGTACTGCCCAAGCAGTTCCCCGAACCCCGCCGGGTCCATGAACAGCCCGTCGATGTGCCGCAGGGCGTCGTAGCCGGTCGTCCCCGCCACCGGCCAGGAGGCGGGCAGCTGCTCCCCGTCCGCGAGGATCTTCTCCACGACCGTCCAGCGGCCACCGGTCGCCTCGTGCAGCCGTCGGAGGTAGGTGTCGGGGTCGGCGAGGCCGTCGGGGTGGTCGATCCGCAGCCCGTCGACCACCCCCTCGTGCAGCAGCTGGAGGATCTTGGCGTGGGTGGCCTCGAACACCTCCGGGTCCTCGACCCGCACCCCGATCAGCTCCGAGATGCTGAAGAAACGCCGGTAGTTGAGTTCCGTACGTGCCAGCCGCCACCACACCGGGCGGTACCACTGCGCGTCCAGCAGCTCCGGCAACGGCAGCTCCTCGGTGCCCTCGCGCAGCGGGAACACCTGGTCGTAGTAGCGCAGCACCCGGCCGTCCACCGAGAGGTTGCCGAGCTCCGCGCCGACCGGATGCCCCAGCACCGGCAGCAGCACCTGCCCGCCCTGCGCCTCCCAGTCGATGTCGAACCATCGCGCGTACGGCGACTTCGGGCCCTCCCGCAGCACCTCCCACAGGGCGCGGTTGTGGCGCGGGACCATCGCCATGTGGTTCGGCACGATGTCGACCAGCAGGCCGAGCCCGTGCTCCCGCGCGGTGCGCGACAGTGCCCGCAGCCCGTCCTCGCCACCCAGTTCCCCGCGCACGCGCGCGTGATCCACGACGTCGTAGCCGTGCGTCGAACCGGGGACGGACTCCAGGACGGGGGACAGATGCAGGTGCGAGACCCCGAGCGAGGCCAGGTACGGCACGGCCGCCGCGGCGGCCTCGAACGGGAACTCGGGCTGCAGCTGCAGCCGGTACGTGGCCGTCGGGACCGCCGGGTCGTGTCGCTCAGGAGTCATGCAGACTTACGTACCCGCCCTGCCCCCTTTCGTGTCATCGTCTCCACCATGTGCGCCTATACCGGCCGCTGCAGGACCGTCATGCTGCGGTCCACCAGGGTCAGCCGGTCCCCGGCCTGCACCTTCGCTCCCGTACCCGGCGGCACCCCGTCCGGGCGGGCGGTGTCGACCACGACCTGCCACTGCCTGCCGTGGTTGACCGGCACCACGAACTCCAGCGTCTTCGGCGAGGCGTTGAACATCAGCAGGAACGAGTCGTCGCCGATCCGCTCCCCGCGGGTCCCGGGCTCGGAGATCGCGTTGCCGTTGAGGAACACCGACAGCGCCGAGGCCTGTGCCCGGTCCCAGTCCCGCTGGGCCATCTCCTTGCCCTCCGGAGTGAACCAGGCGATGTCCGACAGCTCGTCGTGGGTGCCCTCCACGGGCCGCCCGTGGAAGAAGCGGCGGCGCCGGAAGACCGGGTGGTCCTTGCGCAGCCACACCATCGCGCGGGTGAAGTCCAGCATCTCGCGGCCGAGCCCCGTCGGGTCCTCGGCGGTCTCCGGCCACTGCACCCAGGCCAGCTCGCTGTCCTGGCAGTAGGCGTTGTTGTTGCCGCGCTGGGTGCGCGCGACCTCGTCGCCATGGCTGATCATCGGCACGCCCTGGGACAGCATCAGCGTGGCGATGAAGTTGCGCATCTGACGGGCCCGCAGGTCCCGCACGGCGGGGTCGTTGGTCTCGCCCTCCGCCCCGCAGTTCCACGACCGGTTGTGGCTCTCGCCGTCGCGGTTGTCCTCGCCGTTGGCCTGGTTGTGCTTGTCGTTGTACGAGACGAGGTCGCGCAGGGTGAAACCGTCATGGCAGGTGACGAAGTTGATGGAGGCCAGCGGCCGTCGCCCGTCGTCCTGGTAGAGGTCGGAGGACCCGGTGAGCCGGGACGCGAACTCCGCCACCGCGCGCGGCTCGCCCCGCCACAGGTCCCGTACGGTGTCGCGGTACTTGCCGTTCCACTCGGTCCACAGCGGCGGGAAGTTGCCCACCTGGTAGCCGCCCTCGCCGACGTCCCAGGGCTCGGCGATCAGCTTCACCTGGGAGACCACCGGGTCCTGCTGCACCAGGTCGAAGAACGACGACAGCCGGTCCACCTCGTGGAACTGCCGGGCCAGGGTGGCCGCGAGGTCGAAGCGGAACCCGTCCACATGCATCTCGGTGACCCAGTACCGGAGCGAGTCCATGATCAGCTGAAGGACGTGCGGGGACCGCATGAGCAGGGAGTTCCCGGTGCCCGTGGTGTCCATGTAGTAGCGGGGATCGTCCGTCAGCCGGTAGTACTGCGGGTTGTCGAGGCCCTTGAAGGACAGCGTCGGACCCAGGTGGTTGCCCTCGGCGGTGTGGTTGTAGACCACATCCAGGATGACCTCTATGCCCGCCTCGTGCAGCGCCCGGACCGCCGACTTGAACTCCAGGACCTGCTGGCCGCGGTCGCCCCAGGAGGCGTACGCGTTGTGCGGGGCGAAGAAACCGATGGTGTTGTAGCCCCAGTAGTTGTTCAGGCCCATGTCGACCAGGCGGTGGTCGTTCACGAACTGGTGGACCGGCATCAGCTCCAGAGTCGTGACGCCCAGCTCGACCAGGTGCTCGATGATCGCCGGATGCGCCAGGGCGGCGTAGGTGCCGCGCAGCTCCTCCGGCAGCCCCGGGTGCCGCATCGTGAGGCCCTTGACGTGCGCCTCGTAGATCACCGTCTCGTGGTACCCGATCCGCGGCCGCCGGTCGTCGCCCCAGTCGAAGTACGGGTTGACCACGACCGACGTCATGGTGTGGGGCGCCGAGTCGAGGTCGTTGCGCTTGTCGGGCGAGTCGAAGTGGTAGCCGTACACCTCCTCGCCCCAGTGGATCGAACCGCTGATCGCGCGCGCGTACGGGTCGAGCAGCAGCTTCGACGAGTTGCAGCGCAGGCCCCGCTCCGGGGCGTACGGGCCGTGCGCGCGGAAGCCGTAGCGCTGTCCTGGCATCACGCCGGGCAGGTACGCGTGCCGGACGAACGCGTCGCTCTCGCGCAGTTCCACCGCCGTTTCCGAGCCGTCGTCGTGCAACAGACACAGCTCTACTCGGTCCGCGGCCTCGGTGAAGACCGCGAAGTTGGTGCCGGCGCCGTCGTACGTGGCACCGAGTGGATACGCCTCTCCAGGCCAGACCTGCATGGAACGACTCTTTCAGGTGTCCCGCGCCGCGTGTGGCGCCTTGGCCCCGAGTGTCCACGAAAGTGAGGGAACCACCTATGACTTACGTCCCTCTTACCTGTCGACCAGCGCACAGGGCGATCACAGGATCGGTCTGTGCCGAACCATTGAGGCTGACACGTACTCCCGGAGTTCTTGGGGGAGTAGGGGGAAGATGTGCGCAAGATAGTGCACCGCCACCTCGGGAAAGTGGTGGCAGGTGCGGCCATCGCGGTGGCCGGGACCGCCGTGATGATCGGGATCACCCTGCCGGGCACGGCGGGGGCGGACGACACGGGAAGCGGCAAGACGGCCGCCGGACAGTCCACGGCACAGACCGGACAGGGCCAGGACGGGGCCGTCGCGCCCGGGGTCGTCGAACAGGCCCCGGCCGCCGAGGGCGCGAAGGGCAAGGGTCGCGACCCGCTCACCGACGACGAGATCCAGCGGGTCGAACAGATCGCCGTGAACCGGCAGTTGTTCAACGCCACTGAGGACGTGGAGGGCGAGCGCGGCCCCGAGCGGCTCACCGTCGACCTCGCCGACCCGAAGGCCGACGAACTGGACGACCCGGACGCGCCCCGGCGCGCGGACGTGACGCTCTACGACTATCGGGACGACACCCTCGTCACCAAGACCGTCGACCTCGACAGCGGCAAGGTCGTCGCGACCGGCACCCAGCACGGCGTCCAGCCGCCGCTGAGCAGCGCCGAGTACGCCGAGGCGGCGAGCCTTCTGATCGCCGACCCGCTGGGCGCGGACCTGAAGTCCGACTACAAGGACGCCACCGACAAGGAACTCACCTCCGCCGACCAGCTGCTGCTCACCGGCGCGGTGTACCGGGCGGTGCCGGGCGGCCAGCCCGCCGTCCTCGACAAGTGTGGCGAACACCGCTGTGTGCGGCTGTTCCCGAAGGTGAAGAACGGCCCCTGGATCGACGCCAGGGCCTTCGTGATCGACCTGAGCGCCCGCAAGGTCGCCAGGCTCGACAGCTGACTCGCCTCCCCTTCGTCCGATTTTCCCACTCGCTACTTCCGCAAGGGAGTCATTTCTTCATGCGTGTCAACAGAATCAGCCGTGCCCGCAGGCACGCGGCCCTCGGTGTGTCCGTGGCCGCGCTGGCCGCCGGTGTCACGACCGGTGCGGGGCCGGCCGTCGCCCAGCCGAAGGCGGCCGCGGCGGCCGCCGCGGAGTGCAGCGCCGCCTACAAGATCGAGCAGAAGCTCTCCAGCGGCACGACCTGGCGGATGTGCTGGCGCTACGACAGCAAGGCCGGGCTCACCCTGGAGAACATCTCCTACCAGCCCAAGGGCGAGGCCTCGCCCATCAAGGTCCTCAACAGCGCCCGGCTCGGCCAGATCCACGTCCCCTACGACGACGGCAGCGTCGAGTACGACGACCTGACGGGCTTCGGCTTCGCGCGGGGTCTGATGAACCTGGACCCGGGAGAGTGCCCCGGCGGCACCATCAAGAGCGTCAAGGTCCAGGACTCCTTGAACCCGGACGACTCGAACGTCAACGGCCTGTGCACCACCACCCGTTCCCGCGGCCACGCCTACCGCATGCAGGGCAACAGCGCCAACAAGGTCTACCAGGCCCAGGGCAAGGACCTGCTCGTCTACTCGGTCAACCAGGTCGGCTGGTACGAGTACATGACCGAGTGGCGCTTCCAGGACGACGGCACCATCACCATGAACCTCGGTGCGACCGGCAGCCTCTCCTACGAGGACTACGACGCCGGCGACGGCCGCGGCTGGCCGATCGGCAAGGGCCCCCGCGCCCAGGCCACCAGCCACAGCCACAACGCCTTCTGGCGCCTCGACTTCGCCCTCGACGGCTCCTCCAAGAACCGTGTCGAGCAGTACGACTCGACGGTCACCGCGGCTGCCCAGGGCCAGCAGACGGCGACCGTCAAGACCACCCGCACCCCGGTCACCAAGGAACTCGCGGGCGACAGCAAGAGCTACCGCTGGTGGCGCGTGGTCAGCGCGGTCGGCAAGAACAAGGACTGGCACCCGCGGTCGTACGAGATCGTCCCCGGGCCGACCACCAAGTACCCGGCCCGCAGCTTCACCAAGCACGACATGTACGTCACCGAGTACAACCAGTGCGAGCAGTTCGCCAGCAACAACCCCGGCAACTGCGGTGCTGGAGCGGGCGACTCGGTCGACAAGTGGGTCAACGGCCAGACGCTCACTCACCCGGTGGTCTGGATGAACGTGGGCTTCCACCACATCGCCCGGGACGAGGACCAGCAGCCCATGCCGGTCCACTGGCAGGGCTTCTCCATCGCCCCGAGGGACGTCACGGCTATGAATCCGCTCACTCCGGCCGAGCTCGCCGGGCAGAACGGGCACTGGTAGCCCGGTAGTTGAGATTGACCCTGTCCATCCGGCTGCACCGCCGACCGCTCCCGGAGTACCCTTCCTTGATCGTTGGGTGGGGGCGGACCCTCGGGAGTCCTCGGGGGAGCGGAAGGCGGTGCGTGGGTGGGCTCGGGAGGGCTGGAGTTGCCCCCTGGTGACGAGGGTCACGAGGGGAACTCCGCAGACGTCCCGCCCGGCACGGTGTCCCTGGCACGGCCGATGGACGCGGGAGCGACGATCGGGCCGGAGCTGGACTGGGACGCCGAAGCCTGGCGCGAGGTACGCACGCGCGCACAGCGGGCGGGCCGGGCCTACATCTGGCTGAACCTCGTCGAACAGCGGCTGCGGGCCGTCGTGGCCGCTGTTCTGCGTCCCATCTACGAACCCGTCCACGGCCACGACGACTGGGTGGTGGCCGCCGCCGGACCCGCCGGGCAGGAATGGGTCCAGCGCGCGGTCGCCGTACGCGAAGTCAGCCGTCGCAAGGGCTACTTGCTCGACCCCGCCGACGACAATGTGCTGAGCTTCCTCACCCTGCCCCAGCTGCGCGAGCTCATGGTGCAGCACTGGCCCTGCTTCGAGCCCTACTTCGACGAGCGGCGGGACGTCGAACTCGCCCTGGACGAGCTGGAAGTCACCCGCAACGTCGTCTCCCGCAACCGGGCCCTGTCCGAGGCGGTCCTCGGCCAGGCCGAGCGCGCCTCCGCCAAGCTCCTGGAGATACTCGGCGCCGGCGGCGACGTGCCGTCCGCCCGCCGACTGCCCGTCGACGCGGTCGAGGACCTGGTCGGCGACCGGTACGCCGACGTGGTCGCCGTGCACCCCGACCGGGTGCGGCTGCTGCGCCAGTTCCCCGCCGAGGACATCTTCGGCGGAGCCCGCCGCCTCGACGCCGTCGGCATCGGCCTCAACCTCCTCGTTCAGAACTTCTCCGGCCGCCGTCTGGTCCGCCTTGCCGAGGCCGGCTGCCGGGTGCGGCTGCTGTTCCTGAACCCGGCCTCCAGCTCGGTCAAGCGGCGCGAGCGGGAACTCGGCATGAAACGGGGTGAGTTGAGCCGCGCCGTCGAGATGAACATCCTGCACATGCGCCGGGTGCGGTCGAGGCTGCGCGACCCGGGCGCCTTCGAGATCCAGGTCTACGACGAGACCCCGCGCTTCACGGCCTACCTCGTGGACGGCGACGGCTCGGACGGCATCGCGGTCGTGCAGTCCTATCTGCGCCGGTCGAGGGGGATGGAGGCGCCGGTGCTCGTGCTGCGCAACGGCAACCGGGTGGTCAAGGCGGGCGATGTGGACGACAGCGGTCTCTTCCCGACCTACCGCGAGGAGTTCGAGATGAACTGGGTGGATTCACGGCCGGTGTCCTGAAGTGTTCCAGTGTCCTGGAGTGTCCCGCTGGTCCGGAGTGTCCGGAGCGGTAAGCGGAATGCGGTCCTCTGATTGTCAGTGGCCCATGGGAAGGTGGAGACCACTGGGGGAAAGCACCACCAAGAAGGGGGACCGCCCATGGGCTGGCACCGAGAGCTGCTGATCGGCTTCGACCTGGAGACCACCGGCACCGATCCGCGCGAGGCGCGCATCGTCACGGGAGCCGTGATCGAGGTCAGGGACGGGCAGCCGATCGGGCATCGGGAGTGGCTGGCGGACCCGGGCGTGGAGATCCCGGCGGACGCCGTCGCGGTGCACGGCATCAGCAACGAGCGGGCGGCCACCGAGGGCCGTCCCGCCGACCAGGTCGCCGACGCCATCGCGGACGTCCTGACCACCTACTGGAAGACGGGCGTCCCGGTGGTCGCCTACAACGCCGCGTTCGACCTGAGCCTGCTCTCCGCCGAACTGCGCCGGTACGGCCTGCCGTCCCTGCGTGAACGCCTGGGCGGCATCGACCCCGCCCCGGTCATCGACCCCTACACCATCGACCGCTCGGTGGACCGCTACCGCCGCGGCAAGCGCAACCTCGAAGCGGTGTGCACGGAGTACGGCGTCGCGCTCGACGCCGCCCACGACGCCTCCGCCGACGCCCTCGCCGCGGCCCGGCTCGCCTGCGCGATAGCCGCCCGCCACCCCAAGGTCGCCGCCCTCGGCCCGGCGGAACTTCACCACCGCCAGATCGAGTGGTACGCGGAATGGGCGGCGGACTTCCAGAACTTCCTGCGCCGCAAGGGCGACGCGACGGCGGTGGTCGACGGCATGTGGCCGCTGCGCGAGTCGGCCGACGAGACGGTGTGATCCGGGGCCGCTGTCACTCGGGGGCCGGCGTCGCTCCAGCGGTCACCCTCACTCCGGCAGCGGGCTCGCGATGGGCTCCACGCGGGGCTCGGCCAACCGTTCGTAGTCGGCCCCCGAGAGGCACAGCGACCGGTCGAGGCGGGCCGCGTTGAAGTACAGCCTGGACTGGGCCACGACGGCCGGATCGGCGACGACCTCCAGGTCGGGGTCGAAGCTGAACGGCAGCACCGTGCCGGGGATCGCGCGAGCCAGTCGCTCGGCGGTCTCGGCGCCTCGAACAGCGCGCGGATCGCGTCCAGGTCCACGCGTCGGTCCCCGGGGACGACCGCGAGGATGTGCCGGGTGGTCCGACGGTCCACCTTGACCCGCAGCACGATGCACTTCGCGGCCTCGGAGGCAGGGTGCCCGCGCAGCGTACACACGGCGTCGGTGGTGCCCTCGGGCTCGTGGTCGATGAGCTTGTAGTCGACGGAGGAGGCGTCGAGCAGGGAGATCAGACGGTTGTAGGTGTCGTGAGTGCCGTGGTGTCGGTCGGTGTCGTGCTCGGGCATCGGACATCCTCTTCGGTGGGGTGAACTTCGGTGCGGCGCGGGCTGGTTGTGCGGTGGGCGCGTTCCACGGACTGCCCCCAGTAGGTACCGGTGATCATCATGACCGCTCCGAGCCCGGTCAGTACGGTGAAGTGCTCGCCGCCCAGGGCGACCCCCACCGCGGCGGCCCAGATCGGCTCGGTGCCCAGCAGCAGGCTGGCCCGGCTGGCCGAGGTGCGCTGCACCGCCCAGGTCTGGGCGAGAAAGGCGAACACACTGCAGAACAGGGCGAGATAGAGCAGCTGTGTCCAGGTGGCCGCGTCCGCGTGGGCCAGGGTCGGGAGGTCGCGTGCTGCCGGGGTGAGGAACAAGGTGGTGCCGACGAGGGTCTGGACGGTCGTGAGGTGCAGCGGCCGTATCGCCCGGCCCGCGGTGAGCCTGCCGACCAGCGCCACATGGCCGGCCCGTACGACCGCGGCGCCGAGCATCAGCAGGTCGCCGAGGCGGGGCGCGTGGAAGCCGTTGCCTGCCATGAGGAGCGCTACGGCCAGGACGCACAGGCCGGCGGCGGCGTAGAAGACGGGCGGCAGACCGCCCCGGTGTCCAGTGCGGTCGAGAAGGGGGGTGAGGACGATGGTCAGGCTGATGATGAGCCCCGCGTTGGCGGCACTGGTGTGGGCGACACCGTAGGTCTCGACGACCAGGACGGCGGCCTGGGTGAGACCGAGGGGGATGCCGACGCGCAGTTCGTCGCGCGTCCACCGGCGCAGTCCTCGCCCGCGGGAGGCGACGACTCCCAGGCAGGCGAGTGCGGACAGGGCGTAGCGGGCGAAGAGGACCAGCAGGACGGGGAGAGCGGACGTCGCCGTCTGGGCGGAGAGATAACTCGAACCCCAGACGATCGCGACCAGCAGGAGTACCGAGTCGGTACGGCGGGCGTCGGACACCTGCCCACCCTGCACCGATCCGTCTCTGAAGCCCAGAACCAGTTCCTTAAACGATCTTTTAGTACTCCTACACTGTGGAGGTGGACGAGAGACAGCTGCGGATCCTGCGCGAGCTCGGCGAACTGGGCAGCGTCACCGCGGTCGCCGAGGCACTGCTGGTGACGCCGTCGGCGATCTCACAGCAGCTGAGGCTGCTGCAGCGCTCGGTCAGGGTGCCGCTGACCGAGCGCGACGGCCGGCGGCTGGTGCTCACGGACGCCGGTCAGGCGCTGGCGGGCGCGGCCATCGAGGTGGAGACGGCGCTGGCCCGCGCCCGGCACACGGTCGAAGAGTTCGTGGACCGGCCCGAGGGCGAGGTCTCGGTGGCCGCTTTCCACAGCGCGGGCGCGGCGTTCTTCCCGCTGCTCCTGCGTGCCCTGGCCGCCCCCGGCACCCCCGTCCCGAGACTCGCGGACGAGGACGTCCCACAGGAGGACTTCCCCCGCCTGACCCGGGAGTACGACATCGTCCTCGCCCACCGCCTGGACCACGCCCAGGCCTGGCCGCCCACGGTGTCGGCCACCACGCTCCTGCGCGAGCCCCTGGACGTGGCCATGCCCGCCGACCACCCACTGGCGGCCAGACGCCGGGTGACCCCGAAAGACGTGGCCGACGAACCCTGGATCACCGTCCATGACGGCTTCCCGGTCATGGCCACCATCGAGGCGATCGCGGCGGCAGCGGGCCGACACCTCCACCTGGCCCACCGCATCAACGAGTTCGCGGTGGCGGCGGAGGCGGTGGCGGCGGGGGGAGGCCTGGCGCTGATGCCCCGCTGGACGATGCGCCGCCACCCGGCCCTGGTGCTCAGACCTCTGAGCGGCGTTCAGGCGAGACGCCTCATCGACGCGCTCTACCGCCCGGAGAGGACGGCAAGGAGGGCGGTCCGCACGGTGTTGACAGAACTGAAGTCGGCAGCACTTCTCATTCAGGGCGAGGCGACTCCCTAGGGGCGCGGGGCTGTTTCGATGTGCGGCTCCGCCGCGTGGCGCGACCAGCCACAAAGGACCCGCACCCGCCCACTGTCTAGAACGAATACCACCGCACAGTCGTGTCGCCGTCCCGCAACGAGCCCACCCTCCGCTCGAACTCGGCCAACGCCTTGGGATTGGTCGGCGCATGCTGAGCAACCCACGCACAGCTGGCCGTCTCCCGGGCCCCACGCAACACCGAACACCCCTCCCACTCCCGCACATCCCACCCGTACGCAGAGGTGAACGAGTCGTAGGACTCCGCGGCCATCCCATACCGATCCCGGGAAAGAGCCATAACCACCAGATCGTGCTCACGCAGATCCGAAGAGAAGGTCTCCAGGTCGACAAGGACAGGACCGGACGGACCGACGTACACATTGCGCGGCAGCGCGTCCCCATGAATCGGCCCCGGTTCCAGACGAGGCGTCACCGCAGCCGCAGCCGCCGCGAAACCGTCCCGCCGCTCCCGCAGATACGCCGCGTCAGCGGAGTCGATCGCGTCCCCCGCAAGCCGCAGCCACCGCTCCACACCCCCCAGCAAATCACGGCGAGGCAACTCGAAAGACGGCGTCGGCAGCGCGTGCACCACCCGCAGCAGTTCGGCCAGATCCCGCGGCTCGGCGGGCCGTACGGCGTCGGGAAGCCGGTGCCACAACGTCACCGGATGCCCTTCCACGAGCCGTGCCTTCGGCTCGGCCGCCCGCACCGCCGGCACCCCCGCCTCCGCCAGCCACACCGCGATGTCCAGTTCGCGCCGTGCCCGGTCCAGCAACTCGGCGTCCCGCCCCACCTTGACGACCACGTCACCGGCGGCGAACACGGCGTTCTCGCCCAGGGCGAGCAATTGCGCCGACCCCGGCAGCACCCCCGCGGCGGCCAGTACGTCCCGCGCCCGTGCCTCGTCCATCGTCCGGCCTCCCGGCCCTGATATGTCGCGGATACCTGTGTATCGCGGCCTGTATTGCCACGGCGAACGGCGTCGAGTTCGCGCCATCCCCCGGCCAGTCTCGCATTTCCACAGGTGGGCCCGTGTGCGCGCTGTCTTGACGGCGCATACCGTTCCTACAGACTGAGCGGGAGTGAGTCCTGTTTCCAGGACTGCTGTTGCTCAGCCGCGTGTCCCGAACGGTGTTGGGCACGCTGGTCGCCCGCTTTCGTTCCGCTGCTGGGCGGCACGGATCTCGTCCGTGCCCCGGGAAGGCGGGGGCGGGGTTCCTCACGCCGTCGGGTTTCCGGTCGGGCCTGGGCGGTCCGATGCCCGTAACGATCGCTCTGGTCGCTACGGGGCGGTGTCGTCCGTCGCCGGATCGGGTGTCCGAGGGCGCGTCGCCCGATCGCGATGCACGCGGCATCGTGCCGGGAAACTGTGCGGGTGGTGCTGGTCAGGGGCTGCTGCCAGTGCTGGGCGCCCCACCGAGAGGTGTAGGCCGGATCGACCGCGACAATCGCCACGGCCTGTTCGGCGGCTATCGCCACCAGTCGCGCCTTCAGCTTCGCGGTGGGGAAACGGGAGATCAGACGGCGGAAGCGCTTGTTGCGGCCGTGCTTCTCCCGGCACCGTCCGTCGGTGAAGTCCAGGTCCTCGATGGCCACCGCCACCGCGCCGGTGGCACGGGTGTGGTGCAGCAGTCTCGTGAGGGCGTGCCGGATCTGGGCATCCCGGTGCTGGGCGCTGCCGGACAGGTCGTAGAAGAAGCGGCGGGGCTCGCCGACCGGGTTGCCGTGCGCGTCCAGCCGCCAGGCAGCCAGGTGGTCGTCGTTCATGTCGACGGCGACCACGTCCCGGGCCAGGGCCGCCTCCAAGGGCAGGACGGGGATGGCCGCGCGCTGCCAGGCAGCGGTCACGTACCAGCGGCCGCGCACCACGTCGTGGTGGATGCGAACGTCACGAACCGCGCTAAGGGTCCGATTACGTGACATTGGTGACCGCGACGCAGCGGTCGGCGCAGGGCGCACCGCGCGTCAAGGGGGACCGCCCACCGTCCGACCGCGGGGCCTGGTTCCTGGTCCTGCCCGCGCTGATCCCGATCCTGGTGTTGAGCGGGGCTTCCGGTGGCAGGTGCTGCCCGCCCCGTCCGGCGCCGACGGTCTCACCCAGGGGATGAGCCCGCAGACCCTGTCCGTGGCCGAGGACAGCCCGCACAAGAAAGAGGCCGCCGAGTTCATCGACTTCCTGCTCCAGCCGAAGAACATGGTCCGGCTGTCGCTGGGGGACTGGATGCTGCCCACCGGGACGAAGGCCCTGGCCGATCCCGCCCTCCACACCACGAAGGACGGCTGGGCCACCGGAACCGCTCTCGCCTCGCACCTCCGGTCGGCGCCCGCGCAGTCCGTGCGCGGATACCCGGAGTGGAAGGACAAGGTCGCCACACCCGCCTTCCAGGAGTACTACAGCGGCGCGATCGGCCTCGACGAGCTGCGTAAACGGCTGGAGGACGACGGGAATCTCGTACTCGCCCGCTACCAACGCTGAAAACCGGTTGCCCGGGCGTGAAGCCTCGCCCTAACGTCCCGTCCGTGGCAGCGAACAACGCGATCAACTACTCCGGTCTCGGCCGGGGCTGTGCGCATTCCCAGCGGAAGCGCCGTGGCCCCGGAGCCCTGACCGGTCCGGGGAGCCACGCCCGCCGTCGCTGATCACGCGCGGCCCGGTTCGTCCCGCACGCTTTTTCCTGTCTTCCGGTCAGGGCCTTCGTCTGCCCTTCTCCCTCCTCCGGAAGACAAGGACCGCAGGCCATGGCCCGCCCCACGCGCGTTTCCCGCGCGCTCTCACAGAACTTCCTCTCCGACCGCAAGGCCGCCGCGCGGCTCGCGCGGCTCGCGGTGCCGGACCGGCGCGCCGCCCCGTTTCTCCTCGAAGTCGGCGCGGGTAAAGGTGCGTTGACGGAACTGCTTGCCCGGCGTTGCGGCCGACTGCTCGCCTACGAGATCGATGAACGGCTAGTGGCCGCGCTCGATGCCCGCTTCTCCGCCGTGCCGCAAGTCCGTGTGGTCGCAGGGGACTTCCTCGCCGCGTGTGCACCCCGTACGCCGTTCTCCGTCGCCGGGAACGTGCCCTTCTCCCGGACCGCCGCGATCGTCGACTGGTGTCTGAGGGCTCCCGCCCTCACCGACGCTACGCTCCTCACACAGCTGGAGTACGCCCGCAAACGCACTGGGGACTACGGGAGTTGGACCCGGCTGACGGTTCTGAGCTGGCCTCGTCATGAGTGGCGGCTGGTGGGGCGGGTCGGGCGGTACAGCTTTCGTCCCGTGCCGCGCGTCGATGCGGGGATTCTCCGGATCGAGCGCCGCCGTACTCCGCTGCTCGACTCCGCAGCGCTGCGGGGGTGGCGGGACCTGGTCGAGCTCGGCTTCTCGGGCGTCGGCGGGTCACTGCATGCCTCCCTGTGCCGGGCCCGCCCAAAGCGCCGGGTGGACGCGGCTTTCCGTGCTGCACGGATCGATCGCGGTGTGCTCGTCGGTGAGGTGTCCCCTGAACGATGGCTGCGACTGTGCGAGGTGCTGGTGCCGTGAAGGATGCGTCGATTGTTGTCTGCCGCGCCGCTGCGGCTGGTCGCGCCCGCGCGATGGCCCAGGAGGGCGGCACGCGCAGAGCGGTCGACCTCATTGAGGCCGAACTGGCCGCACACCGGGTATGAGTGAGGGCCCGTTGGCTCCCCAGTGACCAACGGGCCCTCAATGCAAGGGGGTTCAGACCCTGGGGGTCAGAACCCGGGGTCAGACCCTCACGCGCTCACCCTCGTCGTCCCGCGCCGCGGGCGCCGCCACGGCGTCCGCGGCCTCGTCGTGGGTGAGGTCCGGCAGCCGGTTCAGCCACTTCGGCAGGTACCAGTTGCGCTCGCCCAGCAGCGCCATCACCGCCGGGAGCAGCACGCCCCGGATGATCGTCGCGTCGATGAGCACCGCGGCCGCGAGGCCCACGCCCATCTGCTTCATGGACTGCATGGACAGCGTCCCGAAGATCGCGAACACGGCGACCATGATGACGGCGGCGCTGGTGACGACACCGGCCGTGGTGACCACACCGTGCTGGATCGCGTCCTTCGTCGTACGGCCGCGCAGGCGTGCCTCGCGGATCCGTGAGACCACGAACACGTGGTAGTCCATCGACAGGCCGAACAGGATCACGAAGAGGAACAGCGGCAGCCAGGTGATGATGGCGCCGACGCCCTCCGCGCCGACCAGGGACGCGCCCCAGCCATGCTGGAAGACGGCGACGAGAATGCCGTAAGCGGCGCCCACCGACAGCAGGTTGAGCACGATCGAGGTGATCGCGACCGTCAGCGAGCGGAACGACAGCAGCATCAGCACGAACGCGAAGACCACGACGAACGCGAAGACCGGGACGACCGCTCCGGCCAGTTGGTCGTTGAAGTCCTTGGACCCCGCGACCTGGCCGGTGATCGGCGCCTGGACGCCGTCGACCTTGCCGAGGGTGGCCGGACGGACCTCGTCACGCAGCTTGTCCAGGCTCTGACCGGCCTTGTCGAGGTCGGAGCCGCCCACCAGCGGGACGTAGACGAAGGCGAGGTTCTGCGCGTCGTGCAGCTTGATCTCGACCGGGCCGCGCGAGGCGCCCGAGGAGATCGCCTTGGCCTTGAAGTCGGCCAGCGCGGCGGTGACTTCGGGGGAGTTGATGTCGGCCGCCTTGACGACCACCTCGGCCGGCTCGGTGCCGCCCGGGAAGGCGTCGTTGACGCGGTTGTAGGTCTGCACGATCGGCAGCGAGTCGCCGAACTCCTGGTCCAGCGTGAGGTTCTGGGTCTTCATACCGACCGCGGGCGCCGCGATGGCGAGCAGCGCGCCGGCCGCCACGACCACCGAGACGACGGGCTTGGCGAGCACGCCCTTCAGTACCGCCGTCCAGAAGCGGCTCTCCTGCTCACCCGTACGCTTCCTGCGGCGCAGTCGGCTCTCCGGGTGCAGGAAGGGGATCTTGCCCTTCTCGACCCGCTCACCCAGCAGCGACAGCACCGCGGGCAGTACGGTGACCGAGCCGACCATGGCGACCGCCACGACCACCAGCGAGGCCAGGCCCATCGCCTCGAACTCGGCGAGACCGGTGAACAGCATGCCCGCCATCGCCACGCACACCGTGACACCCGAGACGATGATCGCGCGCCCACTGGTGGCGGCGGCGATTTTGAGGGCCGTCTCCGGGTCCCGCCCCGCCTGCCGCTCCTCGCGCTCACGGCGCAGATAGAACAGGCAGTAGTCGACGCCGACGGCCAGACCGACAAGCAGCATCACGGAGTTGGCGGTGTCGCTCATCGGCATGACATGGCTGACGATGCCCATCAGACCCATCGTCGCCATGATCGCGCTGACGGCCAGCAGCACCGGCAGCAGCGCCGCGACCACCGCGCCGAAGGCGATGAGCAGAATGCCGAGGGCCACCGGCACCGCGGAGATCTCGGCCTTCTCGAAGTCGTCGCCGAACGCGTCGTCGAACGTCTTCATCATGCTGGCGCCGCCGATCTCCTCGATCCGCAGCGACTCGTGCTCCTTCTGCACCCCCTCGACGGCCTTCAGCACCGGCTCGACCCGCTCGCCCGCGGTGTCCGACTCACCACGCATGTCGAACTGCACGAGCGCGCTGCGGCCGTCCTTGGAGATCGTGTCCGTGTCGTACGGCGAGGTCACGTCCGTGACCTTGCCGGTGCCGTCGACCGCCTTCACGACCGCGGCGACGGCGGCCCTGAAGTCGGCGTCGGTCGCCTTGCCCCCCGCGTCCTTGGCCTGGATCAGCACCGTCTCACTCGCGGGCTCGTCGATCCCGGCGTCCTCGATGATCTTCGCGGCGGTGTGGGTCTCCCCCTTGAGCTGGTCGCTGTCCTTGACGTCGACCCGGCCGGCCGCCGAGCCGAGCCCCATCGCCAGGACGACGAACAGCACCCAGATACCGACGGCAGCCCATCGGTGCCGTGCGCTCCAGCCACCGGCCCGGGCGGCCAGGCCCCGCACCCTTGTGTCTCCGTTCCCCATGACGGGCTTGCCCCCTTGAGAGCGGTGGCAGCCCCCTGCCGCCACCTTTCGTCTCGAAGGTATGGGGCGGATAAGAGCGTCTCGTCGTGCTGCCCGGTGAAGTGCGGCGCCCTCGGCTCCTCCCCTCGGATGCCGGAACCTCCCCACTGGGGACGAGGATGACCCTTACATCTAACGGCGGCTCTGCGGGGCGGTGATCAGGGTCGGCCCCTCTAAGGTGAGCGCATGACGACCACGTACGCGGCACTGCTGCGCGGAATCAACGTCGGCGGCAGCAAGAAGGTCCCCATGGCCGACCTGCGCACGCTGATGGAAGGCCTCGGTCACGACGGTGTACGCAGCTACCTCCAGAGCGGCCAGGCGGTGTTCACCGCCGACCACGGCGATGAGGAGTCCCTGGCGGCCGAGCTCGCCGCCGCGATCGAGAAGCGGTTCGGATTCGCGGTCGACGTGATCGTCCGCGACCACGCCTACCTGAGGGCGATCGCCGAGTCCTGCCCCTTCCCGGCCGCCGAACTGGAGCCCAAGCAGCTCCACGTCACCTACTTCTCCACTCCCGTCGCCCCGGACCGCTACGAGGAGATCGATCAAGCCGCCTACCTCCCCGAGGAGTTCCGCCTCGGCGACCGCGCCCTCTACCTCTACGCCCCGAACGGCCTCGGCCGGTCCAAGCTCGCCGAGCTCCTGTCCAAGCCGCGGCTGAACAAGGGCCTGATCGCCACGAGCCGCAACTGGAACACCGTCGTCAAGCTGGTGGAGATGACTGGCGCCTGACCGCGGTCCCGCCGTCGAGGCGGCCGTGGAAAGGGAGTTGAGGCGATCGGCCCGGACCTTCGGCCCTGTTCCCTGTCCCCCGTCGGTCCCCTGTCCCAGGGACAAGGCCAACACGACTGTGCGAGGCTCGTCCCATGCGTTACGTCATCATCGGGGCAGGGGCGGTCGGCGGGGCCGTCGGCGGACGGCTCGCGGGGGCCGGGCACGAGGTCGTGCTGGTCGCGCGGGGCGCGCACCACGCGGCGCTCAGGGACGGCGGACTGCGGCTGAGAGTGCCGGACGGCGAGTTCACGTACCGGCTGCCGGTCATGGACGGACCGGCCGGACTCGGCACACTGCGCGCCGACGACGTGCTCGTCCTCGCCGTGAAGACGCAGGACACGGAGGCCGCCCTGGAGGCCTGGGGAACGGCCCCGGTCGAGGGCGGCGGCACCGCGGCCGAGCGGCTGCCGCTGCTGTGCGCGCAGAACGGTGTGGAGGGCCCGCGTCTTGCTCTGCGCCGCTTCCGGCACGTGTACGGCGTCTGCGTATGGCTGCCGGCGACCTTCGTGGAACCCGGCGTCGTCTCTGCAGCGGGCAGCCCGCTCACCGGCATCCTGCACCTGGGCGGCTACCCGCACGGCACGGACGAGACCGCCCGGCAGATCGCCGCCGACCTGGAGAAGGCGAAGTTCGAGGCACCGGTCGTGCCGGACATCGCCCGCTGGCAGTACGCCAAGCTGCTGTCCAACCTCGCCAACTCCGTCGAGGCGGTCACCGGTCCCGTCGAGAGCGAGGAGGCCCTGGCCCTCGTCGAGCGGGTCCGGGCCGAGGGCGCGGCCGTTCTCGACGCCGCCGGGATCGCGTACGCGAGCGTCGAGGAGCAGCGCGCGGCGCGCGGAGACAAGGTCACCCTGCTGTCCCGGGACGGCACCCCGCGCGGCGGCGGCTCCTCCTGGCAGTCCCTCACCCGCGGCACCGGCACCATCGAGGCCGACTACCTCAACGGCGAGATCGCCCTCCTCGGCCGCCTCCACGGCATCCCGACCCCGCTGAACGATCTGTTGCAGCGCCTCGCCAACACGTTCGCGCGGGAGCGCAGGGCGCCGGGGTCGATGAGCGTGGCCGAGCTGGACCGGCTGGTCGCCGACCTCGAACACTGAAGAGGAGAGCGGCCGGCCGGGCCCTCAATACTGGTCGCCCCGCCACTCCCCGTTCCGCTCCGCCCAGCGCACCGCCGGCCCCACCGCGAGCCCCGCGGCCGCGAACAGGACGCCGAGTGCCGCCCAGCCCGCCGTGCCGTGCTGGACCGCGGTCACCGTGACCAGGGCGGGGCCCGCCATCATGCCCGCCGACATACCCGCGCCGAAGACGCCCTGGTACACGCCGTGGACACGGGAGTCGGCGAGTTCGTAGCCGAGGGTCCAGCCGCCCGCCGCCGACAGCACCTCGGCGAAGACCTGGACCACCGCGCCGACGGACAGCGCGAGCACCGCCCACACCGCGGGCAGGCCCGCCGACAGCGCGTACACCGCGCAGGCCGCCGCGAGCAGCAGTCCCGACCAGCCCATCGCCCGTACGGCGGAAGGGACTTGGGAGGCCCGGCGGGCCACCCGCACCTGGAGCAGGGCCACCAGCACACAGTTGAGGATCATCAGCAGGGCCGCCGTCCAGCGGGGTGCCTCGGTCCGTTCGACGATCCACAGAGGCAGCCCCACCTCGCTCATCGTGTACTGCACGACCAGTATCGCGTTCAGCACGGTCACCGCGAGATACGGCAGATCGCGCACCGCACGCCAGCGGTCTACGGCCGGGGAGCCGGTCGGGGCGTCGGCCACCGCGCCCGTGCGTTCCAGGGCGTGCGGTGCCAGCGGCAGCCGGGGCAGCAGCAGCGCAGGCCCCGCGAAGGACACGGCGTTCACCACGATCACCGTCACATACGCGCCCCGGGTGTCGAGTTGAAGGGCGATGGCGCCGAACGCGCCACCGACGCCCATGAAGACGTTGGTGACCATCCGCAGGTATGCCCGCGCCTCCACCCGGGTCGCGGCGGGCAGCACATCCGCGTAGATCGCGCCCAGCACCCCGCGGCTCGCCATCTGCAACCCGGTCGCGCAGACCACCGCCAGCAGGAAACCGACGTACGACTGCACGAGCACATACGCGGCCGTCGCCACGCCGGTCCCGGCCCACAGCCACGCGCCCACCCGCCGGGCACCCCACCGGTCCGCGGCCCGTCCGGCCGGCACCCCGGCCACCACACCGACCAGGCCGGCGCCCGTCATGCCGAGGCCGACGGAGGTCGCGTCGAGTCCCACGATCCGGGTGAAGTACAGGACACCGAGCGGGAAGTAGAGGCCGTTGCCGAGGGAGTTGGCGGCGGTCAGGACGGTCGCGCGGCGCAGGGTCGGGTCGGCGGGGAGGAGTCCGGCGGCGCGGGTGGCGGGCTTCGGCGGAACCGGCGGGCCGGGGGGCGGGGAGGAGGCGGGCGACGCGGAGGCCGGTGTCGTGGTCATGCAGACAGCCAACCCGGCGGGGGTGCCGTGCCGACATTGATTTAGCATGGGGCTCAATGATCGAGTTCCGGTTCGCGATCGCCGACCTCGCCACCACGTCCTTCGCGTACTCCCCGCTCCAGGAGGCCGTGTTCTCGCTGCGCTGTCTGCACGACCCGGCCCGCTACCCCCATCACCGGCCCTGGCTGCGCCGCATCCGCCCCCGTCTGGATGCCCTGGACCACGAACTGCTCGGCGCGCTCGCCACCCCCTGGCTGTGGGTGCCGGACTGCCTCACCCCGCGCCCGGAGCGGGCCCGCCCCACCTTCGCCGACGAACTCGACCGGCTCCGCACGACCCCGCCGGAGCTCCTTGACGCCGACTTCCGCGCCGCGTACCGCACCGAGAAGCCCGTAAGAGCCAGGGACTCGGCGAGGGTCGGGAGTCCCGCGAGGGCCGAGGACTCGGCGAGGGTCGGGAGTCCCGCGAGGGCCGGGGACTCGGCGAGGGCCGGGAGTCCCGCGAGCACCGGGAACCCAGCGAGAGCTGGGGCCTCTGCGAGCACCGGGAGCCCCGCGAGGGCCGGGGCCTCTGCGAGGGCCGGGAGTCCCGCGAGGGCCGAGGACGCTGCGAGGGCCGGGAGTCCCGCGAGCACCGGGAGCCCTGCGAGGGCCGGGGACTCTGCCAGCACCGGGAACCCCGCAAGCACCGCGACCCCCGCGACCCCCACAACCACCGAGCGCACCCTGCCCCCCGTAGTCGCCCGCGGCCTGACCGACCCCGCCGCCTTCCTCACCCGTATCGCGGACGCCCTCGACGCCTACTGGCACACCTGCCTGGCTCCCGACTGGTGGCCACGCGCCCAGAGCATCCTGGAAGCCGATCTCGCCCACCGGGGACGGGTCTCGGCGGAGCGCGGGACCGGCGCGATGCTGTCCGACCTCTGCCACCGGCTCAACTGGACCGGCAGCCATCTGCGCCTGAGCACACGGGACTTCTACACCCAGGCGCCCTGGGCCGACACCAGCATCGCCGGCCGCGGCCTGGTTCTGCTGCCGTCGTTGTTCGCCCGCGGTGCCCAGCCCCTGATCGACCCGGCCCGGCCGCCCACGCTCATCTATCCGGCCCGCGGCAGCGCCCTCCTGTCCGAGGAAGCACCCCCGATCACCGACGACGCCCTCGCCCGCCTGCTCGGTCGGCCCCGCGCCCGCATCCTCGACCTCCTCGCCGAACCGGCCTCCACGACCGAACTGGCCCGCCGCCTGGACGTCACCCCGGGCGCCGTCAGCCAGCACCTCGCGGTGCTCTACGACGCGGGGTTACTCAGCCGCACGCGCAATGGGCGGGTAGTGCGATACGCGCGGACGCGGCTGGGGGACGAGTTGCGCCGCGGCGACCAGTGACGGAATTCCCCGGACCTCAGAGAATGCTCAGATCCAGGTTTTCATCGAGGAAAGAGAAAGTCATCGGACCCTCCGATTGGATCTTCGTGCCATAGAGTCCACGTAATCCACCAGGCGCTCCTGCAAGCGTCAGAAAGAAACGGGGACGACCATATGGTCACCAAGCGTTCTGCCGTCATGAGTTTCACCGCCGCGGCTCTCGGTCTCGTCACCGGAATCGCGGCCGCGGGCGAGGCCCAGGCCACCACGTACTGGCGCAGCATCAAGTTCGTCCACGCCCACGGCTACTGCCTCACCGTTCAGGCCCACGCCAGCACCGCCAAGGGCAAGCGCGAGCTGATCAAGAAGTGCAACAGCGGGACCGCCCAGGCCTGGCGCATGGACTTCAGCGAGGCCCACAGCACACTGATCGCCAAGCTGCACCCGGGCGGGGACACCAGCAAGTGCCTGGACGGCGCCAAGACCGAGAAGACCGGCACCGAGTGGTACCTGCACGCCGTCAAGTGCAACAGCTCCACCAGCCAGCAGTGGACGCACGTCCTGGCCGACACTCAGGGACTCTGGAGCGCGCAGAACTACAAGACCAAGCTCTGCATAGCTCCGCGCAAGCGCGCCCAGTCGTCCGGTACCTGGGTCGTCACCACCAAGTGCAGCGGCAGCACGGGCAGCCGACAGATGCTCCAGGCCGCCTGACGACGGCACGCATGTGAATTTCTGAATTAGTTCGCGTTCACAGACTAAATACGTTCAGGCGCTCAGCATCGGCGAAAGCAAGGATTTCGCCGATGCTGCGTCGTACCTGCGCAGAATTACCCGCGCCACTTCCGGCGCGGGCCCCAGCACATCGGCGAGGAAATCCGCCCTTGCCGCGCCCCGCGCAATACGGTCGGGCAGAAAGCCGGGAGCCAGGACATACGGCGCGACGGCCACTCGAGAGCAGCCCAGGTCCCTGAGCTCCCGTACCGCGTCCTCCGTGCGGGGCAGTGCCGCGGAGGCGAACGCAGGCCGCACGGCGCACCAACCGGTGTGCCGCCACTCCCGCGCGATGTCAGCGATCACTGCGATCGCCTCCGGGTCGGTGGACCCCGCCGAGGCCAGCACGACCCCGGTCGAGGACTTGTCGGCGGGCGTCAACCCCGCCTCGTACAGCCGTCGTTCGAGCGCCGACAGCAGCAGCGGGGACGGGCCCAGCACCTCCGCCTGGCGGATGCGCAGCTGCGGCGGCGCGTCCCGCAGCACCGCGGGGATGTCCGCCTTCGCGTGGAACGCGCGGGTCAGCAGCAGCGGCAGCGCTACGACATCACGCACGCCCTGTGCCGCCAGCGACTCCAACACCCCCTGCACGGACGGGATGTTGAAGTCCAGGAAGCCCGTCTCCACCCGTACGTCCGGGCGCAGCGAGCGCACCCGGCGTACGAGAGCGTGCACCGTCGAGGCGTGCCGCGGGTCGCGGCTGCCGTGGGCGATGACGAGGAGAACGGGCTTCTTGTACATGGGACTCAGCTCTTCACCAGCAGGCCCCGGCTGCGCAGCACCCGCCGCTCCAGCGGGTTGAAGACCAGCAGCTCGATCGCGATGCCGACGAACAGGATCAGGAAGATGGCCTCGAACACCATGGCCATGGAGCTGGCGTTGCGGCCGTACTCCAGCAGCGCGCCCAGACCGATGCCCAGATCCGGCGAGGGGGCGATGATCTCCGCCGCCATCAGCGAACGCCAGGAGAACGCCCAGCCCTGCTTCAGACCGGCCAGATAACCCGGCAGCGCGGCCGGCATCACGATGTGCCGGGCGCCCTTCAGCCCCGTGGCCCCCATCGAGCGGCCCGCCCGCAGGAACAGCGGCGGCACCTGGTCGATGCCGGCCACCAGGCCGTTGGCGATGGAGGGGACCGCGCCGAGCAGGATGACGGCGTACATCATGTTGTTGTCCAGGCCCAGCCAGATCACGGCGGGCGGCACCCAGGCCACCGAGGGCAGCGACTGAAGACCGGACAGCACCGGGCCGATCGCCGCGCGCACGAACCTCACCCGCGCGACCAGCAGACCCAGCGGGGTGCCGATGGCGAGCGCGAGCAGGAAGCCGAGCAGACCGCGGGAGACGCTGGTCCAGATGTAGCCGAGGAGTTCGCCCTGCAGCCAGGAGTTCTTGAACTCGTCCGCCACGGCGCCGGGGGAGGGCAGCTTGGACGGGTCGTCGACGATCGGGGTGAGGAGCGACCAGACCACCAGGACCAGCACGATGGCGGCGATCGGCGGCAGGATCTTCTGGACGAACGTCTGCCGGAAGGGCGTCCGCCCGCCGACCGTGGTCTCCAGCGCGTCGAGGCCCGCCTCCACGCTCCCGGAGTCCTGGGCCGGTGTCGTGTCAGTGCTGGCCATGGCGGCGGATCTCCCCACGCAGTTCTTCGGTGATCTCACGGGCCAGTTCGGCCACGGGGGCGTCCTCGATGCGGCGCGGCTGCGGAATGTCCACCGTCCACTCGCGTGCCACCCGGCCCGGCCGGGAGGACAACAGCACCACGCGCTGTGCCAGCCGTACGGCCTCGCGCACGTTGTGCGTCACGAACAGCACGGACAGCCCCGTCTCCGTCCAGATCCGGGTCAGCTCGTCGTGCAGCACGTCCCGTGTGATCGCGTCGAGCGCGGCGAAGGGCTCGTCCATCAGCAGCAGCCCGCTGTCCTGCGCGAGCGCGCGGGCCAACGCCACTCGCTGACGCATACCGCCGGACAGCTCGTGCACCCGCTTGCCGTACGAGCCCTTCAGCCGTACCAGTTCGAGCAGTTCCTCGGCGCGGCCATGCCGCTCGGTCTTCGGAACTCCCCTGAGCTTCAGGGCGAGTTCGATGTTCTTGCCCGCGGTCAGCCACGGGAACAGGGCGTGCTCCTGGAACATCAGAGCCGGGCGCCCGTTGGTCGTGATGCTGCCCGCGCTCGGATCGTCGAGCCCGGCGACCAGGTTGAGCAGCGTGGACTTGCCGCAGCCCGAGGCCCCCAGGAGGGTGACGAACTCACCCGGAGCGACATCGAGCGTGATGTCGTCGAGGACGAGCTGCTGCCCGGCGGGTCCCGCGAAGGACTTCGAAACGTGGTCAAGGCGAGCGGCGTGTCCCACCGCTTCTTCGGCCTTGGCGAGGGTCGTGGCCATGGTCGTCACCTCCTGGGAGATCTAGGGATCAGGGACTACTGGACGCCGAGCCCGGCGTCGTCGACGGTGTTCTCGCCCTCGGCCTTGAGGACCTTGTTGAGGGGCGCGAGATCGTAGATGCCCTTCAACAGCGGGTCCTCCAGCAGACCGGCCTTCACCGCGTGTTCCGCCTCGGTGTTGAGGGTGGCGGCCAGCGGGTCGTTGGTGAACTGGATGGACTTCCACGCCGGGTCGAGGACGTCCGCCGGCAGCTCCTTGCCGGAGTCGACGCCCAGCTGCGTGTTGGCCGCCGTCTTCGCCCCGTCCGGGTTGGCGTTGATCCACTTGTTGGCCTCGACGGAGGCCCTCAGCACCGCCTCGACAGCCTTCGGGTGCTCCTTCAGGAACTCCTGCCGCACGATGATGTTCGTGATCACGAACTTCTTGTCCGGCCACAGCGACGCCTCGTCGAGCAGCACCTTCGCGCCCTCGGCGACCAGCTTGGACGCGGTCGGCTCCGGCACCCAGGCGCCGTCGATCGAACCGGCCTTGTAGGCGTCCGGGGTCACCTTGTTGTCGGAGCGGACGACCGACACATCGCCCTTGCCGCTCTTCGCGTCGACCTTCCAGCCCTGGTCGGCGATCCAGTTGAGGAACGCCACGTCCTGGGTGTTGCCGGCCTGCGGGGTGGCGATCTTCTTGCCCTTGACGTCCGCCAGGGACTTGATCTTCTTCGGGTTGACCACGAGCTTGACGCCGCCCGAGGCCGAACCGCCGATGATGCGCAGGTTCTTGCCCTGGGAAGCGGAGTAGCCGTTGATCGCCGGGGAGGGGCCGATCCAGCCGATGTCGACGGACCCGGCATTCAGCGCCTCGATCTCGGACGGGCCCGCGTTGAAGACCGAGTACGACGCCTTCGTGGCGCCGAGTTCCTTCTGGAAGTACCCCTTGTTGACTCCGACCAGCGCGGTGCCGTGGGTCAGGTTGCCGAAGTAGCCGATCTTGACGGAGTCGAGCCCGTCGATCTTCTTCGCCCCGGCGGCGACCTTGGCCGTGTCGTTGTCCTTGGCCTGGGAGCCGTAGCCGCAAGCGGCGAGTGTGAGGAGAGGGAGCGCGGCAATGACCGCGAAGGTGCGGCGAAGAGCGGATTTAGCAGGCACGGGAGGTGTTCCTCTCGGAGGCCCGGCGGTCACGGTCTCTCAGGTCGTGGCCGGGAGGTCGGCAGGTCTGCGTCTACGGCGGTGGGGGGCGAGGGCGCGCGAGCGGTGCGCGTACGTCAGCGCACACATCGCGCCACTCCGCCCTGCCCGCTGCCGAGCGCGCCGCTGCCTACGCGGCCGCCCTCCTTCGCGAACGTGGAGTAGTAGTCGGTGGAGTTCATGTCAGAAGTCCCACCCGTCGTCCTCGGACTCGTCCTTGACGGGCTCCGGGGACGCGAACGACTCGCCGACCATGCCCGCGGTCAGCGTGGTGCCGTCGTTCGGGTCGATGAGGATGAACGAACCGGTGCGCCGCGAGTCCGAGTAGGAGTCGACGGGCAGCGGCTCGGCGGTACGGATCTTCACCCGGCCGATGTCGTTGGCGACCAGCTGTCCCGGGTGCGGGTGCAGGGACAGGTCGTCGAGCGTGAGCCGGGACGGGATGTCCTTGACGATCGCCTTGACCGTACGGGTGCCGTGCTTGAGCAGCACACGGTGGCCGACGGTCAGCGGGGCGTCGGCGACATGGCAGACGGTCGCCTCGATGTCCTGGGTGGTCGGCGGCGCGTCCTTGCTGGGCACGAGCAGGTCGCCGCGCGAGATGTCGATGTCGTCCTCCAGGAGGATCGTCACCGACTGGGTCGTCCAGGCCACGTCGACCGGCTCGCCGAGCAGGTCGATACCGGCGATCTTCGTCGAACGGCCCGACGGCAGCACCGTGATCTGCTCGCCGACGTGGAAGGAACCAGCGGCGATCTGACCGGCGTAACCCCGGTAGTCGGGGTGCTCGGCGGTCTGCGGCCGGATCACGTACTGCACGGGAAGGCGCGCGTGGCAGTGGCTCAGGTCGTGGGTGACCGGGACCGTCTCCAGGTGCTCCAGGACGGTCGGGCCGCCGTACCAGTCCATGTTGGCGGACGGCTCCACCACGTTGTCACCGGCGAGCGCCGAGATCGGGATCGCGGTGACCTCGGGGACGCCCAGCTCCAGCGCGTACGCCGTGAACTCCTTGGCGATCGCGGCGAAGACGCTCTCCTTGTAGTCGACCAGGTCCATCTTGTTGACCGCGAGCACCACGTGCGGCACCCGCAGCAGCGCCGCGAGGGCCGCGTGCCGGCGGGTCTGCTCGACGACACCGTTGCGGGCGTCGATCAGGATCACCGTCAGCTCGGCGGTGGAGGCGCCGGTGACCATGTTGCGGGTGTACTGCACGTGGCCGGGGGTGTCGGCGAGGATGAAGCGGCGCTTGGGGGTGGCGAAGTAGCGGTAGGCGACGTCGATGGTGATGCCCTGCTCGCGTTCGGCGCGCAGGCCGTCGGTGAGCAGTGCGAGGTCGGGGGCGTCCTGGCCTCGTGAGGCGGAGGCGCGCTCGACGGCCTCCAGCTGGTCGGTGAGGACCGACTTGGAGTCGTGCAGCAGCCGGCCGACCAGCGTCGACTTGCCGTCGTCGACGGAGCCGGCAGTCGCGAACCGCAGCAGGGTCGTCTCCGAGAGCACCTCGGAAGTAGTCGTGCTCATGTCTAGAAGTACCCTTCGCGCTTGCGGTCTTCCATCGCGGCCTCGGACATCTTGTCGTCGGCACGGGTGGCACCGCGCTCGGTCAGCCGGGAGGCCGCGATCTCCGTGATGACCTGCTCCAGCGTCACCGCGTCGGAGTCGACGGCACCCGTGCAGGACATGTCGCCGACAGTCCGGTAGCGCACCAGACGCTTCTCGACGGTCTCGCCGTCCTTGGGCCCACCCCACTCACCCGCGGTCAGCCACATACCACTGCGCGCGAACACCTCACGCTCGTGCGCGAAGTAGATCTCCGGCAGTTCGATGCCCTCGCGGGCGATGTACTGCCAGACGTCGAGTTCGGTCCAGTTGGACAGGGGGAAGACGCGGACGTGTTCGCCGGGGGCGTGGCGGCCGTTGTACAGGTTCCACAGTTCGGGGCGCTGGCGGCGGGGGTCCCACTGGGAGAACTCGTCGCGCAGGGAGAACACGCGTTCCTTGGCGCGGGCCTTCTCCTCGTCCCGGCGGCCGCCGCCGAAGACGGCGTCGAACTTCTCCGCCTGGATCTTCTCGGTCAGCGGCAGGGTCTGGAGCGGGTTGCGGGTGCC
>NZ_JBJDQL010000008.1:261426-269572 GCF_044903305.1 Streptomyces sp. NPDC019531 | reverse complement strand
AGCCCAGTAATGGGTGGAGGTGACCGGTACTAATAGGCCGAGGGCTTGTCCATATTTGCTCGCGTCCACTGTGTTAGTTCTGAGGCAACGACCGTGTCGTGTTCCCGGTCGAGTTTCATAGTGTTTCGGTGGTCATAGCGTGAGGGAAACGCCCGGTTACATTCCGAACCCGGAAGCTAAGCCTTACAGCGCCGATGGTACTGCAGGGGGGACCCTGTGGGAGAGTAGGACACCGCCGAACAATTTTTGAGAAATCCCCCGTGCCATTCGGCACGGGGGATTTCTGCGTTTAGGGTCGTGAACATGCGCTACGACCTTGTGATCTTCGACAATGACGGCGTTCTCGTCGACAGTGAACCGATCTCCAACCGTCACCTCGCCGCCTATCTGACCGAGCTCGGGCACCCGACCTCCTACGAGGACTCCATCCGGGACTACATGGGCTCCGCCATGCACCGCATCCATGACCTCGTCCTGGAGCGGACCGGGCGGCGGCTGCCGGAGGACTTCGACGACGTCTTCCATGCGCGTGTCTTCGCCGCGTTCGAGCGGGAGTTGCAGCCGGTGGCCGGCGTCAGTGGCGTACTGGAGAAGCTGGCGGCGGACGGGGTGCCGTACTGCGTGGCGTCCTCCGGGAGTCATGAGCGGATCCGGGTGGGGCATCGGGCGACCGGGCTTGACCGGTGGTTCGAGGAGGGGCGGATCTTCAGTTCCCAGGATGTGGGGCGAGGGAAGCCGGCGCCGGATCTGTTTCTCCATGCCGCCGAGCGGATGGGGTGCGAGCCCGCCCGGTGTGTGGTCGTCGAGGACAGTCCGCTGGGGGTGCAGGCCGCCGTCGCGGCCGGGATGGACGTGTACGGGTTCACCACCATGACGCCCGCCGACAGGCTCGCGGGGGCCACTCAACTCTTCTCCGACATGGGTGAGTTGGCGGACCTGCTCGTCTGACATTTGTCATGCCGAGGTCCGGACGATCGTTTCTACTGGCGACCCGGCCCCGGACGAGAAGCTGAGGGCATGACGACGAAGACGAACTCCAAGCGTGCGAACCTGGCTCCTCTGGTCGTGGACGTGGCGGTGCCGATCGGGGCGTACTACCTGCTCAAGGACGGGCTCGGGACGAGCACGCTGATGGCACTCGCTCTCAGCAGTGTCGTTCCTGCCGTGCGGACCGGCTGGAGTGCGGTGAAGGAGCGGACGGTCAACGGTCTCGCCGCTCTCATCCTCGTCGTCAACGTCGTGGGGCTGCTGCTCAGCTTCGTGGCCGGCGATCCGCGGCTGATGCTCGCCAAAGACAGCGGGGTCAGCAGTGTGATCGGGATCGGCATCCTGGTCTCTGTGGCACTGGGCAGGCCGATGATGACCGCGGGGATGAAGCCCTGGCTGGTGAAGGGGATCGCCGAGCGTGAGTCCGCCTGGGCGCGGCTCCAGGACGGGTCGGCGGACTTCCGGCGGGCCGAGCGGGTGTTCTCGATCGTCTGGGGTGTCGTACTGCTCGCCGAATGTGTCGTGCGGATCGTGGGCGCGTACACGCTGCCCGTGGACACGATGGTCTGGCTCGGGTCCGTGCTCATGATCGTGGCGATGTCGGTGGGTTTCCTGGTCAGCGGGGCTCTGGCCGCCGGACCGATGGCCCGGATGCTCATCGCCGAGGCGAAGGTCTGCGCCCCCGCGATGCCCGAGGTCGCCCTCGCGAAATAAAGCTGAGGAAAATTCATCTTTGGCTGGATCTACCCACGAGTACGCTGGGGCCCTACGCTCGCCGCCATGACAGATGTGCTGCGGCGCGGTAGGGCCTCGCTGGCGTTCGGCTTCTTCGCGCAGGGTGTGGCTTTTGCCTTGCTGGTGACGCGGATCCCGGCCATTCAGGACCGCTACGGGGTCTCCGACGCGTTGCTGCCCGCCTTCCTGGCGGCCGTGCCGATCCTCGCCGGGGCGGGGAGCGTTTCCACCGAGCAGCTGGTGAAGCGAATACCGCCGAGTCGGCTGCTGCGGTTCGCCCAGCCCGTCGTGCTCCTGGCGCTGCTCGGGGTGGGGTCCGGGGACTCGACGGTGGAGCTGGGTGTCTCGCTCGCCGCCTTCGGGCTCGCCGTGGGCATGCTCGACGCGTCCATGAACATGCTCGGAGTGAGCCTCCAGCGGGCGTACGGGCGCAGCATCATGCTCAGCTTCCACGCGGTGTTCAGCCTCGGCGGGATCGTGGGGGCCTCGCTCGCCTGGGTGGGGGCGCACTGGCATCTGTCGTTGTTCGTGTCCTATCTGCCGGTCGTGGTGGTGCTGTTGCCGCTCTGTCTGGTGGGGAGTCGCTGGTACGTCGACGGGGACGGCACCGCCGTGGAGGAGAAGGCGACGGGCGGGGAACCGATCGTCTTCAAGCTGCTGTTGCCGTTGTGTCTGGTGATGACCTTCGCCTACATCGGGGACTCCACCGTCTCCAACTGGAGTGCGAAGTATCTGCAGGACGTGCTCGGGAGCTCGGAGCAGCTGTCCACCGTGCCGTACAACGTGTACATGGTGACCACGCTGATCGGGCGGGCCGTAGGGGACTTCGGGGTACGGCGGTTCGGGGCAGCGACGGTCGTACGGCTGGGGGCGCTGGTGGCGGCCGGGGGGTTCGCGGTGGTGGCCGTGGCGCCCGGGGCGTGGGTCGGGATGCTCGGGTTCACGCTGCTGGGGGTGGGGTTGTGCGTGCTGGTGCCGCAGACCTTCGCGGCCGCCGGACGGCTGTTCCCGGGGGCGTCGGATGCGGCTGTGGCGCGGCTCAATGTCTTCAACTACGTGGGGTTTCTGGTCGGTTCGCCGTTGGTGGGGGCGTTGGGGGACGCGTGGAGCTATCGCGGGGCCATGCTCGTGCCGATGGTGTTGGTGCTGGTGACGCTGGTGTACGCCAAGTCGTTCGCCGCTCAACCGGACCGATACGGTGGCGGGCATGAGCGGTCGCGCACAGCTGATGTGGGACGAGGCAGTAACGGGCTATGACTTCGGCCCGGACCATCCGATGGATCCGGTCCGGCTCGACCTGACCCGGCGACTGGTGAACGCCTTCGGGCTGGACCGGGACGTGGAGGTCGTGTCCGCGAAGGCGGCGGGCGAGTCGACGTTGCGGCTCGTGCACCGGGAGGACTACGTCGAGGCCGTGAAGGCGGCTTCCGTGGATCCGGCGGCGGCCGACCAGTCGTACGGGCTGGGGACGATGGATGATCCGGCCTTCGAGCGGATGCATGAGGTCTCCGCGCTGATCGCCGGGCAGTCGGTGGGGGCGGCGGAGGCCGTCTGGCGCGGAGAGACGCTGCACGCGGTGAACTTCGCGGGTGGGCTGCATCATGCGATGCCGGGGGGTGCGTCGGGGTTCTGTATCTACAACGACGCTTCGCTGGCGATCGCCCGGCTGCTGGAGCTGGGGGCCTCGCGGGTCGCCTATGTGGATGTCGACGTGCATCACGGAGACGGGGTGCAGGCGGCCTTCTGGGAGGATCCGCGGGTGCTCACGATCTCGTTGCACGAGCATCCTCGGACGCTTTTTCCGCAGACCGGGTGGCCGGAGGAGACCGGGGCGGACTCGGCGGAGGGCAGCGCAGTGAATGTGGCGTTGCCGGCGGGGACCGGGGACGCGGGGTGGCTGCGGGCGTTCCACGCGGTCGTGCCGGAGCTGATCGCCGACTTTCGGCCGGATGTGCTGGTGACGCAGCACGGGGCCGATACGCACTTCGAGGATCCGTTGGCGCATCTCGCGGTGTCGTTGGATGCGCAGCGGGCTGTGCAGGTGGCCTGTCATGAGTTGGCGCACTCGTATGCCGGGGGGAAGTGGATCGCGCTCGGGGGTGGGGGGTACGCCGTGGTGGATGTCGTGCCTCGGTCCTGGACGCATCTGGTGGGGATCGCCGCGGGGCGGGCCATTGAGCCTGAGGCGATGATTCCCGAGGGGTGGCGGCAGGAGGTGTTCGCTCGGACTCGGCAGTTGGGGCCGGTGCGGATGACTGATGGGCGGTGGCCGGTGTCCTATGCGGAGTGGGATGCGGGGTACGACCCTGCGGATCGGCTGGATCAGGCTGTGCTGGCTACTCGGCGGGCGGTTTTTCCGTTGCGGGGGCTCCTCGCCTGAGGGCGCCCACGGAAGTGCCTCGCTGTGTCGTAGGGCGGCCGCGGGTGCTTTGTGGCTGGTCGCGCCCACGCGGCGGAGCCGCATATCGATACAGCCCCGCGCCCCTGGGTTACTCCGACTGTGCGGTGTTTTTCTGATCCCCCCACCTTCCTCACCCCCATCCGCCACCATCACCCTCGTGTTGAGCACCCGTGCCCTTCGTGCCCATCTGCTGGCCGCTCGTCTGGCCGGGCCCGTGGCCACCTCTCGGGAGGAGAGTCTGCGGAGTTATCGGTTGTTCGCGGCTCGGGATCCGAGGGTGATGATCGGGATTGATCCCGAGCGGTCGTGGAATGAGCGGGATTTGATCGGGCTTATGGCCGATAAATGTGGGGTTTCTGGTGATCCTGGGCATACAACTGGCCGGGATGTGATCGATCCTGAACGAACCCTCGTCGCGCTCGACGCCTTCGCGGAGCGGCTCGCGGCAGTTGCCCAGCGCAGCGGGGCCGTGCTCCTCGGGACCGGGCATCCGCACCGACTGCTCGGGTTCTACGCCGCCCTCGCGGACGCCCTCTCGGCGGCAGGATGTACCGTCCTCACCCCTGCGCATGGTCTCTGTGTCGACATAACGACCCGGTTCGGTCTACGCACGTACAACCTTGACTACGTACGAGGAGTCGCGCTCGTGCGGGAACCGGACGCGAAGAGCTCCGGTTGTGAGACCGGCGTACACACGCATTCGCCGCTCCCGGTTCGTACCGCGCTGGCGGCCGCGGCGGAGAGTGGCGGGCCGCTTCCCGAGCTCGTGATCGGGGATCACGGCTGGGTCTGCGGGGCAGGTCAGCTGGGGTTTGAGGCCATTGGGCTCGCGGATACGGATGACCCCGCGCTCTTTGTGGGGGAGGCTGAGGGGGCCGTGTCCGTCGTCGTTCCACTTGATGACGCTGTGCGGTCTGATTACTACCGGCCGCTGACCCGCTACGTACTCAATCGAGCGTGTCTGTCACAGTAGGCCGCCGATGGGTGCACCTCTTCCCCACTTGCATCACCCGCCCCTACATTGGGGAGTGAGCACGCAGCGACGAAGAGTCACCGGAAGGGGAAGCCGGTGGCCGTCGAGTGCGGAAGGTTCAGGTGTGTCATGGCTGCTGAGCAGAGGCCTCTGAGTGAGGTTCAGTTCCTTACCGTGGCGGAAGTCGCCTCGGTGATGCGAGTGTCGAAGATGACCGTGTACCGGCTGGTGCACAGCGGTCATCTGCCCGCGATCAGGGTGGGGCGGTCCTTCCGCGTCCCCGAGAACGCGGTTCACGAGTACCTCCGCGAGAGTTACGTGGGGGTGGAGACAGCCTGACGGTGACAGTTCCGGGGAGGTCACAGGGGGCCTCAGGGCACTCGTGGACCCCCTGCTCGATCTCCCCGGTTCACCTCGATTACGACCTCAGCGCTCGGACGGGTAGGCTAACCCCTTGTAGGTCGTATGGGCCCATGGCGCCCAACGCCGAGTGATGAGAAGTGAGCGAGGGTAGTCGTGGGCTCTGTTATCAAGAAGCGGCGCAAGCGGATGGCTAAGAAGAAGCACCGCAAGCTGCTCAAGCGCACGCGCGTTCAGCGTCGCAACAAGAAGTAGGCGACGCCGCGTAGGCAGCGTGTCTGTGGCCCCCCACCCAATGCCGGTGGGGGGCCACATGCGTGTGGAGGGCGTGCCGGTGGGGTGGATGTCGTCACCTCGTGCAGTGTGCGGTCATCACAGCGCAACGACGACCCGCTAAGTTGGCGGCACACGGGGAACGCGGCACAGGACTAGGGCTGTGCGAGGGCTGGAAGGAAGGCGCTGATCTTGGGAAAGGTCGTGCTCGTAACCGGAGTGGCCCGACAGCTGGGGGGCCGGTTCGTACGACGAATCCAGCGTGACCCGCAGGTGGACCGGGTGATCGCCGTGGACGCGGTGGCACCCGAGCATCATCTGGGCGGTGCCGACTTCATCCAGGCGGACATCAGGCAGCCCGGTATCGCGCGGGTCCTGGCCGAGACGGCCGCCGACACCGTCGTACACCTGGATGTGACGGCGATGGCGCTCGGCAGCGGGAGCCGGACCACGGTCAAGGAAACCAACGTCATCGGCACCATGCAGCTGCTCGGTGCCTGTCAGAAGTCGCCGAACGTGAAGCGGCTCGTGGTGAAGTCCAGTACGAACGTGTACGGCTCCGCGCCCCGCGATCCGGCCGTGTTCACGGAGACCACCCCGCCCAAGTCCCTGCCCTCCGGCGGCTTCGCCAAGGACACGGTCGAGGTCGAAGGGTATGTGCGGGGGTTCGCGCGACGGCGTCCTGACGTGGCCGTGTGTGTGCTGCGGTTCGCCAACATCCTGGGGCCGACGGCGGACACCCCGCTCGCCTCGTACTTCGCGCTGCCCGTGCTGCCGACCGTGTTCGGGTACGACCCCCGACTGCAGTTCGTGCACGAGGACGACGTGATCGAGGTCCTCAGGATCGCCTCGCACGAGCAGGAGCGGGGCACGCTGAACAGCGGCACCTTCAACATCGCAGGTGACGGGGTCCTGTTGCTGTCGCAGTGTTCCCGGCGGCTCGGGCGGCCCACCGTGCCCCTGCTGCTGCCGGCCGTAACCTGGGCCGGGTCGCTGGTCCGTACGCTGGGAGTGACGGACTTCTCGCCCGAGCAGATCCGGCTGCTCACCCATGGCCGGGTCGTGTCGACGGTCCAGATGCGCGAAACACTCGGATTCCGGCCCAAGTACACGACGGCGGAGACCTTCGCGGACTTCGCGCGCAGCCAGGGTCCCGGGCTGCTGCCGCCGGAGGCCCTCGCGGGGGCCGTCGACCGGATCGCCGCGCTGCCCCTCGCGGGCGGCGGCCACCCCCCGACGCAGAGCGCCAACTGAGGAGCGCATCAACGATGGCGGACGCCAAGGTCATTCCGTTCGACGACGACCGGTCCCGCGCAGGCGCCGTACAGCGGCCGCCGCGGCGCCGGAGCGCGGGGAGCCGGCGCAAGGGTCCCGAGCCCGCGCTGGTCCGTGAGGTCCAGCCTCTGCCCAGCGGGCCTTCCGCGCAGGATGATGTTCCTGTGACGCGTGAGGAACAGCCGCCGCAGCAGGCGAACGAAGCAGGCGGTCTGGAGCGGCGGATCGCGGGAGGCCTCGACTTTCTGCGCCGCCGGCTCACCGGGGACTACGAGGTCGACGACTTCGGCTACGACGAGGAACTCACCGACCAGGTCCTGATGTCCCTGCTGCGGCCGATGTACGAGAAGTACTTCCGGGTCGAAGTGAAGGGCATCGAGAACATCCCGGCCGAGGGTGGCGCGCTGATCGTCGCCAACCACTCCGGGACGTTGCCGCTGGACGGCCTGATGATGCAGGTCGCCGTCCACGACCACCATCCCGCGAACCGGCATCTACGGCTGCTCGCGGCGGACCTGGTGTTCATGCTGCCGGTGGTCAACGAACTGGCCCGCAAGGCCGGTCACACCCTCGCCTGCGCGGAGGACGCCGAACGGCTGCTGGGGCGCGGTGAACTGGTCGGCGTGATGCCGGAGGGCTTCAAGGGCATCGGGAAGCCGTTCAGCGAGCGCTACAAGCTTCAGCGCTTCGGCCGGGGCGGCTTCGTCTCCACGGCCCTGCGCCAACGCACCCCGATCATCCCGTGCTCGATCGTCGGCGCGGAGGAGATCTACCCGATGATCGGCAACGCGAAGACCCTCGCGCGCCTCCTGGGCTTCCCGTACTTCCCGCTGACGCCGACCTTCCCGTGGCTTGGTCCGCTGGGCGCTGTCCCGCTGCCGACGAAGTGGACGATCCAGTTCGGCGAGCCGATCCTCACGGACGGCTATCCGCCGGAGGCCGCCGAGGACCCGATGCTGATGTTCAACCTCACCGACCAGGTAAGGGAACAGATCCAGCACACGCTGTACAAGTTGCTGGTGCAGCGGAGGTCGGTCTTCTTCTGAGCCGACTGGGGGCGTGGTCGCCAGCCGACAGTGGCGGTGAGAGGGCCCCGGCCGGGTGGAGCCGCTGGACGGAGTCCGGCGCAGTTGTCCGAAGCC
>NZ_JBJDQL010000008.1:0-261328 GCF_044903305.1 Streptomyces sp. NPDC019531 | reverse complement strand
CCTGCGCAGCAGTGCGAGGGCAGCAGACAGGAGGGGCCAAGTTGCTGGTGCAGCGGAGGTCGGTCTTCTTCTGAGCCGACTGGGGGCGTGGTCGCCGGCCGACAGTGGCGGTGAGAGGGCCCCGGCCGGGTGGAGCCGCTGGACGGAGTCCGGCGCAGTTGTCCGAAGCCTGCGCAGCAGTGCGAGGGCAGCAGACAGGAGGGGCCAAGTTGCTGGTGCAGCGGAGGTCGGTCTTCTTCTGAGCCGACTGGGGGCGTGGTCGCGGGTGGAGTTGCTGGACGGAGTCCGGCGTAGCTGTGTGAAGCCTGCGCAGCGGTGCGAGGGCGGCAGGCGGGCGGGGCCACGTTGTTGGTGCAGCGGCGGTTCGTTTTCTTCTGACCTTGCGTGTTCTACGACGATGGGGGCGCCCTTTCCAGGAAGGGCGCCCCCATCGTCGTACTGGAAGGGCTAGCTCGCGTCCTCGCCGTTGATGCCCAGGCCCGGCAGGAGGCCCGGGAGCAGGGGCGGGAGGGTGACGTCCGGGTCGGCCGAGGGGGCCGGGGAGGTCGGGGTGGTGCTGCCGGTCTCCTTCGGGGGGTCGAGCAGGCCGCCGGTGTTGCCGCCGAGCAGGCCGTCGTCCTGGCTGCCGGAGGTGGCCGACTTGCTGGGGTTGCCGCCTCCGCTCTGCTCGGCGGAGCCGCCGGTGCCCGGGGTCGTCGACCGGCCGGAACCGGTAGAGGTCTCCGAGGACGCCGATCCGGAGCCCTGCCGCTGACCGCTGCCCTTGCCGCCGCCCTGCGACGGGGGCTCGGGGAGCAGGGACTGGAGGGGGGCGACCTCTTCGTCTATGGCGTCGAAGACCTCGGACACCTGGTCGCTGACATCGCCCAGCTGCACGGGCAACCGCTCGCGGAGCGCGCCCCAGGCTTCGCGGTGTGAGCGGGAGAAGCTGTCGAGCGCCTGGATGGGGCTCAGGGACTTCGGGTCGCGCTCGTACGCCTCGTGCAGCAGGCGGTGGCCCTCGGAGGCGTCGTGCTGCATCCCGGACAGGGCGCGGCGGACCTCGCCCAGGGACTCGTGGTCGAGGTGACCGCCCCGGTCGCGCTCCATCAGGCGCCGGGCTTCGCTCAGCCGGGTGGAGGCCTGGTCGAGGTAGGCGACACCGCGCTCGTCGTCCCCGTCGGACAGGTGGTTGAGCTTGAAGTCCTCGATGCCGCGCTTGAGGCCGTACAGCGAGTCCCCGGGCAGGGCGTCCGAGCTGGCCGCGGCCACTCCGCCGAAGGCTCCGGCGGCGACCCCTACGCTCAGACCGCCCGCGGCCAGGCCCTTGGTGAGCCGGGAACGCGGTCGCAGCTTGCCCAGCCCACTCGCCCGGTGTGCGCCCTTGGCCCGGTGGGAGCGCTGCTCGGGGACCGCGGGATCTGCCCCGCCGCCCTCCAGCAGCATGGCCTCCATCGCGGCCACCAGCTGGGCCCGCTGGACGACCTTGACTTCGGGGTCCAGCCCAGGCCTGGGCAGCTCGCCGAGACACTCCGCGAGGACCAACAGACGGTCCTGATCGGTGTGTTCCGCGGTGGCCGGCGGGTGTCCTTCGGACTGCTCGGCCGCCGTGTCCCGGTCGGACTGCTCCTCCAGGTCCTGGGCGAAGGCGTTCGCCCGCCGGTGCGCCGATACGTTCGCGATCACTGGCGGCACCTCCTCTCGTCATGACGGTCGACTCCCCAGGGGGTCCTGAGGGTTGCACACCCTGACCATGAGCACACGATCGAGTGATCGAAGTCGGCCAGGGAGTGACCACAGGGAGCCTGCATCCCGCACAACGAGTGGCGCGGCACTTGGGTTACGGACTGCGGATGATCGGATCGGGGAGTCAACGGACTTTCACCGAGAGCGAGTTGATGGTTACCGGGCGTGCGCTCTCAGCGGGCGTCGTCCGGGAGGAGCCGGGCCAGGGTGCGGACGGCCCGGTACTGGAGAGTCTTGATGGCGCCCTCGTTCTTGCCCATCACCCGGGCGGTCTCGGCGACCGAGAGGCCCTGGAGGAAACGGAGGGTCACGCACTCCTGCTGCTGTGGATTGAGCCGGCGGACGGCGTCCAGCAGTGCGGCGTTGGAGAGGGACTCCAGGACGGAGTCCTCCGGGGAGCGCTCGACCTCGTTGGCGTCGAGCATCTCGCCGGTGGTGACCTCCAGCCGGAACCGGCTGGACTTGAAGTGGTCGGCGACGAGGTTGCGCGCGATCGTGACGAGCCAGGCGCCGAAGTCGCGGCCCTGCCAGGTGAAGGTGCCGATCCTTCTGAGCGCACGCAGGAACGTCTCGCTCGTCAGGTCCTCGGCGGTGGCCTTACCTCCTACCCGGTAATAGATGTACCGGTACACCGTGTCGCTGTACTGGTCGTACAGGCGGCCGAAGGCGTCGGCCTCGCCGGCCTGGGCGCGTTCGACCAGGTCCATCATGCGGGCGCTGTCGCTGTCCGCGGCCGGACGGCGGGCCGTTGGGGCACCGGTGGAACGCCCTCGTCTGCCGACGGCCGCGGAACCTTCGGCCAGTGCGTAGCACGGGCCGATCGGTGCCGTGGCCACGGCGAGGGCGGGGACGGCGTACGCGGTGGGGACGAAGCCGCGCAACAGGTCTTGGACCGTAGCGCGCAGCGTAGCCAGGCCCGAGGCGTCAACCCCGACGTGTGGGTACACGGGACTCCCAGAGGCAGAGCTTCCATCACGTGCAGTGCGGGACCGTTCACCCGTCGTAGCGACGGAAGGGGTACCGGATTGCGTCTGAGGAGAATAACGCTTAGTGCAGGCGCTGCTACACCCAGTTGCTCTATTCATCGATTACGTCGCTTCTGTAACCGATTGAGGTCCCATCAAGTACCGCAGAGTGACCGGTTGTTGATCGAAAGCAGTCACGTTCTGTCATGGAACAGGGCGTGTTGTGGCCGTGTGCAGCCAATGCCGCTGCACACGGGGTTACGCCGGCAAAACCCGTGGATTGGTGTGTTTGCCTGGTTACCGGCGGCGTTTGTGCAGGGCGATCGCCGCTGCCGTGCCGCCTGCCACCGCTCCTACGCCCGCCGCCGCCGGGATGCCGACCTTCGCGGCCTTCCTGCCGGTGCGGTAATCACGTAGACGCCAGTCCAGTTGCCTCGCGTGCTTGCGGAGCTTGGTGTCCGGGTTGATCGCGTAGGGGTGGCCGACGAGGGAGAGCATCGGGATGTCGTTGTGGCTGTCGCTGTAGGCGGCGCAACGGGAGAGGTCCAGGCCCTCCGCCGCGGACAGGGCGCGGACCGCCTCCGCCTTCGCGGGGCCGTGCAGTGGTTCGCCCACCAGCTTGCCCGTGTAGACGCCGTCCACCGACTCCGCCACGGTGCCCAACGCGCCCGTGAGGCCCAGGCGGCGGGCGATCACCTGGGCGATCTCCACCGGAGCCGCCGTGACCAGCCACACCTTCTGGCCCGCGTCCAGGTGGGCCTGCGCGAGCGCGCGGGTGCCCGGCCAGATGCGCTCGGCCATGTACTCGTCGTAGATCTCCTCGCCGATCGACTGGAGCTCGGCGACACGGTGACCCTTGACGATGGAGAGCGCCGAGTCACGGGCCTCCTGCATGTGTTCGGGGTCCTCGAAGCCGGCCAGCCGGAACCACGCCTGCTGCCAGGCGAACTTCGCCAGGTCGCGCGTCTCGAAGAACTTCCGCTTGTACAGGCCCCGGCCGAAGTGGAAGAGGGAGGCGCCCTGCATCACGGTGTTGTCCAGGTCGAAGAAGGCGGCGGCCTTGTCGTCGCCCAGGACCGGGAACTGCGACTCCGGTTCCGCGCCGGAGGTGTCCTCGGCCTCCTGGGAGGACTTGCGAGCTGCCTCCGCCGAGGCTTCGCCTGCCAACACGCTTCGCGCCGTGGCGGAGCGCCTACGGGGAGTGAGCCATCCGAGAGCGGCCATGGCGTGAGCATAGCCAGTTTGTTCGGTGGTTCCGGAGTCGAGAGGTTTGAAGGGTGTGAACTCTCCACGACCGTGTCGTTAAACAGGGGCGAGAATGGCCGTCATGACTCCCCTCTTCCGTCGCGGGCCGGCCAGGCGTCCCGAGGACCGGCTCGTCACGCTCATCCGCAAGCCGGGCTGTCATCTGTGTGATGACGCACAGCTGGTGATCGAGAAGGTGTGCGGTGAACTCGGGGTTCCCTGGGAGCGCAAGGACATCGACCAGGACCCCCAACTCCACGACCGGTACTGGGAGCAGATCCCCGTGGTGCTCGTCGACGGAGAACAGCACACCTTCTGGCGGGTGAACGAGGAACGCCTCCGCAAGGCCCTGACGGACTAGGGCGACCGGTCCGGCATGTCGCTTAGGATCGATGGCGACTTGATCTCGGGGGCGGGATTATTGAGGGAAGTGTGCGGTTTTGCCTCCAAGAGAGACGTGCGTGACCCCGGTCACGTTGGCCGGGCAAATCGGACACCATCTTTGTGCACGCGTTCACAAAGACATAGCCTGCTTTCGACGGGGCGGTCTGGGGACGCATGACCGCCTGCAGCCCCGCTCTACCCGCAGGAGCACCGTGGCAACTGGCCGAACTCACCGACCGGCGACCCGTAGCCGAGGGATTCCCGAGGCCACCGTCGCCAGGCTTCCGCTGTACCTCCGCGCGCTGACCGCACTGTCGGAGCGCTCGGTACCCACGGTCTCCTCCGAGGAGCTCGCGGCCGCGGCGGGGGTCAACTCCGCCAAGCTGCGCAAGGATTTTTCCTACCTGGGTTCTTACGGAACGCGCGGTGTCGGCTACGACGTCGAGTATCTCGTCTACCAGATCTCCCGCGAACTCGGCCTGACCCAGGACTGGCCGGTTGTGATCGTCGGTATCGGTAACCTCGGCGCGGCTCTCGCCAACTACGGTGGCTTCGCGTCCCGTGGATTCCGTGTCGCCGCGCTGATCGACGCCGATCCGGCGATGGCCGGCAAGCCCGTCGCGGGGATTCCGGTGCAGCACTCGGACGGCCTGGAAAAGATCATCGAGGACAACGGCGTGTCCATCGGTGTCATCGCCACCCCCGCCGGTGCCGCCCAGCCGGTGTGCGACCGGCTCGTGGCCGCCGGGGTCACCTCCATCCTGAACTTCGCGCCGACCGTGCTGTCCGTGCCGGACGGCGTCGACGTGCGCAAGGTCGACCTCTCCATCGAGCTGCAGATCCTCGCCTTCCACGAGCAGCGCAAGGCCGGTGAGGAGGCCGCCGGTTCCGACGGCGCCGGTCCGGTCGTCGCCGGCCGCCGTGGCGACTCCGCCGACAAGGGACCCGACGGGGACGTACCCGCCGTGATGCCGGCATGAGTCTCCTCGTCGTCGGACTGAGCCACCGCAGCGCTCCGGTCAGCGTCCTTGAGCGGGCCGCCCTGCATGTCGATGCGCAGGTGAAGTTGCTTCAGGACACGGTTGCCGCGGAGCCGGCCGCGGAGGCGGCGGTGCTGGCGACCTGCAACCGGATCGAGCTGTACGCCGACGTGGACAAGTTCCACGCGGGGGTGGCCGAGCTGTCGACGCTGCTCGCCCAGCACAGTGGGGTGGGGCTGGACGAGCTCACTCCCTATCTGTACGTGCACTACGAGGACCGGGCCGTCCACCATCTGTTCTCCGTCGCCTGTGGGCTCGACTCCATGGTCGTCGGCGAGGGGCAGATCCTCGGGCAGATCAAGGACTCGCTGGCCAGGGCGCAGGAGATGCACACGGCCGGGCGGCTGTTGAACGACCTGTTCCAGCAGGCGCTGCGGGTGGGCAAGCGGGCGCACTCCGAGACGGGGATCGATCGGGCCGGGCAGTCGCTGGTCACGTTCGGGCTGGAGCAGTTGGCTTCCGGTACGGCTGTGCCGGACTGGGCTCTCGGTAAGAAGGCGCTGGTCATCGGGGCCGGGTCCATGTCCTCGCTGGCCGCGGCGACGCTTGCGCGGGTCGGGGTGGCGGAGATCGTGATCGCCAACCGGACTGCCGATCGGGCCGAGCGGCTTGTGGAGATCCTCAGTGACGGGGCCGACTCTGACGTGGTTGCCCGTGCGATACCGATGGATTCGGTGTCGGACGAGCTGACACGTGCCGATGTTGTGGTGTCTTGTACGGGGGCGACTGGGCTTGTTCTGACTGCTGAGACTGTTGCTGCTGGGCGGGGGTGGGTCGCGCAACTCGGCGCCGGCGAAGTGCCGCCCCGCTTTGGGTCGGGAGCCGCCCAAGCGGCACGACTGCCCGCAGACTCCGTGACTGAGGAGAACTGTCCGCTCGATCTGGCCCCCATGCAGGCCACCGCCGGTTTCTCCGTGCTCGGGGAAGCCGCCGTCGCCGGGATGGCTGCCTCTGAGCTGGAGCAGCACGCCGCTTGGGTCGACAACGCGCCCCGGCCGCAGGGCTCCGTTTCCGTCGTCGATCCCGTCCAGGAAGCCGACGCCATCGCCGCGCTCGCCGCCACCGCTGCTGTGATCGGGCGGGTGCCCGAGCGGCGGCGGCCCGAGCCCGTGGCTGAGATTCCGCGGCCGGCGCCCTCGCTGTTCCTGCTCGACCTCGCCATGCCCCGGGACATCGACGCTGCCGTGCATCGGCTCAGCGGGGTGCGGCTCGTCGACATCGAGTCGCTCGCGGAGGCTTCGGCCGACGCTCCCATGGCGGCCGATGTCGATCAAGTGCGTCGTATCGTCGCCGATGAGGTCGCCGCCTTCGGGGCCGCGCTCCGGGCCGCGCACATCACGCCCACCGTCGTGGCCCTGCGGAGCATGGCCGCCGAAGTCGTCGCCGGTGAGATCGCCCGGCTCGACGGGCGGCTGCCGGGCCTTGACGACAAGCAGCGTGGGGAGATCACGCAGACCGTTCGGCGCGTGGTCGACAAGTTGCTGCACGCGCCGACCGTACGGGTCAAGCAGCTCGCGGCCGAGCCCGGCGGTGCCGGGTACGCGGACGCGCTGCGGACCCTGTTCGACCTCGACTCCGAGACGGTGGCCGCCGTTTCCCGCGCCGAGGACAGCACCACCGATGAGGAAGGCCGAGGGTCGGCATGAGTACCAAGGCGCTACGGCTCGGGACCAGGCGAAGCAAGCTCGCCATGGCCCAGTCCGGGCAGGTGGCGGACGCCGTGAGCCAGGTGACCGGGCGGCCCGTGGAGCTCGTCGAGATCACCACCTACGGCGATGTGTCCAGGGAGCAGCTCGCGCAGATCGGCGGCACCGGCGTCTTCGTGACCGCGCTGCGCGAAGCCCTGCTCAAGGGCGAGGTCGACTTCGCGGTGCACTCGCTGAAGGACCTGCCGACCGGGCAGCCGGACGAGCTGGCGCTGGCCGCGATACCCGAGCGCGAGGACCCCCGGGACGTCATCGTCGCCCGGGACGCCCTGAAGTTCACCGACCTGCCCCGAGGCGCCCGGATCGGTACCGGTTCGCTCCGGCGCCTTGCCCAGCTGAACGCGTATGCCCGCGCACACGGACTTGATATCGAGACGGTTGCGATCCGGGGGAACATCGACACCCGGGTGCGGTTTGTGCGCGATGGTGAACTGGATGCGGTGGTGCTGGCTGCGGCAGGGTTGCAGCGCATCGGCCGTATCGACGAAGTGACCGACTTCCTGTCGGTCGACACGGTTTTGCCCGCTCCCGGCCAGGGAGCACTCGCGATCGAGTGCACCGCGGACAACGCGGACCTGATCGCAGCGCTCGGCGAGCTCGACGACCCGCTCACGCGGGTCGCCGTGACCGCCGAGCGGTCACTGCTCGCCGCCCTGGAGGCCGGCTGCTCCGCCCCTGTGGGCGCGCTTGCCGACCTGCTGGCCGACGGGCAGATTGTCAAGGAAATGCGCCTGCGGGGCGTCGTCGGCACGACCGACGGCTCGCGCATGGTGCAGTTGTCCACCACCGGTCCCGTGCCCGAGACGTACGACCAAGCAATGGCGCTCGGCCGTGAACTCGCGGCCGAGATGCTAGCCCAGGGCGCGGCCGGTCTGATGGGGGAGCGAGCACAGTGAGCCCCACCACTCTTCCCGCCGGTCCTGAACACGGGCACGTCACCTTCCTCGGTGCCGGACCCGGAGATCCGGGACTACTGACTCTGCGCGCCGTCGAGGCGCTCACGAACGCGGACGTCCTCGTCGCCGGGCACGAAGTGCTCGACGTCGTGCGCGTCCATGCTCGGTCGGGCGTCACCGTCGTGAACACGGACACGGAGTCGTTTTCGGCTTCGGGTCCGGGCACGGGCGCGCCCCAACTGACGGTTGTTGACGGAGCGTCAACAACCGCTGCGGTCCCCGCTGTACGGGATGCCGCACATCTTGTCATGGAGGCCGCGCGGGGCGGCAGGCGGGTCGTGCGTGCGGTGTCCGGGGACCCCGGGCTCGACGCGTACGCCGCCGAGGAGATGCTGGCCTGCGTCCGTGCGGGCGTGCCCTTCGAGGTCGTGCCCGGTGTGGCCGCCGCCGTGGGCGTACCCGCCTACGCCGGGGTGCCGCTGCGGGACGCGCAGGGCGCGGACGTGCGGTTCGTCGACGCGCGGACGGCCTCCGACCGGTGCTGGACGGAGGTGGGGGCGTCCGACGGGACCGTGGTCGTGTCGACGACCCTGGACTCCGTGGGCGCCGCCGCCGGGGAGCTGGTCGCGGCCGGGCGCAAGCCCGATACGCCGATGACGGTCACCGTCGCGGGTACGACCACGCGGCAGCGGACCTGGACCGCGACCCTGGGCACCATCGCCCAGATGCTCAAGCAGGCCAAGGTGCTGCCCTCGCCCGAGGGCGCGCGGCCCGTGATAGCCGTGGTCGGTGAGCGTTCCGCCGCCGCGCAGCGCGACCAGCTGTCGTGGTTCGAGAACAAGCCGCTGTTCGGCTGGAAGGTTCTCGTGCCGCGTACGAAGGAGCAGGCGGCGTCGCTCTCCGACCAGCTGCGGTCCTACGGGGCCGTGCCGCACGAGGTGCCGACGATCGCCGTCGAGCCGCCGAGAACGCCCCAGCAGATGGAGCGGGCGGTCAAGGGGCTGGTCACGGGCCGGTACGAGTGGATCGCCTTCACCTCGGTCAACGCCGTCAAGGCCGTACGGGAGAAGTTCGAGGAGTACGGCCTCGACGCCCGTGCGTTCGCGGGGATCAAGGTCGCCGCGGTGGGCGAGCAGACGGCGAAGGCGCTTGTTGCCTTCGGTGTGAAGCCTGATCTGGTGCCGAGCGGTGAGCAGTCGGCTGCGGGTCTTCTTGAGGACTGGCCGCCGTACGACCCGGTGTTCGACCCGATCGATCGGGTGTTCCTTCCTCGGGCCGACATCGCGACCGAGACCCTGGTCGCCGGGCTCATCGAGCTCGGGTGGGAGGTCGACGACGTCACCGCCTACCGGACGGTGCGGGCCTCGCCGCCGCCCGCGGATACGCGGGAGGCGATCAAGGGCGGCGGGTTCGACGCCGTGCTCTTCACCTCGTCGTCGACCGTGCGGAACCTGGTCGGGATCGCCGGGAAGCCGCACAACGTGACCGTGATCGCGTGCATCGGGCCCGCCACGGCCAAGACCGCCGAGGAGCATGGTCTGCGGGTGGACGTGATGGCTCCCGAGCCGTCCGTGCACAAGCTGGCCGAGGCCCTCGCCGACTTCGGTCTCAAGCGGCGGGCGGCGGCGGCCGAGGCCGGGGATCCGGTGACGCGGCCGAGCGAGCGGCGGCCGGGGGCCCGGCGGCGGCGGTCGACGACCTGAGTTCCGTCGCTACGACCACACGGTGACACCGGCTCTCAGACGGCCGGGGTCACCGTGTGGCCGTAGCGCAGGAGGTTCTGCGGGTCGTACGTCGATTTCGTGCGGCATAGGCGTTCGTAGACGTCCGGGGTCCAGGCTCGGGCGCGGTCGGTCTCGTCGCCCGGGGTGCCGCTGGTTGCGCAGTTCCCCGCGCCCCTGGGTGGGTGTGGTCGGGGGCGTTGCGACGGGCCGATGCTGGGGTCTGGTTGTCGGGTGCGGGGCGGTGGGGGTTGGTTGCGCAGTTCCCCGCGCCCCTGGGTGGGTGTGGTCGGGGGCGTTGCGACGGGCCGATGCTGGGGGCCGGTTGTCGGGTGCGGGGCGGTGGGGGTTGGTCGCGCAGTTCCCCGCGCCCCTGGGTGGGTGCAGTCGGGCGTGTTACGGCGGGCCGTTCCCGCCCCGGGCTCCGACGGTTCGTCGGCAAAGGGGCCCCTGAGGCGGGCGTAGCGTAGAAGCCATGTCGACGTACGGATCCTTTCCCGGCACGCGGCCCCGGCGGCTGCGGTCCACCCCCGTCATGCGGCGCATGGTCGCCGAGACCCGGCTGCATCCCGCTGACTTCATCCTCCCGGCGTTCGTGCTGGAGGGGGCGCGTGAGCCCGTGCCGATCTCGGCGATGCCCGGGGTCGTGCAGCACACGCGGGACAGTCTGAAGAAGGCGGCCGCGGAGGCCGTGGCGGCCGGGATCTCCGGGATCATGCTCTTCGGGGTGCCGGAGGAGGACAAGAAGGACGCCCTCGGGACGCCGGGCACCGACCCCGACGGGATTCTCCAGGTCGCCATCCGGGACGTGCGGGCCGAGGTGGGGGACGAACTGCTCGTCATGTCCGACCTGTGTCTCGACGAGACCACCGATCACGGGCACTGCGGGGTGCTGGACGCGGACGGGCGTGTCGACAACGACGCGACCCTGGAGCGGTACGCCGAGATGGCACAGGTGCAGGCCGACGCGGGCGCTCATGTCGTGGGCCCCAGCGGGATGATGGACGGCCAGATCGGGGTCGTCCGGGACGCCCTGGACCAGATCGGGCGTGAGGATGTCGCCATCCTCGCCTACACCGCCAAGTACGCCTCCGCCTTCTACGGACCCTTCCGGGAGGCCGTCGCCTCGTCGCTGCAGGGCGACCGGAAGACCTACCAGCAGGATCCGGCGAACGCGCGGGAGTCCCTGCGGGAGCTGGCCCAGGATCTGGAGGAGGGCGCCGACATGGTGATGGTCAAGCCGGCCGGCCCCTACCTCGACATCCTGGCGCGGGTCGCCGACGCGGTGGACGTGCCGGTCGCCGCCTATCAGATCTCCGGTGAGTACTCGATGATCGAGGCCGCCGCCGAGAAGGGCTGGATCGACCGGGATCGGGCGATCCTGGAGGCGCTGACCGGGATCAAGCGGGCCGGGGCGCGGAACATCCTCACCTACTGGGCGACCGAAGTGGCTCAGAAGCTCGGCTGACGCGGCCGCCCGACGGCGTGTTGCGGCAACGGTTCGAGCTCGGTCCGGACACGGCCGGAGCTCGAACCGGCCAAGGTCCGGACCACGGGACCCGGTTCGGGCGGTGACCTTCTGGTGATCTGTCCCGGATTGGCCCCTTCGGTGGGTGGATTTGTCGGGTCCCGTCAGGCGCTCGACTTGATGAACCGCTTACATCAGTCGAATTGACGAGTTCTCGACATCCTCCATATCTTCTCGCCTGGCCTGATCCATTCGGAACGGTTCCGAACGTCGATCTCTGGGGGGACACCACCATGAGCTGGTTCATCGAGGTACTCAAGAAGTACGCAGTCTTCAGCGGCCGTGCTCGCCGCAAGGAGTACTGGATGTACATGCTGTTCGTCGCGATCATCTACGTCGTGCTGCTGGGTATCGGCCTCGCGGCCAAGATGACGTGGCTGCCGATCATCTTCTACGTCGGCATCCTGCTGCCCAGCCTGGGTGTCACGATTCGCCGGCTGCACGACACGGGTCGCAGCGGCTGGTGGATCCTCTTCGGGTTCGTTCCGCTCGTCGGCGGCATCACCCTGTTCGTGTTCTCCGTCCTCGACGGCGAGCCGGGCGAGAACAAGTACGGCCCCAACCCGAAGTTCGCCCCCGCGCACGTGTGATCGTCTGTTGCAGTAGCTGAGCTTCGAGGCCGCCCGGTCAGTGCCGGGCGGCCTTCTGGTTTTGAGCGGGGACCACCGCGGCCGCCTTGGCCGGGCCCTCGTCGCGTACGCCCTGGCCGTCCTTGCACGCCGAAAGGACGGGGAGCGCGAGGAGGGTGAGCAGGGCGAGCGCGGTCGTGCGACGGGGACGGTGAGTGCGGCGGGTGGACATGGGAACAGGCTGCGGGCGCGGAGGGGCGTTCGCCAGCTCTGGCTGTGAATCCGGGACGGCTTACGCCCGCTCCCCGCTGTGACCTGCGCAGATACCCTGTCCCGAGTCCCCGGCGCGGGACGCGGGACGGTGCATCTCGGGCACCGGGCACCATCAACTGCCCTCGCGAGTTAGGTTCTTGACCATCGTGGTGGTTGTCCGTTGAAGGACCGACTCATGACCGACTCATAGGGGAGACGCCCATGTCCAGTGACGCGCTGAGTCAGGACCCGGCCGAACTGGCCAAGAGGATCGACACCACCAAGGCGCATCCGGCCCGTGTCTACGACGTCTTCCTCGGCGGCAAGGACAACTACCCCCCCGACCGCGAGGCGGCCGCCGCCGCGCTCGCCGCCAACCCGCGCGGCTACCTCGACGTACGCCACAACCGCGACTTCATGCGCCGGGCCGTCAACAGACTGGCCGAGCAGGACGGCATCCGGCAGTTCCTCGACATCGGCACCGGACTGCCCACCGCCGAGAACGTCCACCAGATCGCCCAGCGCATCCGGCCCGACGCACGGGTCGTCTACGTCGACAACGACCCCGTGGTGCTGGCCCACGCGCGTGCGCTGCTCACCAGCGGGCCCGAGGGGCGTACGGACTACATCGACGCCGACTTCAAGAGCCCCGCGCAGATCCTCGAACAGGCCGCCAAGACCCTGGACTTCGACCAGCCGATCGCCCTGTGCCTGGTCGCGATCCTGCACTTCGTCGAGGACGAGGAGGCCTATCCGATCGTGCGGGAGCTGGTGGAGGCGTTGCCGGTGGGGAGCCGGCTCGTTCTCAGCCATCTGACCGATGAGATGCATCCCGAGCCGACCCGCGCGGTCCAGCGGACGTACACCGAGCGGGGGTTCACCTTCGTGTTCCGGTCCAAGGCGGAGGTGGAGCGGTTCTTCACCGAGGTGCCGGGCGTCTCGCTGGACGAGCCCGGGGTGGTGCCCGCGCATCTGTGGCATCCCGGCCCGGCGCCCGCGCCCCCCGCCATCGACGCGGACGATTTCGCCTCCCTCGACGACATCGAGAAGATTCGCTACCGCGACATCAACGACGTCACGGACGACGACATCAACGTCTACGGGGCCACCGGCACCAAGGCGTGAGCCGGTGCGCCGCGTCCGTATCGCGGAAAGGTGCTTGTAGGCGGCACTCAGTTCTCTAGGCTGCGCTGCACCTTGTCGTCGCAGCCTGAGGAGCCGTGTCATGACGGTGCCCACGTTCGCTTCTGTGCCGCCGCTCGCCGCCCGGGCCCGGGCGGTCGGCGGGTCGCCCGTACGGGACATCCTTGCCGTCACCGGCCGCCCCGAGGTCATCAACTTCGCGGGCGGGCTGCCGGCGCCGGAGTTCTTCGACGCCGAGGGGATCGCGGACGCCTACCGTGCGGTGCTGGAGGAGATGCCCTCGCGGGCGCTCCAGTACTCCACGACCGAGGGCGAGCCCGTGCTGCGGACGGCTCTGGCAGCGCGTATGTCGGCCCGCGGGCTCGGCACGGACGCCGACGACCTGCTGGTCACCACCGGCTCGCAGCAGGCGCTGTCGCTGCTCGCCACCGCCCTGCTGGAGCCCGGGGACACCGTCCTCGTCGAGAGCCCCTGTTATCTGGCCGCTCTCCAGGCCTTCGGGTTCGCAGGGGCCCGAGTGGTGGCCGTGCCCGGGGACGAGGAAGGCCCGGACCCCGAGGCGCTGGAGGAACTCGTGCTGCGGGAGCGGCCCAAGTTCCTCTACACCGTGCCCACCTTCCAGAACCCGACCGGGCGGACCATGTCCGCGGGGCGCAGGGCCGCCGTCGCGTCCGTGGCCGCGCGGTGCGGGCTGTGGATCGTCGAGGACGACCCGTACGGCGAACTCCGCTTCGAGGGCGGGCGGGTGCCGTGGATCGCCTCCCACGAGGAGGTCCACGACCGGGTCGTGCTGCTCGGCTCCTTCTCCAAGGTCATGGCCCCCGGGCTGCGGCTCGGCTGGCTGCGGGCGCCCGGCGAGCTGCGGCGGGCCTGCACGGTCGCCAAGCAGGCCGCCGATCTGCACACCCCGACCGTCAACCAGCTCGCTGCGGCGCGGTACTTGGCCGACCGGGACCTCGACGCGCATGTGGCGCGGGTCGCGGACGTGTACCGGGAACGGCGGGACGCCATGCTGGCGGGACTGGCCGACGCCCTGCCCGAGGGGTCGACCTGGACCCGGCCCGAGGGCGGCATGTTCCTCTGGGCCCGCCTTCCGTCGTCGTACGACACGACCGCGCTGCTGCCGCAGGTCCTGCGGCGGGATGTGGCGTACGTCCCAGGCGCGCCCTTCTACGCCGGCGAGCCCGACCGGTCGACCCTGCGGCTGTGCTTCGTGACGCAGACGCCGGGGGAGATCGGGGAGGGGCTGCGGAGGCTGGGAGACGCGTTTGGAGCGCTGCCGCGCCCCTAGTCCCACCAGAAGGACCAGACGCGCTGGTTCAGTACCTGGTGTACGGAGGCACGTATCACGGAGACGTGCCCGGAGAGCAGATGGAGCGGGTCGATATAGCCTTGCGGGCTGTGCTGAGCCTCTGACGGAGCTCGGCGGAGGGGGATGGGATGGCCGACCAGCCGATGCTCGCGCAGCTGCACTTCGGGCGCGAGGACGCCGAACGGGACGTGACCGAGGGGCTGTTGCTGCGCGGCGGTTTCCTGCGCAACGCCGCTTACCGGGCCGCGCTCAGCGGGCGCAAGATGCTGATCATCGGGCGCAAGGGGTCCGGGAAGAGCGCCATCTGCATGCAGCTGATGTCCGACGGCGAGGGCGGACACCGGGGCGGGAAGGTGCTCGTCACGCCGGACGAGGCCGCGGGGGAGGAGATCCGGCGGTTCGAGTTGCAGGGGCTGCCGGGGGACTCGGCCAAGGCGCTGATCTGGCGGTACGTGTTCGCCGTACATGCCGCCAGGCACCTCGTCGATCATGCCAAGGGGGCACATGACGGCGGGCACAAGACCGACTCGGTGAAGGCGCTCGGGCGGTTCCTCAAGCAGAACGGGGAGGCGCCCGGCGGGGGTGGCCGATTCGTGGAGCGGCTGGCGCAAGGGGCCCGGGGGCTCCAGACCTCGCTGTCCCTGGAGGCCTTCGGGGTCAAGGCCGGTGTGGATCTCGCGCAGTCGCCGTCCGAAGGGGCGCGCGCGGCACGGCAGTTGGAGATCGTCGAGCGGGGCGTGGCGCGGGCCTTCGCCGATCTGGGGTGCGACGGGGTCGTACACCCGCCGCTGCTGCTCATGGTCGACCAGCTGGAGCAGGTGTGGTCGGCCGAGCCGGACAGCAACTCGATGGTGATCGGGCTGCTGCTGGCGGCGAAGCACGCGGCGAGCCTGTACGGACGTTCGGTGCGGTTCCTGCTGTTCCTGCGCGCGGACATCTACGACTCGCTGTCCTTCGGGGAGGGCGACAAGTTCCACGGGGACGAGCTGAGGATCGCGTGGACGCAGCAGGCCCTGCGGGACCTCGCGCTGGCCCGGGCGCGGGCGTCGGTCGGGGACGAGCTGACCGAGGAGCGGCTGTGGAAGGAGCTGTTCCCCGGGACGGTGGGCGGGGAGGAGATCACGGGCCATCTCTTCGGGCGCTGCCTGCCCCGGCCCCGAGACGCCATCCAGTTCCTCAACCTCTGCCAGGAGAAAGCGTGGTTGGACCACGAGCGGGAGCGGATCACCGAGGCGGACGTGGCGCAGGCGGGCCGGCAGTTCTCGGAGTGGAAGCTCAAGGACCTGACCTCTGAGTACCTGGTCGCGCACCCGTTCCTCAGGAACCTCTTCCCGCTCTTCCAGAACAGCGGGTACGTCGTCACGCGCGCGGCGCTCGCCCGCCGCTTCGAGACGGCCGCCGAGACGCTGCACCACGACTTCCCGGCGTACGCCAACACGTTGACGCTCCCCGGGGTCATCGACGTGCTGTACGGGGCCGGTTTCCTCGGCGTGCGGCGCGGCAACGACGTGGTGTACGCGGGCGACGACGGGCTGCCGGTCCAGCCGCACGAGACGGAGTTCCAGGTCCATCCGTGCTTCCGTGTCGCGCTCGGTGCGACGACCCCCGTCGACCTGAGGCGCTACCAGCCCCAGTTCGCGGACGCGCGCGTCTCGTCGGGCAACTTCAGCCCCGCCGCGTCGGGTTCCTCCTCCCTCAACCGCGACGACCGGCTGCTGATGCAGCTTGCGCGCTCCTGCCACTCGATACTCGCCCAGGTGGGGCGGGCGGTGGCGCTGACACGGGACGTCCGCGACGAGATCACGCACCAGGTCAACCGCGTCCTGGACGAGGTCAACGGCATCCCGCCCGGGGCCGCCGCGTCCGTCGGCGTCGACGTGGACGACCATCTCCTGTGCACCGCCCACTACTTCACCACTCTCGCCGCCCAACTCCGCGACAGCGGGCTGGAGGAGAACACGGGCATCGGCGATGTCGTACGCCGTGTGGAGGAGGAGGTACGGCGGTTGCGGCGGTCCGCGGGTGGGTCGTACGGGAGCTCGGGGGACTCTTCGGGGTACTGAGGCGCATACTCGTAGGGGAGTTGCGAGCCGGGACGCCGACGGGGGAGAAGACCGGTGCTGAACGAGGTGCTCGCCGGGCGGTTCCGGATCACCGGTCTGCTGGGTTCCGGCGGGATGGGGCAGGTCTGGGCCGCCGAGGACGAGCGGATGCGGCGGGCTGTCGCCGTGAAGGTCGTGCATCCGCAGTTCGGGACGGCCGAGGCGGAGACGCAGGCCCGCTTCCAGCGCGAGGTGCAGTTGGCGGGGAGGCTGGCCCACCAGAACATCGTGACCGTGCACGACTGGGGAGAGGTCGAGGTCGGCGACCGGCGCAGGACTCTCTACCTGGTCATGGAGCTCGTACGGGGGGTGTCCCTGGGCACGCGGCTCAAGGAGACCGTGCCCACGCCCTGGTGGCTCGCCGTGGGGTGGGCCGCCCAGATCTCCCAGGCGCTGGACGCCGCGCACGGCCACGGGGTCGTCCACCGGGACATCAAGCCCGCGAACGCGCTCCTCACCCCGGAGGGGACGGTGAAGGTGCTCGACTTCGGGGTCGCGAAGTTCATGGGGGAGACCATCGGCGCCCGTGAACTCACCGTCACCGGTGCACCGCTCGGCTCCCCGATGTACATGTCCCCGGAACAGGCCCAGGGCGTGCGGGAGATCGACCACCGCAGCGATCTCTACTCGCTGGGCTGCCTCCTCTATCACGCGGTGACGGGCACGCCGCCCTTCACGAGCGCCACCCCGTGGGCCGTACTCCGCATGCACATCGAGGACACGCCGACGGCGCCCGCCGAACGGGGCGGTGACATACCGGCCCTCCTGAACCAGCTCATCCTCGCTCTCCTCGCCAAGCGTCCCGAGGACCGGCCGGCCGACGCCGCAGCCGTGCACGAGACACTGGTCACGATTCTGGTCGACCACGCGCTGGCGGCGCCGGGTGGCGACACCCTCGACGCGGCCCAGCCGGGGCACGGCGCGGCCGTCTCCGGGCGGCTCCTGAAGGAGGCCAGGCTGAAAGCAGACCTGCTCATCCAGGCGACGGACAACGGCATCAAACGTCGGCGTGCGGAGGCCGAGCACGACATGGAGCGGCGCCGACAGGCCGCACAGGAAGGTGTCCGCCGTCTGCTGGAGGAGTCCCGGGCGGCGGCCGAGGAGGGCCTCGCCGGTGCCCGCGCGGAGGCGGAGAAGATCACCGAAGAGGCGAGGCAGCAGGTCCGCAAGGTGGTCGACGACGCCGTGAAGGAGGCGGACGCCGTCAAGGCGTCCGCCGAGAGGGTGTTCCTGGAGGCCCTCGCCGAGGCCGAACGGATCGTCGCCGAGGCCCGGCAGAGTGCCCGGGGCGACGCGACGGTCCTGGAGGAGGCCGACGCCGCCCTCCGCGATGCCGACGCCGCCCTCCGCGATGCCGACGACGCCGTACAGGAAACGCAGGACGTGCACACCACTCCGAGCCCGCCCGAATGGGACGAACACGTCCGCTTCAAAGTGGTCCGGCAGGGCTACGGGCGCACCCTGGTGGACGAGCACATCCTTCGGCTGGAGATCGCGCGGCACCGGGCAGTGGCCGAACTCGCCTGGCTGGAAGAACAGTTCGTCGAGCGGCATCTCAAGGCGACGACGGACGAGCACAGTTCACCGGACGACGTGGAGTTCCAGCGGCGGTCCGCCGCCAGCCTCATCGCCATCGCCCGGAGCAAGGCCGACCTTCAGCATTCGCTGCAGCCGAACCCCGCCTCGCTGCCCACCGCGTCCCAGCTCTTCACAGTGGTGAGGCGGGGATACGACACCGAACAGGTCAACCAGCGCGTCCATCAGCTCGTGTCGGAGCAGAACAACGCCTGGGCCCGTGTCGCCGCGCTCAAGGAACTCCTGGAATCCTCGTCCTGACCGCGGGCGACCGAGAGCTCAGAGCTTCTCGGGCGTCCTGATCCCCAGCAGGGCCATGCCCTGGTGCAGGGTGCGGGCCGTGAGGTCGCAGAGGAACAGGCGGTTCTCGACCTGGGCCGGGGTGTCGGCCTTGAGGACCGGGCACTTGTCGTAGAACGACGTGTACAGCGACGCCAGCTGGTACAGGTACGCGGCGAGCTTGTGGGGGGCGTACTCCGCGGCCGCCTCGAAGACGGTGCCGCCGAACGCGTCCAGGTGCAGGCCCAACGCCCGCTCCGCCTCGGCCAGTTCGAGCTCCGGGTGGGCGGTCGGCCGTACCTCTCCCGCCTTGCGCAGGATCGACTGGATACGGGCGTACGCGTACTGGAGGTACACCGATGTGTCGCCGTTCAGCGAGACCATCTGGTCCAGGTCGAACTTGTAGTCCCGGCTGGGGGACGTGGACAGGTCGGCGTACTTCACCGCGCCGATGCCCACCTGCGCGGCCCGCTCCTGGATCTCGTCCTCGGTGAGGTCCAGCGCCTTTTCCCGTACGACCTCGGCGGCCCGCTGCACCGCCTCGTCCAGCAGGTCCTCCAGCCGTACCGTCTCGCCCTCACGCGTCTTGAACGGCTTGCCGTCCGCGCCCAGCACCGTGCCGTAGCCCATGTTGTGCGCGGTGACGCCGTCGGTCAGCCAGCCGGCGCGGCGGGCCGTCTCGAAGACCATCTTGAAGTGCAGGGACTGACGTACGTCCACGACGTACAGCAGCGTGGTCGCGTGGAGGTCGACGACGCGGTTCCTGATCGCCGTCAGGTCGCTCGCCGCGTAGCCGAAGCCGCCGTCGGCCTTCTGCACGATCAGCGGGACCGGCTGGTCGTCCTTGCCGCGGATCTCGTCGAAGAACACGACCAGCGCGCCCTCGGAGCGGACCGCGACGCCCATCTCCTCCAGGAGGCGGGCGGTCTCGGGCATGCCCTCGTTGTACGCGGACTCGCCGACGATCTCCTCGTCGCGGATCTCCATGTCCAGCTTCTCGAAGACCGAGTAGAAGTAGACCTTCGACTCGTCCACGAACTGCTGCCAGAGTTCGAGCGTCTCCTTGTCGCCGGACTGGAGGGCCACGACCCTCTTCCGCGCCCGCTCCTTGAACGCCTCGTCCGCGTCGAAGAGCACACGCGACGCCTTGTACACCCGGTTCAGGTTCGACATGGCCTGCTCGCCGTCGACCTCGTCCGCGGGGGCCAGCTCGCCGGGGTTCTCGAACAGGTACTGGATCAGCATGCCGAACTGGGTGCCCCAGTCGCCGATGTGGTGCCGGCCGATCGTCTTCTCGCCGGTGAAGTCGAGCATCGCGCGCAGCGCGTCACCGATGACGGCGGAGCGCAGGTGGCCGACGTGCATCTCCTTCGCCACGTTCGGCTGGGCGTAGTCGACGACCGTGATGCCCGGGTTCGGGGCGTACGGCACGCCCAGGCGGCCCGTCTCGTCGGCGTACCGGGCGGCGAGGTTCTCGGTGATCGCCCGGTCGGTGAGCGTCACGTTCAAAAAGCCGGGGCCGGAGACCTCGATGTCCTTGATCACGTCACCGGCGACGACCTGGGAGACGACCTGCGTCGCCAGCTCCCGCGGGTTCGCCTTGGCCTTCTTGGCGAGGGCCAGGATGCCGTTCGCCTGGAAGTCCGCCCGGTCACTGCGTCGCAGCAGAGGGTCCGCGGAGGTCTCCGGCAGGGCTGCGGAGATGGCGGAGGTGAGCTGCTGGTTGACGGCGTCGTTGAGCGACGTGACCGGGGCCATAGGAGTGGGTGCCGTTCTCCTCGTGGGATCAGATAGACACCGTCAGTATCCCATGGGGGGTAAAGCGGTTTTCGCGCGCGCATTGCGGTCTGTGACAATGGAGCGTCACCCGTTCAGAAAGAAGGACGTGCCGATCGTGGGTCAGAGCACCGAGACCACCGACTGGGTCTCCCGTTTCGCGGATGAGGTCATCGAGGAGTCGGAGCGTCGGGCCCCCGGCAAACCCGTGGTCGTCGCCTCCGGGTTGTCCCCGTCCGGTCCGATTCACCTCGGGAACCTGCGCGAGGTCATGACCCCGCACCTCGTCGCCGACGAGATCCGACGCCGTGGACACCAGGTACGGCACCTCATCTCCTGGGACGACTACGACCGGTACCGCAAGGTGCCGGCCGGTGTCGCGGGCGTCGACGAGTCGTGGGGCGAGCACATCGGCAAGCCGCTGACCTCCGTGCCCGCGCCGAAGGGGTCCGCGCACCCGAACTGGGCCGAGCACTTCAAGGCCGCCATGGTCGACGCGCTCGCCGAGCTCGGCGTCGAGTTCGACGGGATCAGCCAGACCGCGCAGTACACCTCCGGCGTCTACCGCGAGCAGATCCTGCACGCCATGGCGCACCGCGGGGACATCGACGCGATCCTCGACCAGTACCGGACCAAGAAGGCCCCGGCCGCCGCGAAGAAGCAGCAGAAGCCTCTCGACGAGGCCGAGGTCGAGGCCGCCGAGGGATCCGGCGCGGCCGCCGAGGACGACGGGTCCTCCGGGTCCGCCGGGTACTTCCCGTACAAGCCCTACTGCGGCAACTGCGAGAAGGACCTCACCACGGTCACCTCCTACGACGACGCCACGACCGAGCTGTCGTACACCTGCAACGCCTGCGGGTTCGCCGAGACCGTCCGGCTGAACGAGTTCAACCGCGGCAAGCTGGTCTGGAAGGTCGACTGGCCGATGCGATGGGCGTACGAGGGTGTCGTCTTCGAGCCCTCCGGCGTCGACCACTCCTCTCCCGGGTCCTCCTTCCAGGTCGGCGGGCAGATCGTCGGGATCTTCGGCGGGCAGCAGCCCATCGGGCCGATGTACGCGTTCGTCGGGATCTCCGGGATGGCCAAGATGTCGTCCTCCCGCGGAGGCGTGCCCACGCCCGGCGACGCACTGAAGATCATGGAGCCGCAGATCCTGCGCTGGCTCTACGCCCGCCGCAGGCCCAACCAGTCCTTCAAGATCGCCTTCGACCAGGAGATCCAGCGGCTCTACGACGAGTGGGACAAGCTGGACGCCAAGGTCGCCGAGGGGGCGGCCCTCCCGGCGGACGTCGCCGCGCATTCGCGTGCGGTGCGGACGGCGGGCGGGGAGCTGCCTCGGACGGCGCGTGTGCTGCCGTACCGGACGCTCGCGTCCGTCGCCGACATCACCGCCGGGCACGAGGACCAGGCGCTGCGGATTCTCAGTGAGCTGGACCCCGACAACCCGCTGTCGGCGCTGGACGAGGCCCGGCCCCGGTACGACAAGGCCGAGGCGTGGATCAACACGCAGGTGCCCGCCGATCAGCGGACCATCGTGCGCAGCGAGCCCGATGCCGAGCTGCTGAAGTCCCTCGACGAGGCGTCCCAGCAGTCGCTACGGCTGCTGCTCGACGGCCTCTCCGACCACTGGTCGCTCGACGGGCTCACGCACCTCGTCTACGGCGTGCCCAAGGTGCAGGCCGGGTTCTCCGCGGACGCGACGCCGAAGGAACTGCCGGCCGAGATCAAGACGGCTCAGCGGACGTTCTTCGCGCTGCTGTACCAGCTGCTGGTGTCCCGGGACACCGGGCCCCGGCTGCCCACCTTGCTGCTTGCCGTGGGGCAGGAGCGGGTGCGGGCGTTGCTCGGGGAGTAGGCGGTACGGAAAGGGGCCCTCCGCTGTGGAGGGCCCCTTTTCCATGCTTGTTTCCCTGCCTCACGCTCAGGCGATGTGGTCTTCCTGGAGTTCGGCCGTGTGGCGGTTCGTGAAGCGCTTGACCATGCGCTCGGCCTCGCGCTGCGGGAGTGCGACGCCGTACGTCGCCTCCACGTCACCCCTGAGCTGGCCGGGGGAGGGGTAGCTGCCGTCTATCGACTTCTTGAAGACCAGGTAGAAGTCTTCCTCCGTCGGTTCCGGGGGGCCGCCGCCTTCGCCGAGTTCCCGGGTGCGGCCGCCGGCCACCGGGATGGGGAAGCTGCCGGTCTCCTCCATCGAGGGGTCCCTGGGAGGCTCCTCGTACTGGATCTGCTGGAGTTCGTACTGCTCTGCCTCCAACTGCTCCTCGTACCAGCGCTCGTACTGCTCCGCAGGGTCGTAGTTGGGGTTGTAGCCGCCCTGGTAGTCGATCTGCTGGGGGGCTTCGAACCACGGGCTCTGGTCTTGCTCGGGTTCGGGGGCGACTTCCCGTGGGTGGGGATTGCTGTCCAACTCCGGGCGCTGCCCGCTCGGGGGTGCCGCTCTCCGTGGGTCGGGAGCCGCCTCAACGGCACGACCGCCTGAGACTGACGCAGACGCGGGCGCCGGGGGCAGCAGGGCCGGTTCGATTCCCGCTGCCGCCAAGCCCGCCGGTGCCGTCTCCGCCAGGGGGACGCCGTACCTCGCGAGCCTCAGAGGCATCAGGGACTCCACCGGGGCCTTGCGGCGCCACGCCCTGCCGAAGCGGGAGTGGAGGCGGGCCCGGTAGACGAGACGTTCCTGCTCCAGCTTGATGACCTGCTCGTAGGAGCGGAGCTCCCACAGCTTCATGCGCCGCCAGAGGAGGAACGTCGGAACGGGAGAGAGAAGCCAGCGGGTGAGGCGGACCCCCTCCATGTGCTTGTCCGCCGTGATGTCCGCCATCCGGCCGATCGCGTGACGCGCCGCCTCGACCGCCACCACGAACAGCACCGGGATCACCGCGTGCATGCCCACACCCAACGGGTCCGGCCAGGCCGCCGCGCCGTTGAACGCGATCGTGGCCGCTGTCAGCAGCCAGGCCGTCTGACGCAGGAGGGGAAACGGGATACGGATCCACGTCAGGAGAAGGTCCAGGGCCAGCAGGACACAGATACCCGCGTCGATACCGATCGGGAACACATAACTGAAGTTCCCGAAGCCCTTCTTGATGGCGAGTTCACGGACGGCCGCATAGGACCCCGCGAAGCCGATGCCGGCGATGATCACGGCGCCGAACACGACCACGCCTATGAGCACGCGGTGCGTTCGAGTCAGCTGCATGGGCGCGGCCACCCGTACTCCCCTCCCTGTACGTGTTGTTGCGCGCAACAGAGTGGCACATGTGTGCGGCGCACGGGTGGCCGGTCCAGGCCGTCAGCCCTACTTCAGCTCTTCTTCGCGGCCGACTTGGACGGAGATGCCGACTTCGATGCCGACTTCGACGTGGACGCGGAAGGAGACGGGGACTTCGAGCCCGACGCCGACTTGGACGCGGAACCCGACGGAGCCGGGCTCGCCGCGGACTCGCCGTTCGCCACCGACACCGCGGACACGACCTCCTTCGCGGCCTGCTCCGCGAGCTTCGCGAGACCGTCCGCGCTCGGCGCCTTGTCACCGGCCAGACCGGCGCCGTTGTAGTCGACCGTCACGACGACGTTCTCCACGCGCGTGACGACCGTCTGCTGCTTGAAGGCGCCTTCCTTCTTCTTCAGGTCGTAACGGACCAGCGTCGCCGCGTCACCCGTACCGGAAACCGCCTGCGACTTGGTGTTCTTCGCACCGGCCACCGACTCGGCGTCCTGGATCTGCTGCTCGTAGTACTTCTGCGCCTGCGCCTCACCCGTACCCCGCGAGGTGTCCGACTCGAAACGCAGCAGCGACACGTTCAGCCAGCGGAACTGGGAACCCTTCACACCGTTGTTGTCCAGGCTGCTCCAGGAACAGCTCCCGCGCGTGCCCGCCTCCGACGTACCCTTCTTGCCCGACCTCGCCGCCTCCGGGACCAGCGACTTCAGCGTCTTCGCCGACAGCACCCCGCACGACTCGGGAAGCGACTTGTACGCCGCCGCCTGCACCGTGGGCGCCGCGCTCGCCGAGGCCGAAGCCGAAGCACCGCCGTCCGCGCCCTTGGCGCTGTCGGAGCCGCCGCCGTCATTGTTCGAGTCGGAGGAGCAGCCGGCGGCGATCAGCATCACCGGGACTGCGGCCGCGCAGACAAGGACGCGGTGAAGACGCTTCGCTCGCTGAACACCCTGGTCACGCTCTGCTCGTCGCTGCATGGTTCCTTCACTCATGACGCTTGTGGTTCCTGCCGTCGGATCGGGTCCGAGGGGCCACGGTACGCGGTGAGCAAGCTGTGCGGTCCAGCTTCGAACGCTTCGTGCGCACGGGTGAGGGGCGTGTGGAGACCGCTCAGCCGGACAGCGACCCGGCCAGCTGAGAAGCCAGTTTCCGCGCGTTGTCCTGCATTTCCTTGCTGTCCGGAGTGACGCCGATCGACGTCGGCTGCTCCTCGTACTCGATGGTCACGATCACGTTGGACGTGCGGAACGCCACAGTCACCTTGCGCTGCTGAGCCGTCGAACCCGAGCTGCTCAACGTGTCGTCCAGGAACGCCTCGTCACCCAGATCGTCCAGAACGCGGGGCTGCAGATCGGACGGCGTCGCGGACGACGACGCGCTCGGGGAAGCCGAAGTCGAGGCCGAGGCCGAGCCACTGCCAGTGGGCGAGGGAGTGGCCGAAGGACTCGCGGTGCCGCTCTCCTCCACGTCCGACGCGGCACTGGACGTCGCCGCCACCGGCAGGTCCGCCTTCACCTCCGCCTGCAAGAACAACTGCTGCGCCTCGCTGTCGTCGCTGACCGTGTTGTCGTACGACACCACACGCTCGAAGTCGACCGAGAGGTACTCGGTGGCGTCCGTCGCCTCCACCTTCCAACGGCAGCCGACCTTGCGGTCCGTGTCGTAGGTGAGTGTGGCCTCGCCCTGGTAGGCCTTGGTGCGCTGGTCCTCGTCGGCGATCTGCTGGATGCCGGGCAGCAGTGTGTCGAGAGTGCTCTGGCCCACCACACCGCAGGCCTCCGGGAGCGTGCGGTACTTGCCGGGCTGTGCGGCGGCGGAAGCGGTGCCCGCATCGCCGGGGTTGGCGTCGTTCGTCGTGCCGTCGCCGCTGGAGCTGCCGGTGCAGCCGGCCAACAGCGCCACGAGGAGGGCGGCGACGCCGGGTACGTAGGCCTTCCGCTGCACGGTGGGGCTCCTCTCGGAATGTCTCCGACTCGTGGGGATGTCAGTGTCCCCGCAGGTTATTCGCTTGCCGCACGGGGGTGTGCCCTGGAGACAATGTGTATCGCACGCATTGCCGTGGACGCCGGTCCGTCATCCCATTCGTCGACCTTGGCACCGGTTTTGCGATTTGAGACTTCTGTTTGCTTTCCGGGGGAATGAGGACGATATGTCGTACGTGGAGATGCCGGGCGCCAAGGTCCCGATCCGTATGTGGGCCGACCCGGCGACCGTCGAGGACGTGGCTCTGCAGCAGCTCCGCAACGTCGCGACCCTGCCGTGGATCAAGGGCCTCGCGGTGATGCCGGACGTCCACTACGGGAAGGGTGCGACGGTCGGATCGGTCATCGCGATGCAGGGTGCGGTGTGCCCGGCGGCGGTCGGGGTGGACATCGGCTGCGGGATGTCGGCGGTGAAGACGTCGCTGACGGCGAACGATCTGCCGGGGGATCTGTCTCGGCTCAGGTCGAAGATCGAGCAGGCCATTCCGGTGGGGCGGGGGATGCATGACAGTCCCGTCGAGCCGGGGCGGATGCACGGGTTCGCGACTGCCGGGTGGGACGACTTCTGGGGGCGGTTCGACGGGATCGCCGATGCGGTCAAATTCCGTCACGGTCGCGCCGAAAAGCAGATGGGAACGCTCGGATCCGGCAATCACTTTGTCGAAGTGTGCACGGACACGACTGGTTCTGTCTGGTTGATGCTGCACTCCGGTTCCCGGAACATCGGCAAGGAACTTGCCGAGTTCCACATCGGCGTGGCCCAGAAGCTCCCGCACAATCAGGGGCTGGTCGACCGCGACCTCGCCGTCTTCATCGCGCAGACACCGCAGATGGCGGCTTACCGCAACGACCTGTTCTGGGCGCAGGAGTACGCCAAGTACAACCGCACGATCATGATGGCGCTTCTCAAGGACGTGGTCCGCAAGGAGTTCAAGAAGGCCAAGCCGGCCTTCGAGGCGGAGATCAGCGCGCATCACAACTACGTTGCCGAGGAGCGCTACGACGGGATGGACCTGCTCGTGACCCGCAAGGGCGCGATCCGGGCCGGTTCCGGCGAGTACGGCATCATCCCGGGCTCCATGGGGACGGGGTCGTACATCGTGAAGGGTCTCGGCAACGAGAAGGCCTTCAACTCGGCCTCGCACGGCGCGGGTCGGCGTATGAGCCGCAACGCGGCCAAGCGGCGGTTCTCGACGCGGGACCTGGAGGAGCAGACGCGGGGCGTGGAGTGCCGCAAGGACTCCGGCGTCGTGGACGAGATTCCGGGTGCCTACAAGTCGATCGACCAGGTCATCGACCAGCAGCGGGACCTGGTGGAGGTCGTGGCGAAGCTGAAGCAGGTCGTGTGCGTGAAGGGCTGAACCACCGGATGAGCAACGGAGGGCCCAGTCCGGGTAGGACTGGGCCCTTCGCTCATACGCTCAGGTGGCGGGTGAAGAAGCGGACCGCGCTGGCCGCCTCGAAGCGGGGGAGTTCCTTGTGTTTGCCTGCGTTGGCGTGGAGGGTCTTCTCCTTTGAGGCGAAGGCGTCGAACAGGGTCAGGGCGGATTCCCTGGGGATGTGTTCGTCGTGCCATTGCATGGTGAACTCGATCGGGATGGTGATCTGCCTTGCGTGTTCCGCCAGGGCGTCCGGCCAGTGCAGGCCGAAGACCGCTGCCTTGATGCGGGGTTCGGCGGCGACGAAGGGGACTCCGATGGCCGTGCCCATGTTGATGCCGTAGTAGCCGACGGGGGCTTCCGGGTCCATCTCCGGGAGTTTCTGGAGGGCGTCCAGGGCCGACTGCCATTCCGGTACGGCTTGGGCCGCCAGGTGGGCGTTGTAGCGGACGACGATCGGGCCCTCCGGTTCGCCTGCCGCCCTCGCTCGGTACAGCTCGGCGATTTCCTGCTCGTCGTGTGCGGTGCGGGGGCGGTCGCCGTGGCCCGGGGCGTCGATGACGGCCACGTGGAAGCCTGCGGCCAGCAGGAGTTGGGCGCGGCCTGTCATCGCCGGGGACTTCTTGTGGTTGCCGCCGCCGTGGCCCATCAGGATCAGGGGGGTGCCTGAGCGGGCGGAGGGCGGGGACCAGAGGACGCCTGGGACCTCGCCGACCGTGAAGTCGTGTTCGCGGATGTCGTTCATGGCGTGGTGCCTTTCGGGAGTGCCTGTCCGGTGAGGCGCTCCCGGCGACAGCTACGTCAGTCGCCGGACCGTGGGGCGAAGGCAGGGGAGCACCCATATGCGTACTGCGGTCATGGGTCTCACCTCCTCGCGGTGACGTCACGGTCGTGGTCGCAAGGTACTCGTCGGGGCGGTCGTACCGCCTCTTCTTTTACGCTCACTTCGGGGCGTGCGTCACCGCGTAGATCATCACGAAGGCCACGATGTGGATGCCGAAGAGGAAGTAGGCGAGCCACCACCACATCTGGCGTTCGTCATGGGGGTCCTTCTGGTCTCGGGTCACAGGGCGCGGTGGACCTTCGTGTTGGAGGCCTGGGCGCGGGGGCGCAGGACCAGGAGGTCGACGTTGACGTGGCTGGGGCGGGTGACCGCCCAGGTGATCGTGTCCGCGACGTCGTCGGCCGTGAGGGGCTCGGCGACGCCCTGGTAGACCTTCTCCGCCTTCTCCTGGTCGCCGCCGAAGCGGGTCAGGGCGAACTCGTCGGTCTTGACCATGCCGGGTGCGATCTCGATCACGCGGACCGGGCGCCCGACGATCTCCAGGCGGAGGGTCTCGGTGAGGACGTGGGTGCCGTGCTTGGCGGCGACATAGCCCGCGCCGCCCTCGTAGGTGCCGAGACCCGCAGTCGAGGAGACGACGACGATCGTGCCGTCGCCGCTCGCGTCGAGCTTGGGGAGCAGGGCCTGGGTGAGGTTCAGGGTGCCGATGACGTTCGTCTCGTACATCGTGCGCCAGTCGGCGGGGTCGCCGGTCGCGACCGGATCGGCGCCGAGGGCTCCGCCGGCGTTGTTGACGAGTACGCCGATCGTCTTGAAGGCGGTGGCGAACTCGTCGACCGCGGCGCGGTCCGTCACGTCCAGCGGGTAGGCGGTCGCCTGGTGGCCCGCCGCGTTGATCTCCTCCGCCAGGGCCTCGATGCGGTCCTTGCGGCGGGCGGTCAGGACGACGCGGTAGCCGGCTGCGGCGAGTTGCCGGGCGGTCGCTGCGCCGATTCCGCTGCTCGCACCGGTGACGACGGCGATGCGGGACGCTGCGCTGGGCATGGGTGCTCCTCGGACGTTCGTATGTCGGGCTCCCGTCAGGATAGGTGCGGCGCCGTGTGTCGCTCCGGGCGGTCCGTATCCCCTTCCGGTGCGAAAATGAGGTGGGTGATCCTCTGAGATGCGGAGGTGGATCATGGGAGAAGCGCGTGAGGTCATGGACCGGCTCACCGAGGCGGTCACGCACCCGGACCTGAAGGTCATCGCCGAGTTGTACGCGGAGGACGCGGTCGCCGTCACCCCCGACGAGGGGGAGATCCGTGGGCGCGAGAACATCGTCGCGTACTGGCGGCAGATGACGGAGGCGGTGCCGGACGCCACGTTCGAGTCGCTGCACGCCTACGAGACCGGGGACACGGCCATCGACGAGGGGGTCTTCAGCGGGCGCAACACCGGGCCGATCCAGCTGCCGACCGGGGAGGCGCTTCCCGCGACGCAGAAGGAGATCAGGATCCGTGGAGTGGACATCGCGACGGTGAAGGACGGCCGGATCACCGACTACCGGCTCTACTTCGACGAGATGGAGTTCCTGGGGCAGCTGGGGCTGCTGCCCGACGAGACTCCTTGAGTACGGCCGCTCAGTCGCCCCGCGGGGCGTACATGATCACCGCCATGCCCGCGAGGCAGATCAGCGCGCCCGCGAGGTCCCAGCGGTCGGGGCGGTAGCCGTCCGCGGCCATGCCCCACAGGAGCGAGCCGGCCACGAAGATGCCGCCGTACGCGGCGAGGATGCGGCCGAAGTGGGCGTCGGGCTGGAAGGTGGCGACGAAGCCGTAGGCGCCTAGGGCGAGGACGCCGCCCGCGGTCCACATCCAGCCGCGGTGTTCTCGTACGCCCTGCCAGACCAGCCAGGCGCCGCCGATCTCGAAGAGGGCGGCCACGACGAAGAGGGCGGCGGAGCGGGCTACGAGCATGTCGGTCAGCTTCGCACGCCGTCTCGCCGGGGCTTGTGTCACCCGTGGGTCACCTGATGGAGGGCGCCTGTCGTTCGCCGTACGTGGGATACATCCCTGCGACCAGGGCGGCTGGAGCGAGGAGTGGGTGGCATGCGGGTGCTTGCGGTGTGGGGTGCGGTGGTTGCGGTGCTGGTGGGTGGGGGTACGGCGGTCGCCGTCGGCGGGCCCGAGGCGGATCTGGCGTATCACGGGGCCGCGGCCATGTCCGGCGGGCGGGTGGACGTACGGTTCACGCCGCGCAATCACGGGCCCGCCGCCGTTCCGGACGCGACCGTGCGGTTGCGGTGGTCCGAGCCGCTGCTGAACCGGCAGGCGCTGCCGGGCGGGTGTGCGCGGTCGGCGGAGCGGGTGGTGTTGTGCCGGGTGGAGGCGTTGGCGGCGGACGGGGTGGGGGAGCGGGTGGAGCTGCGGGTGCGGGTGCGGGGGGTGCCGTCGGAGGTGGTGCTGGAGATCGACACGGTGTGGAACGGGGGGACGGTGGATCGGAACCGGGAGAACGACCGGCAGCGGGTGTTGGTGTTGGACAGTGGGGATGAGTACTACTTCTGACGGGCTGCGGGGGGTTGTTTTTCGGCTGCGGGCCGGTGGGGGCTTGTCGCGCAGTTCCCCGCGCCCCTGAGTGGGTCGGCGGGCCGCAGGATGACATGGGCCCCGTGTCCTTGAGTGGGTGGGAATAGGTGTGCGTGGGGCGTCGTTCTCTGGGTGTGCGGTTATAGTTGAACCGTCAACAACCTGGAGGGTGAGCGACCATGCAGTTCGGGATCTTCAGCGTCGGTGATGTCACGCCGGACCCGACGACCGGACGTACGCCGAGCGAGCGCGAGCGGATCAAGGCCATGGTCGCCATCGCGCTGAAGGCCGAGGAGGTCGGGCTCGACGTCTTCGCGACCGGTGAGCACCACAACCCGCCGTTCGTGCCGTCGTCGCCGACCACGATGCTCGGGTACATCGCCGCGCGGACCGAGAGGCTGATCCTCTCCACCTCCACCACGCTCATCACCACGAACGACCCGGTGAAGATCGCCGAGGACTTCGCGATGCTCCAGCACCTCGCCGACGGGCGGGTCGACCTGATGATGGGGCGCGGGAACACCGGCCCGGTCTATCCCTGGTTCGGGCAGGACATCCGGCAGGGCATCAACCTGGCGATAGAGAACTACGCGCTGCTGCGGCGGCTGTGGCGCGAGGACGTCGTGGACTGGGAGGGGAAGTTCCGCACCCCGCTCCAGGGGTTCACCTCCACGCCCCGGCCGCTGGACGGGGTCGCGCCGTTCGTCTGGCACGGGTCCATCCGCTCGCCCGAGATCGCCGAGCAGGCGGCCTACTACGGCGACGGGTTCTTCCACAACAACATCTTCTGGCCCGCCGACCACACCAAGCGGATGGTCGAGCTGTACCGGAGCCGGTACGCCCACTACGGGCACGGGACGGCCGAGCAGGCGATCGTCGGGCTCGGCGGCCAGATCTTCATGCGGCGCAACTCGCAGGACGCGGTGAAGGAGTTCCGGCCGTACTTCGACGTCGCGCCGGTGTACGGGCACGGGCCCTCCCTGGAGGACTTCACCGACCAGACCCCGCTGACCGTGGGCTCCCCGGAGCAGGTCATCGAGAAGACGCTGAAGTTCCGCGAGTACGCCGGGGACTACCAGCGCCAGCTGTTCCTCGTGGACCACGCCGGCCTGCCCCTGAAGACCGTCCTGGAGCAGCTCGACATGCTCGGCGAGGAGGTCGTGCCGGTGCTGCGCAAGGAGTTCGCGGCGGGGCGGCCGGCGGACGTTCCGGAGGCTCCCACGCACGCGTCGCTGCTCGCCGCCACGCAGAAGGAGGTCGTCGCATGAGGCTCGTCGTCGTCTCGGCCGGGCTGAGCGTCCCGTCGTCCACCCGGCTGCTGGGCGACCGGCTGGCCACGGCGGTCGGCCGGCGAACCCCGGTCGACGTCCAGGTGGTCGAGCTGCGGGAACTCGCCGTGGACATCGCGCACAACTTCACCAACGGCTTCCCGGGCACGGCGCTGTCCGCCGCACAGGAGGCGGTGGCCGGGGCCGACGGGCTGGTCGTGGTCACTCCGGTGTTCTCGGCGTCGTACAGCGGGCTGTTCAAGTCGTTCTTCGACGTGCTGGAGCCGGAGGCGCTTGCCGGCAAGCCGGTGCTGATCGCGGCGACCGGCGGGACGGCCCGGCACTCGCTGGTCCTTGAGCACGCGCTGCGGCCGCTCTTCGCCTACCTCAAGGCCGTCGTCGTACCGACCGGGGTGTACGCGGCCTCGGAGGACTGGGGGGCGGAGGGGCTGGACGCGCGCGTGGAGCGGGCCGCGGGGGAGCTGGCGGGGCTGATGACCGGGCTGGCCGGAGTGCAGGCGGGCACCGCTTCGGGAGCGGGCGGCGCCTCCGAGGGGTCTGGCGTACTGGCGGGCGCCGGGGGCGCTTCGGAGGCGGCCGGATCCAGTGCGCCGGTGGGTATCGGGGCTCCCTCGAAGTCGGCCCGGGCCAGGGCGGACGGGTTCGCCGACGTGGTGCCGTTCGAGGAGCGGCTGGCGGCGCTGCGGGTGTGAGTGTCCGTTCCGGTGAGCGGGTGAGAGCCCAGTAAGAAGGGCACCCGGTGAGCTGCTCATCACGTCGTACGACTCGGCGGGCACGGCACACTGAGGGGGTGCCCCAGACTGTGCTGCTCGCCGAAGACGACCGTGCCATCCGTCACGCCCTGGAGCGCGCCCTGATCCTGGAGGGCTATCAGGTCACCGCGGTCGCCGACGGCGTCGAGGCGCTGGCGCAGGCCCACAAGACCCCGCCGGACGTGCTCCTCCTCGACGTGATGATGCCCGGGATCGACGGGCTCCAGGTCTGCCGGGTGCTGCGCGCCGAGGGCGACCGGACGCCGATCCTGATGCTGACGGCGCTCGTGGAGACCCAGGACCGGATCGCCGGTCTGGACGCGGGCGCCGACGACTACGTGGTGAAGCCCTTCGACGTCGAGGAGGTCTTCGCCCGGCTGCGTGCGCTGCTGCGGCGGACGAGCCCGGACGGCATGGCCCCGGCTGTCGACGTCCCCAAGGCGCCCCCGGCGCCCGACCTCCCTCAGGGCCGGATCGAGGCCGCCGGGCTGCGCATGGACATCCAGGCACGGCGGGCCTGGCGCGGGACCCGTGAGCTGGAGCTGACCCGTACCGAGTTCGAGCTGCTTGAGCTGCTCGTGCGCAACGCGGGCATCGTGCTCGACCACTCGACCATCTACGACCGGATCTGGGGCTACGACTTCGGGCCCGGCTCCAAGAACCTCGCCGTCTACGTCGGCTATCTGCGCCGCAAGCTCGACGAGCCGGGCGCGCCGCAGCTGATCCACACGGTGCGCGGTGTGGGTTACGTGCTCCGGGAGGACTGAGTGGGCCGGCTGGCCCGGATGTGGGCCCGGCCGCGGCCCCGGCTGCTGTCCCTGCGGACCACGTTCGCGGTGTCCTTCGCCGCGGTGACGGCCGCGGTGACCGTGCTGGTCGGTGTGCTGTCCTACAGCGCCGCCGCGCGACTGGTGCGGGTGGACCAGGAGTCCGTGTTCGACCAGGTCGTGCAGGATCTGCGGGACGAGGTGCGCCACCAACGGATGACGCCGGAGGACTTCTCGTCCTCGGCGCCGGGGCACGACCTGGTGCGGCCCGCCCGTACGGACGTACAGGTACTGGGGCCCACCGGGGCGGTCGCCGATCCGGGGCGGCCCGGGCTGCCGGTGGTCTCCGGTGACCGGCCCGTCGCGGCCGCGGATCCGGCCGGCCGGATGGTGCTGCACAAGGAGGTCTCGGTCGGCAGCGACGTCTACCGGATCGCCACCGTCTCGCTCGGCGGGGGGCGGGGGGCCGTGCAGGTCGCCCAGGAGTTCAGCGACACCGAGGACCTGCTGCGGGCGCTGCAGCAGCGGACACTGATCCTCATGGCCGCGGTGGTCGTCGGGGCCGGGTTGTTCGGGTGGTGGCTGGCCCGGCGGATCACCCGGCGGCTGGTGATTCTCACGTCGGCCGCGGAGGACGTGGCGCGCACCCGGCGGCTGGGGATCGAGGTGCCGGTCACCGGCTATGACGAGGTGGGGCGGCTCGGGCGGGCCTTCGACCGGATGCTGGGGCGGCTCGCGCAGTCGGAGGAGGACCAGCGGCGGCTGGTGCAGGACGCTGGGCACGAGCTGCGGACGCCGCTCACGTCGCTGCGGACGAACATCTCGCTGCTGCGGCGGATCGACGAGCTGCCGCCCGGCACCCGTGACGACCTGGTCGCCGATCTGACGCAGGAGGCCCGGGAGTTGACCGACCTGGTCAACGAACTGGTCGATCTCGCGGCGGGACAGTCGGACAACGAGCCGCCGCAGAAGGTCGACCTCGCCGACGTCGCCGAGGACGTGGCGGGGCTGGCCCGGCGGCGGACCGGGCGGGAGGTCGTGGTGCACGCGAGCGGCGCCACGTTGACCGACGGGCGGCCCGGGATGCTGCAACGGGCGATCTCCAATCTCGTCGAGAACGCGGCGAAGTTCGACCGGGACGGCACCGAGGCGATCGAGATCTCGGTGTCCGGGTTCACGCTGTCCGGGCCGGTGCGGGTGGAGGTCCTTGACCGGGGGCCGGGGATCGCCGACGCCGATCTTGTACGGGTCTTCGACCGCTTCTACCGGGCCGCCGACGCGCGCTCGCTGCCTGGCTCGGGCCTTGGACTGTCGATCGTGCGAGAGGTGGCGCTGTCGCACGGCGGAGCGCCGTTCGCGTTCCCCCGGGACGGCGGCGGAACGGTGATCGGCTTCACGGTCGGCGGGGACGCGTACGGGAGTTGAGCCGGGTCGGGTTGTCGGTCGGCTGCGGTTCCGTTGTGGCTGTACGCCGGGGCCGGGATCCCGACCGGATGTCGCCGGGCCCGTACCGCAGGAGGGCGTTCTCGTCTGCGGGGTGCTGTTTCGTGCCGGGTGCGGGTCGTCTGTGGCTGGTCGCGCAGTTCCCCGCGCCCCTGACGAAGACAGGTGCCGGTTCCCTTCGAAGGGAACCGGCACCTGTCTTGTCGTTGGTGGCGTAGGTGTACGGCTCGGCCGTGGTGACGCCCTGGATGCTGCCGGGCAGGCCTTAGGCGGGCTGCCGGCGTAGTGGGGTCGTTTCCAGTGCGGCCTGTGCTGCCGTCAGTGCGGGGTGGGTCTGTTCCGCGACGTGGTGGAAGGTCTCCTGGGCGGTGCGGGCCGGCCAGGCCGGGGGCAGGTGGCGGGCGGGGAGGCGCGGGTCGGTGCGGATGGTCCACAGCCACTCGCTGACCAGGCGGAGGCGGGTGCCGATCGGGTCGTCGTCGGAGCCGTTGCCGAGGTGCGCGGACCAGCGCTTGTCGAAGGTGACGTAGCGGGCGGCGATGGACTCCAGGTCCCAGGTGTCGCTGATCATCTGCTCGATGTCGGTGACCTCGGCGGCCTGGGCGTGGAAGATCTTGACGTGGGAGGCCAGGCCCAGCTCGGCGACCGCCGCGGAGACGTCGACATGGCCGGGGGCGATCCACAGGCCGCTGTACAGGGCGCCGAACCCGGACCAGGTGAGCCGGGAGCGCAGGTCGTGGCGCTGGCGTTTCCAGGAGTCGGGGAGGGAGAAGCCGAGCAGGGTCCAGGAGCCGTCCCAGTCGTCGTTGACGGCGCCCTGCTTCCAGATGCGGGTACGGCCGTCGATCAGGACCCGGGTGGCCTGCGGGGTCAGACCGAAGAACATCTTGCGGCCCTCGCGCTGACGCTGGAGCAGACCGCGGTTGACCATGCGGGTGAGGGTCGAGCGCACGGCCTGTTCACCGACCCCGACCCGGCCCAGCACATCGATGATGCTGCCCGAGTAGACGCCCAAGTCCCCCTGCTCCAGGACGTGGTTGCCGAAGAAGGTGAGCATGAGCGATTGCGGGCGCGGCTGCGGCCCTTCCGCGGTATCCAGGATGTCGTCGTCCTCCACGGGGAAAGGGTACGACCGTCCGCCGGCGGCACGGCAGGCGGTCGTACGAGGTCATCGGCGGTCGGCCGGGCGGGCGGGGTAGGTCGTCCGGGCACGGGCACGGGGTGGGGTGGTGCCGGACGTGGCGGGTGCCGTCGGTTACGCGGTGACGCCCTCCGCGTGGGGCGAGGCGGGCTGCGGGGTGGGGCCTTCGCCGAGTGAGGTACGGCTGGTCTCGCGGACGAACCACACGGTCAGCGCGGTGGTCAGCGAGCCGCCGCAGATGAGGAGGGCGACGGGGGTGCCGTTGCCGCTGCCAGCCACCAGGCTTCCGGCGATCATCGGGGAGAACCCGGCGCCGACCAGGGTGGCGCCCTGGTAGCCGAGGGAGGCGCCGGTGTAGCGCACCTTGGTGCCGAACATCTCGCTGAACAGGGCGCCGAGCGGGCCGTACATCAGCGACTGGGCGATGCCGTGGCCGATGACGACGGCCAGGATCAGGGAGCCCGGGGACTTGGAGTCGACCAGCGTGAGGACGGGGAAGGCGGTGGCGGCGGACAGCAGGGCGCCGGTGAGGACGACCGGGCGGCGGCCGATCCGGTCGGAGAGCGCGGACGCGCAGGGCAGTACGACCAGCGCGGTCGCGGCGGAGACGGTGAGCGCGGTGAGGACCTGCGGGCGGGCGTAGCCGATGCCGGTGGCGTACGCGATCAGGTAACTGGTCAGCAGGGACTGGGCGGTGAAGGCGCCGATGCCGACACCGCAGGCCAGCAGTACCGGGCGGGGGCGGCGCAGCACGTCGAGGATCGGCAGCCGGGACTCGGCGCGGTCCTTCTTCACCTCGGCGAACAGCGGGCTCTCGACCACCTTGAGGCGGACGAACAGGCCGACGCCGAGCAGCAGCACGCTCAGCAGGAACGGCACGCGCCAGCCCCAGGCCGCGAACTGGTCCTTGGGGAGGGTGGAGACCAGGGCGACGACGGTGGCGGAGATCAGGGAGCCGAGCGGGGCTCCCATCTGCGTGAAGCTGGACCACAGGCCGCGCCGCTTCTCGCCGGCGTGCTCGACGACCATGAGCGTGGCGCCGCCCCACTCACCGCCGATGGCGATGCCCTGGAGCACGCGCAGGGTGATCAGCAGGACCGGCGCCCAGACGCCGATGGTGTCGTACGTGGGCAGCAGGCCGATGAGGAAGCTCGCGCCGCCCATCAGGCCCATGGTGAGCAGCAGCATGTTCTTGCGGCCGAGGCGGTCGCCGAAATGCCCGAAGACGATGCCGCCGATCGGGCGGGCCACGTATCCGGCGGCGAAGGTGCCGAAGGCGGCGATGGTGCCCACGGCGGGGTCGGCGCCCGGGAAGAACAGTTCGCCGAAGACCAGCGCGGCGACGGTGCCGTAGACGAGGAAGTCGTAGAACTCGACGGCGGTGCCGAGCAGTCCGGACAGGGCGACCCTGCGGAGTTGGCGGACGCGTTCTGATGCGACGGGGGACGGGGACATCGCGGTCTCCCTTGAGCGGGGGAAGGACACCGCGAAATTAGGCTCTCAAATGACGGCCGTCAATAAAGTGCACAACATTGGCGCCCGTGTGATGCGCATCACTGGGCTCGGTGATCTACGCCTTCGCTACGACGGTCGCGCCGCCCGCCCCCGGCGAAGAAGTCGGCGAGGGGCAGGCTCGCCGCGCCGACCGTGACCGCGTCCGGGCCGAGCTTGCCGAGGGCGATGGAGACGCGTTCGGCCGGATGGCGCAGGGCGTACGCGTCGGCGTACCGGCGTACGGCGGGCAGGAAGCGGGTGCCGAGCTGGAGCCCCGCCCAGCCGCCGATGAGGATGCGTTCGGGCTGGAAGAGGTTGACCAGGTCGGACAGGCCGGCGCCCACGTACTCGGCCGTCTCCTCCAGGACGGCGAGGGCCACCGGGTCGGCCCCGGCGCCCTCGGCCGGGTGGGCGGCGGCGAGCAGCGCGGCCAGCGCCGTCTCCTCGTCGACGCCCTCCGGCGGCCGGCCGCCCGCCTCGCGCCAGCGGTCGACGAGCGCACCCGCGCCCGCGTACGCCTCCAGACAGCCCAGGGCGCCGCAGCGGCAGCGGCGTCCCCTGACCTGCACGGTCACATGCCCCCACTCCAGGGGGCGCCCGTACTCCACCTCCTCGGTGACGAGACAGGCGCCGATGCCCGAGCCGAAGAGCACGACGATCGCGTTGCGGGAGCCCCGGCCGGCCCCGAACCACAGCTCGGCCTGACCGAGGGTGTGGGCGCCGTTGTCGATGAAGTACGGGACGGAGTCGGGGAGTTCACAGGTCGAACGCAGCAGGGATTCGAGCGGCACGGCGTCCCAGCCGATCGTCTGGCCGTGGACCACCGCGCCCTGCTCGGGAGTTCGGGCGACGATGCCGGGAACTCCGATGCCGACGCCCAGCAGCTGTTCGGGCGCGATGTCGGTGTCGGCGAGCACCTCGGCGATGCCGTCGCGAATGTGCCCGACGACGACCTCGACGTCGTAGCCGTGATGCTCCAGGGGCCGTTCGGTGCGGGCGAGTTCGGTGAGCGTGAGGTCGAAGAGCTCGACGCGTACGCGGGTCTCGCCGACATCGACGCCGATCATGTGGCCGCCGGCGGGGGCGACGCGCAGCAGGGTGCGGGGGCGGCCGCCGTCGGACTCGACGGTGCCGGCCTCCTCGACGAGGCCGTCCTCGACCAGCTCGCCGACCACGTTGCTGATGGAGCCGCCGCTCAGACCGGTGGCCGGACCCAGTTCGAAGCGGCTCATCGGCCCGTCGAAATACAACCGCCGCAGTACCGCGGTCCGGTTGCCCCGTCGCAGGTCACGCACCGTCCGCCCGTTCCGCCCCGCCATGTGGATCCCTTCGACGCCGCCTCGACCTGCAAGATACCGCTGCGCCGACTCTTGACGCGACTTTCCTTCGCGTCTTAAATCACGCCATAAATTAACCCCGGGGGCGGTGTTCGAGAAACGAACGCACCCGGGGGTCTCCCCAGGAAGGGACACCAGAGCCATGCGCAGAACCCGAGCCGCGGCCGCCGGTGCTGTCACCGTTTCCCTCATGACTCTCGTGGCCGCCTGTGGCGGCGGCTCGTCGACGAGCGGCGGGTCCAACGACTCACCGAAGACCCTGACCTACTGGGCCTCCAACCAGGGCGCCAGCATCGAGGTCGACAAGAAGGTCCTCCAGCCCGAACTCGACAAGTTCGAGAAGCAGACCGGCATCAAGGTCAAGGTCGAGGTCGTCCCCTGGTCCGACCTGCTCAACCGGATCCTCACCGCGACCACCTCAGGCCAGGGCCCCGACGTCCTCAACATCGGCAACACCTGGAGCGCCTCCCTCCAGGCCACCGGCGCGCTGCTGCCCTGGAACACCGAGAACTTCTCCGCGATCGGCGGCAAGGACCGCTTCGTCGACTCCGCCCTCGGCTCCACCGGCGCCCAGGGCCAGGACCCGGCCGCGGTCCCGCTCTACTCGATGGCGTACGCCCTCTACTACAACAAGGAGATCTTCGCCGACGCCGGCATCACCGAGCCCCCCGCCACCTGGGACGAACTGGTCGCCGACGGCAAGAAGATCCAGGCCAAGGGCAAGTCGGCGCTGGGCGCGGAAGGTTCGAACCTGGCGGAGAACATCCACCACGTCTTCGTCTTCGCCCAACAGCACGGCGGCGACTTCTTCACCTCCGACGGCAAGCCCGACTTCACCAACGACAACGTGGTGGCCGCGGTCAAGCAGTACGTCGACCTCATGGCCACGGACAAGGTCATACCGACCGGCGACGCCGAGTACGCGCAGAACCAGTCGGTGAGCGACTTCGCCAAGGGCAACCAGGCCATGCTGCTGTGGCAGTCCGCGTCAGCCAACCTCAAGTCCCAGGGCATGAGCGAGGACAAGTACGGCATCGCACCGGTGCCCGTGCAGTCCGGCACCCCGGGCACCGGCACGCAGGTCAACTCGGCCGTCATGGGCATCAACCTGGCCGTGTTCAAGAACACCGACAACATCGACGGCGCCAAGAAGTTCGTGAAGTTCATGACCGGCGACGCCGAACAGAAGATCCTCAACACCGCATACAGCTCCATCCCGCCGGTGAAGACCGTGCAGCAGGACTCCGTCTTCAGCTCGGGAGCCAACGCGGTCCTCAAGAACACCCTCGCCACCAGCGCGGCCGCGCTGCCGCAGGTCGCCGACGAGTCACAGTTCGAGACAGCCGTGGGAACCGCCGTCAAGGACCTGTTCGCCGACGCGGCCGCCGGACGCGCGGTCACCACCGACTCGGTGAAGGCGGCACTGGACAAGGCCCAGCAGCAGATGCCGACGAAGTGAGCACGATGGCCACCACCGCACCCGCCGAGGCCGGCGTGCACAAGAACCCCTCCGGGACGGCGACTCCAGGCCCCCGCCGCCGCCCCGGAAGGGTCCGCCGCATCGGCCTGCCGTATCTGCTCCTGCTGCCGGCCCTGCTCCTCGAACTCCTGGTGCACCTGGTGCCGATGGTGATCGGCGTCGTGATGAGCTTCAAGGAGCTCACGCAGTTCTACATCCGTGACTGGGGCGCAGCGCCCTGGTCCGGCATCGACAACTACAAGGTGTCGGTGGACTTCGACGCCCCGGTCGGCGAGGCGCTGCTGCACTCCTTCCTCGTCACCGTGGCCTTCACGCTGCTGTCGGTCGGCCTGTGCTGGCTGATCGGCACCGCGGCGGCGGTCTACATGCAGGACACCTTCCGCGGACGGGGCCTGCTGCGCGCCCTGTTCCTGGTGCCGTACGCCCTGCCGGTCTACGCGGCCGTCATCACCTGGGTGTTCATGTTCCAGCACGACAACGGCCTGGTGAACCACGTCCTGCACGACCAGCTCCGCCTCACCGGCAAGCCGTCCTTCTGGCTCATCGGCGACAACAGCTTCTGGGCGCTGCTGACCGTGTCGGTGTGGAAGGGCTGGCCGTTCGCCTTCCTGATCATCATGGCGGGGCTGCAGAACATCCCGGGCGAGCTGTACGAGGCGGCGGCACTGGACGGGGCCGGGATATGGCAGCAGATCCGCCGCATCACGCTCCCGTCCCTGCGGCCCGTCAACCAGGTCCTGCTCCTCGTCCTGTTCCTGTGGACCTTCAACGACTTCAACACGCCGTACGTCCTGTTCGGCAGGTCGGCCCCGGAGGCCGCGGACCTGATCTCGGTCCACATCTACCAGGCGTCCTTCGTGACGTGGAACTTCGGCACCGGCTCCGCGATGTCCGTACTCCTGCTGCTGTTCCTGCTCGCGGTGACGGGCGGCTACCTCCTGCTGACCTCCCGGGAAAGGAAGCCGGCCGATGCCTAGCCCCAACTCGCCCATGGCACCGCCGCGTTCGTTCTTCTGGTCCCGGCGGATCTTCCTCACGCTGCTCACCGGCTTCGTGCTGCTGCCGGTCTACGTCATGGTCTCCAGCTCGCTGAAGCCGCTGGCGGATGTGACGGGCGAATTCCACTGGCTGCCGAGCCGGTTGACCATCCGGCCGTACATCGACATCTGGTCGACGATCCCGCTCGCGCGCTACTTCGTGAACTCGCTGATCGTGGCGGGCGCGGCGACCATCTGCTCGGTCGTGATCGCGGTCTTCGCCGCGTACGCCGTCAGCCGCTACGACTTCCGCGGCAAGCGCGTCTTCACGGTCACCGTGCTGTCCACGCAGATGTTCCCCGGCATCCTCTTCCTGCTGCCCCTCTTCCTGATCTACGTCAACATCGGCAACGCCACGGGAATCGCCCTCTTCGGATCCCGCGGCGGGCTCATCCTGACGTACCTGACCTTCTCGCTGCCGTTCTCGATCTGGATGCTCATCGGGTACTTCGACTCGGTGCCGAGGGACCTGGACGAGGCCGCCCTGGTGGACGGCTGCGGTCCGCTCGGCGCGCTCTTCCGGGTCGTCGTGCCGGCCGCGATCCCCGGGATCGTCGCGGTCGCCGTCTACGCCTTCATGACCGCCTGGGGCGAGGTGCTGTTCGCGTCGGTGATGACCAACGACGCCACCCGCACGCTCGCCGTCGGCCTCCAGGGCTACTCCACGCTCAACAACGTCTACTGGAACCAGATCATGGCCGCCTCGCTCGTGGTCAGCCTCCCCGTGGTCGCCGGGTTCCTGCTGCTCCAGCGCTATCTCGTCGCCGGACTGACGGCGGGCGCCGTCAAGTGACCGACCTTGAAAGGACTTTCGTGAGCATCGACCTCGCCGCACTCCCGCACGACTTCCTGTGGGGCACGGCCACGGCGGCCTACCAGATCGAGGGAGCCGTGTCGGAGGACGGCCGCTCGCCGTCGATCTGGGACACCTTCTCGCACACCCCCGGCAAGGTCGCGGGCGGCGACACCGGCGACATCGCCTGCGACCACTACCACCGCTGGCGCGAGGACATCGACCTCATGCGCCAACTGGGCACCAATGCCTACCGGTTGTCCATCGCCTGGCCGCGCGTGATGCCGGGGGGTGACGGCCCGGTCAACCCGAAGGGCCTCGACTTCTACGACGAGTTGACCGACACCCTCCTGGCCGCCGGCATCACCCCGTCCGTCACCCTCTACCACTGGGACCTGCCCCAGGTGCTCCAGGACCGGGGCGGCTGGCCCGCACGCGACACCGCGGAGCACTTCGCCGCGTACGCCTCGGTCGTGGCCGGGCGACTGGGCGACAGAGTGAACCACTGGGCCACGCTCAACGAACCGCTGTGCTCGGCCTGGATCGGCCATCTGGAAGGCACGATGGCCCCCGGCCTGAGGGACCTCACGGCCGCCGTCCGCGCCTCCTACCACCTGCTCCTCGGCCACGGCCTGGCCACGCGGGCGATCCGCGCCGCGGCCCCGTCCGCCCAGGTCGGCATCGTCACCAACCTCTCGACGATCCACGCCGCCACCGACCGGCCGGCCGACCTCGACGCCGCCCGCCGCATGGACGGCCACACCAACCGGTGGTGGCTCGACCCGATCCACGACCGCGGCTTCCCGGCGGACATGCGCGAGGTCTACGGAGTAGAACTCCCGGAGCGGGAAGGTGACTTGACGACGATCGCCGCCCCCCTGGACTGGCTCGGCCTCAACTACTACATGCCGCTCACCGTCGCCGACGACCCCACCGGACCGGCCCCACAAGCCCGTCAGGTCCCCCGCCCCGGCGTGCGGCGCACCGGCATGGACTGGGAGATCGACGCGAACGGCATCGAGACCCTCCTGCTCCGCCTCACGAACGAGTACGGCGCCCGCAAGCTCTATGTCACCGAGAACGGCTCCGCCTACCCCGACGTCATGCGCCCCGACGGGACGATCCACGACCCGGAACGCCAGGAGTACCTGATCGACCACCTGGCCGCATGCGCATCCGCCGCCCGCAAGGGCGCCCCACTGGCGGGCTATTTCGCCTGGTCCCTCCTGGACAACTTCGAGTGGGCCTACGGCTACGACAAGCGCTTCGGCCTGATCCACGTCGACTACGGGACGCAGCGGCGCACGATCAAGGGGACGGGGTATCGGTACGCGGATGTCATCCGGGCGCATGGGGAGGGGGTGCGGAGGGCGGCCTGAAGGGCTTGAGCGGCTTGAGTGGCTTGAGCGGCCACCGTTCTCACGGGTCAACGCCGTTTCCCTGGCTCATGTGCCCTGGATGTGCCCTGGGGCGCCTGCCTGAGCCACTCACCCGCGAACAGGCGGGCGCCCCAGCGCCAACCGTGTCACGCTCGGCCAGCCGGCCGCCCCGCCGCTGACCCGCGGTGCGTGGGGGCGACGGCGCGGCACACGCACTCGGAGCACCCCGGGCGCGCTGCGGCACACGACCGGTGACGGCATAACGACGTGTTCTCCGTCGATGCCGACCGGGAGGGTGTCCGTGTCGGCCTCGACGACGACTTCCCCGGCGCTCAGCCGGATGAGTCCCCCGGAGCGCGGACCGCCTACCATTCGCGCCGCTTGAGCGGTGTTGCCGACCCGCACGCACACCACGCCGAGGAGTCCCGAGTCCAGCCGCTGCCTACGCCCCGGATGGGCCGCGTCGACGGCACGACCGTAGGGATTGTTGCTGACGAGGAGCGCCTGAAGTCCGTCGACGTACGTCCGGTCGGCCCGGGTCCGCAGCCTGGGCGCGTCCTCGCCGGTGAGGAGGCCGGGGAGAGTGCGCAGGGTCGTGCGGGCTTTGGCGTCCCGGTACGCGGGGTCGGTGACGATGGACGCGTACGTGCCGAACGAGGCGTTGTTGACGAAGACCCGGTCCGCCGCGTACCCGAGATCGATGCGGAGTTCGACGCCGTCGGTCAGGGCTTCCAGGGCCGCCGCCGGATCGTCGCGGTCGAGGCCGAGGTCGAGGGCGAAGTGGTTGCGGGTACCGGCGGGAATCACGACGAACGGCAGGTCCTGGCGTGCCGCCACCTCGGCCACCAGCGCCTGGGTGCCGTCGCCGCCCGCCACCGCCAGGAGATCGGCTCCCTCGGCGACGGCCTGCCGGGCCAGTTCGGCGACATCCTGGCCGCCTTCGAGCAGGACCACCCGGCAGCCGACCGCCCGGGCCTTGTCGACCAGGTGGAAACGACCCACCTTGCCGCCGCCGGAGCGCGGATTCATGACGATCCAGGGGCTGTGGGGCGCCTCGGCGACCGCCTGCCCGGACGTGGTGCGCCCGGGGCTCGGGGCCGTACGCGCCGCCGTGACGGCCAGGACCCACAGAGCCAGGGACAGCAAGGCCGGCCCCAGCATGCCGAACGTGGCATAGAGGGCCAGGACAGCGACCGGCGCCACCACCGACAGGACCGCCCCGAGAGCACGGAGCGCTCCGGTGTGCGCCAGGGTCCACCACACCCCGACGGCGGCCAGCGCCAGTCCGGCGATGCCCGCCAGCGCCCACAGCACGCTCCGCAGACCGGCGGCGACGAGCGGCACCAGGATGCTTCCCAGCAGGGCGAGCACGGCGAGGCGGGCCCGTCCCCGAGGGCCCATAGGTACGGCTGGGCTCACCCCTCCCGGTCCCCTCGTGCTCCCGTCGCGTCGCACTAGGCCGGTGGCCGCTTCTCGTAGGGGCGGCGCTCCTCGTACACCGGGCGCTCCTCGGACAGCTCGAAGACGTTGCCGCGCTGGACCACGCACAGGGCCCAGATGATGAAGCCCGAGATGGTGATCATCACGACCGACCAGACCGGGTAGTACGGCAGGGAGAGGAAGTTGGCGATGATGACGAGGCCGGCGATGGCCACGCCGGCGACGCGCGCCCACGTCGCGGCCCGGAGCAGCCCGAAGCTGACGATCACGGCGACCGCGCCCAGAGCCAGGTGGACCCAGCCCCAGCCGGTCAGGTCGAACTCGAACACGTAGTTGCGCGTCGTGAGGAAGATGTCGTCCTCGGCGATGGCCATGATGCCCCGGAAGATGTCGAGCAGGCCGACGAGGAAGAGCATCACGGCCGCGAAGGCCGTCAGGCCGGTTGCCCATTCCTGCTTCGCTGTGTGTGCCGGACGGGTGTGTGTCGCGGTCATCTTGCGCCTCGTTTCTGTGGTGCGGATGCTCAGCGATGGGCGGTGCGGGAGGTGGAGCCCGAGTGCTCAGCCGGACCGTGGCCGCTCAGGACCAGGTCCTTCGCCCTGCGGAACTCCTCGTCCGTGATGTCGCCGCGGGCGCGGATCTCGGACAGCTTGGCGAGTTCGTCGATGCTGCTGGTCCGGCCGCCGGCCGCGGTCTCCCGGATGTAGGTGTTGAACTCCTCCTGCTGCGCGCGCGCCTGCGCGACCTCCCGGCGGCCCATGTTCTTGCCGCGGGCGACCACGTAGACGAAGACGCCCAGGAAGGGCAGCACGATGGTGAACACCAGCCACCCGGCCTTCGCCCAGCCGCTCAGGTGATCGTCCCGGAAGATGTCGACGACCACACGGAAGAGCAGCACGAACCACATGATCCACAGGAAGAACAGGAGCATGCTCCAGAAGACGCTCAGCAGGGGATAGTCGTACGCCAGGTACGTCTGCGCGCTCATGTCTCTCCTCCGTCCCGGGCGTCGGCCCGGCCGCCGTTGCGTGCTGTCTTCAGCGTGAGCACGGCGAGGGCGGTCGGCCTCACCCGATGCGGGTGAGCGTGCGGCAGCCCCGTAGCCTGGTCGACCCGCTCCGGCGGCCGGATCAGGGGTCGCTCTTCGCACGGCCGCGGCGTGGGGCGGCCTTCCGGTACCAGGTGGTGGAGGCGACGTACTCGCCGAGGGCCAGGCCCGAGACGGCCACCAGGAAGACGGCGATCAGCCAGGAGAGGAACGTGAAGACGGGGCCCAGGGGGCCGAACTCGTCCAGGCTGCGCTCCATGGCCGTGGGCACCAGCACGCGGGCGGACAGGCTCAGCAGGACCGTGCCGGCGCCCGCCAGCAGCGCTCCCGGCAGCAGGCTCCGCCAGCCGATCCGGCCGCCCAGCAGCAGATGCTGGGACCACCACCACAGCAGTGCCGCCGAGAGCAGGGACAGCACCAGCCCGGTCACCGCGCCGGCGCCGAACCCGCTGCGCACCGGCGCCTGGAGCAGGAGGAAGGCCAGCCAGACGACCAGCCACAGCAGCCAGCGCCAGACCGCGGTCCGCACGGGGGCACGCGGCAGGTGCCAGCACCGCTCGCACACCGCCTGAAGCGCGCGGCTGAACGCCGTGGCCGACACCAGTGTCACCACCACGCCCACGGCGCCGGCGGTGCTCTCCGTCGTGCCGGTGGCGGAGAAGACCTCGCGCAACTCGTCGAGGGTGTCGCCGCGCACCCCCAGAACCGCCCGGAGGGAGTCGGCCAGCAGGTCCTGCAGCCAGCCGGGGGCGAACGCCGCGACGGTCATCAGCAGCGGGAGCGCGGTGAGGAACGCCTGCGCGGCGAGCCGTACGGAGCCCTCCACGACGTTGAGCGCCGACAGGCGGGACAGCAGCCGGGCGGCGGCCCCGGACCGCAGAACCGCCGCGACCCGCGCCGCCGTGCGTCTGCGGGACGCGTGCCCGAGGCCGGGTTTCCCGACCATGACTCACGGGGCCGCCCGTTCCGTCGCCTGGTCCGCCGCACGGCCGGCCGGTCCGGCGGCCGCCGCGAGGATCGCCAGGATGATCAGGACGGCCAGGGCGATGCCGAGAACGAGGGCCACCGCGCCGACCGTGGGGTGGTTCCAGAGCACCAGCGTCAGCGCTCCCGCCGCGATCACGCCACCGGTGATCCACGCCCGGTGGTCCGTCAGCCAGCGACCTGTGGACCCGGTGGGCACTCCGGCGCGGCGCAGCCTCCGGCCGGCGGCCGTCGTGCTCCGGTCCGCCGCCGTGCGGACGGCGCGGGCGGGGCGTCCGGGACCGTACAGGTACGCGACCAGTGCCGTGATCACCGCGACGACCAGCAGGGTGCGCGTGCCGTCCCGCAGGAAGCGGACGAACGTGTCATAGATCGCCGCGGCCGCGTCAGTGGGCAGTGCGTCGGGCGGGACCGAGTCCAGATAGACCCGTCTGACGACGGCGAGCGCGACGAGGAGCACCGCCATCATCACGCCGACACCGGTCGCGGTGATCATCAGCATCACCCGGTGTGCCGGAGCGGTCCACACGGCGAGCGCGGCGAGTACCACGGTCAGGACAGGCAGCCAGGTGCCGAGGATGTCCAGCAGTCGCATCGTGTCCTGCGCCTTGCCCAGTTCCTCCGTCTCGAACAGTGTGATCGTCCGGTTGGTGTCCGGGATGGCGGCCGCCTTGTCGAAGCCCGCGTCGACGAGCCGCTCCCGTACCTGGTCGACTACCTCTCCCACGTCCAGTCGGACGGTGTCGCCCTCGGCGCGCACGGCGCCCTCGCGCTCTCCGGTGAGCATGTTCACCACCGCGGCGTGCGAGCGCCGGTTGGCGCCCTCCCACACCTGCTGGAAGGCGTCGCTGGTGATCACGCGGGTGACGGTGCGGTCGACGACGGTCCTGACCGCGTTGCGCAGCGGACCCTCGAGGGACTCGGCCCCCGCCACGACGCGGGGTGGTGCCCCGGCGTCCTGAAGGGCCTTGACGAGCGAGTCCGTCACCGCCGCGACGTCCACGTTGGCCACCACACGGTCCGTGAGCCGGTTGATCACGACCTCCTGTACGGCCGGCTCGGACGCCAGCGGCGCGACGGTCTTCACGTACCGGTCGGTGTCGGAGACCGTGTCCTGGACCCAGGCCGCGACGACGGCCAGGGGCGCGAGCAGCAGGGCGAGCAGGAGGAGGACCGAGGAGCCGACCCGGCGCAGCCGCCGGTGGCGCACCGCCGCGTGGCGGCGCAGTCGCTCGTACTCCGCTCGTTCCTCGGCGGTCATGACGTGCTGCTGGTGCGAGGCGCCGCCGGAGTTCGGCGGATCCGGGGTCGCGGCCGGGTTCATGGTGCTCCCTTCCGGGTGTGTGCCGCTCCGGCTGTGACGGTCGTCGCTCGGGATGACGGTGGAGGAGCGACCGCAGGGTGCCGGTGCGTCTGCCGCGCCCGCCGAAGGGGCAGGCCGCGGTGTCAGTCCGTCCCGGCGGGGGAATGCGGCCCCGGGGGGTGCGTCTTTCGGAGTGCGGCCCGCCACGTGAGGGCGACCGTCGTCTCGCCCAGGCCGAGCAGGACCAGCCACAGGCCGAGCAGCCGGGTCAGCGCGCGGGCCGACTCGGCCGGCAGGGCGAGCACCACGATCCCCGCGACGATGCCCAGCACCGCGGCGCCCAGGACGACGCCACGGTGCGGAAGGTCCGTGGTGGCGATGGCCGTGTAGAGGGTGAGGATGCCGGACACCAGCCAGACGACCCCGACGATCAGTGAGAGCGCGGCGATGGTCTGCAGCGGGTTCCGCAGGCACAGCACTCCGGCGAGGACGCACAGCACGGACAGGAGCAGCCCCGGGAGCCGTTCGTGCCCGCCGCGTGCGAAGACGTCCACGAACCGGAACGCCCCGGTCACCAGCAGCTGCAGGCCGATGAGGACCGCCAGGACGTGCAGGGTCGCCTCCGGCCAGACCAGTACCAGGAGGCCCAGCACCAGGGTCGCGACGGCCGAGGCCAGGAGCCAGGTCCATGAACGGCCGAGCCGCGCCAGTGCTTGCGCGGGGTCGTCGAGCGGACCTGGGGCGGCCCTGTCGGGCTCGTGTTCCTGCCCGGTGCGCGATGCCGGACCACGCGGCATGGTCATGGCTCCTCCTCGCGTGATCGGGGGGTCGCTTCCGGACCGCCGACGGGGCGGCGTGTGCGGGGTGTGCGGTGGGGCGCCGTGCGACGGATCTGACCGCTCCAGGGTCACGCCTGTGACCGGGTGCCGGGGTCACCCACCAAGGGTGATCCGTCGGCGCCGCCATGGCGGTGAGGTGGAATCTCCAGCGCCTGTCCCTCGGCCTTCCGGCTGGACGGAAAGAAGGGACACGAGATGAGCGATCCGAGCACTGCCCGGCCGGACTCCACCCGGTCCGGCCCGGACGCGCACCGGCGGCGCCGGCCGCTTCGCCCCCGCCGGTGGGCGGCGGCCGTCGCCGCCGCCCGCGCCGCGCTCATCGCCGTCGGCCTCGTCACCGCCTACTACCTGCTGCCTCTGGACGAGCGCGGTACGGCCGGCGCGTCGGCGCTGCTCGTGTGCGGCCTGGTGGCGGTGCTGCTGGTGTTCGGGTGGGAGGTGCGGGCCATCGTGCGCTCACCCCACCCGCGCCTGAAGGCCATCGAGGCCCTGGCCGCCACGCTCGTGCTGTTCCTGGTCCTCTTCGCGGGCGCCTACTACCTGCTGGACCGCTCCGACGCGGGCTCCTTCAGCGAGCCGCTGACCAGGACGGACGCCCTGTACTTCACACTCACCACCTTCAGCACCGTCGGCTACGGGGACATCACCGCACGTTCCCAGACCGGGCGCGTGCTGACGATGGCGCAGATGGCGGGAGGGCTGCTGCTCGTGGGCGTCGCCGCACGGGTGCTGACGAGCGCGGTCCAGGCGGGGCTGCGTCGGCAGCACCGCGGGCCGTCGGCCGAGCCACGTTCCGGCACCGACGCCGGGACGCCGGACGAGGAGGCTGGACCATGACCGTACCCAGCGCTTTCACCGCGTCGCTGTCCCCGGCCGAGCGAGCGGCTTACGGCAGGAACGCGCGCAGGCGGGCGTCGCGTTCGTCGCACGGCTGGTACGAGACCGCACAGGAGCGACCCGACCCCATCGAGGTGATAGTGCGCCAGTCTGACGAACGGGTACCGGAGTTGGTGCCGATCCGCTACGGCCGCATGCTGGAGTCGCCGTTCCGCTTCTACCGCGGCGCGGCCGCGGTCATGGCGGCAGACCTGGCCCCTCTCCCCAGCACCGGGCTGCAGGCGCAGCTCTGCGGGGACGCCCACCCGCTGAACTTCCGGCTGCTGGCGTCACCGGAGCGCCGTCTGGTCTTCGACATCAACGACTTCGACGAGACCCTGCCCGGGCCGTTCGAATGGGACGTCAAGCGGCTGGCGGCCGGCTTCGTGACGGCGGCGCGGGCGAACGGCTTCTCGGTCAAGGAGCAGAACAACACCGTACGAGCCTGTGTGCGGGCGTACCGGGAGCGGATGCGCGTGTTCGCCGGCATGCGCACCCTGGACATCTGGTACGCCCAGGACGACGCCGACCGGATGCGGGAGCTGCTGGCCTCGTCGATGAGCAGGGGGGCCGGACAGCGTATCGACAGAGCCACGGCGCAGGCACGTACGCGTACTCATCTCCGTGCCTTCGCGAAGCTCACCCGCGTCACGGCCGACGGCCGGCGCATCGCACCGGACCCACCGCTGATCACCCCGCTCGGTCAGCTGTCGGCCGATCCGTCCGAGGCCGGGCGGGAGAAGGAACTCCAGAGCCTCGTGGCCGGTTATGCGCGGACCCTGCCGGCCGAACGCCGGCACCTGTTGCGCCACTACCGCCTGGTGGACATGGCCCGGAAGGTGGTGGGCGTCGGCAGCGTCGGTACGCGCTGCTGGGTGCTGCTCCTGCTCGGCAGGGACGACGACGATCCCCTGCTGTTGCAGGCCAAGGAGGCCCAGGAGTCGGTGCTGGCCGCTCACACGGGCGGCGAACGCTACGACAACCAGGGCCGCCGGGTGGTGGCCGGGCAGCGCCTGATGCAGACCGCCGGCGACATCTTCCTCGGCTGGACGCACGTCGTGGGCCTCGACGGGAAGGGCCGGGACTTCTACGTACGCCAGCTGTGGGACTGGAAGGGCATCGCACGGCCGGAGACCATGGGGCCGGGTCTGCTCTCCCTCTTCGGCCAGCTGTGCGGGGCATCCCTGGCACGGGCCCACGCCCGCTCGGGCGATCCCATCGCCCTCACCGCCTACCTGGGCGGCAGCGACCGCTTCGACCGCGCGCTCACCGAGTTCGCCCAGTCCTACGCCGACCAGAACGAGCGGGACTTCGGGGCGCTGGGGGCCGCCTGCCGCTCCGGCCGGATCAGGGCGGAGCGGCTCTGAGTGGACCCTTGCCGGTCACGAGCGAGGAGCTAAGAGGGCGACGAGGGAGGCAAGGGAAGTGTGTGCCCCTCGGAGGGCGGGCGCCCGCATCGCATCCGAGGGCCGGGCACGGACCCGTCACCGGGCTTGCGCACGGGTAAGCGTTCAGCGGGCCGGCCGCTGCATACGAACTTCCGCAGCCGATCCCGGTATCGGACACCGCACGGTCCCGTCACTCCGGCAGCTGCCGCATCTCCAAGACACGCAGTCCCAGTGACTGGCAGCGTGCCAGCAGCCCGTACAGATGCGCTTCGTCCACGACAGGGCCGAACAGCACGGTCTGGCCGGACATCACCACGTTGCCCAGCTCCGGAAAAGCTTTGGCCAGCGTTTCCGACAGGTGTCCCTCGATTCGGATCTCGTAGCGCACGAGCTGTCCTTCCAAGGACTGCTTCGGACAGGCGGACGTCGTCCTTCCCTGCGATCGTGCGCCTCCGTGCTTCTTCGGGCCTCACCCGGTACAGGTGACCCGTCACCGGGCGACGGACGCCAGGGATCAATGGGTCAGAACAATCTTGAGGGAGATGATCAGCAGGCCGAGCAACAGGTTGACCGACGCGGTGGCGGCCATGAGCCGCCGCGAAGCACCGGCGCGGCGCGCCGCGGCCACGGACCAGCCCACCTGGCCGGCCACGGCGACGCCGAGAGCCAGCCAGAGGGCACCTCGCACATCCAGGCCGAAGAGCGGGCTGACGGCCACCGCGGCGGCCGGCGGGACGGCGGCCTTGACGATCGGCCACTCGTCGCGGCACACGTTCAGCACGACCCGGCGGTCCGGCGCCTGTTGTGCCAGGCGCGCCCCGAACAGCTGGGCATGCACGTGCGCGATCCAGAACACCACACCGGTGAGCAACAGCAGCAGCACCAGCTCGGTGCGGGGGAACGAGCCCAGGGAGCCGGCGCCGATCACCACGGAGGCCGCGAGCATGGAACCGTAGACGCCGCCCGTGTAGTCCGCGTGGGCCCGGCGCTCGGCGAGGCGTTCAGCGCGGGCCGTGGCCGGGCCGGTCCTGATCCTGGTCACCGGTGACTCCCTCCGGACTCAGCGCGTCGATCCGGTCGCCCCGGCCGGAGCGCCGGCGTCCGGCCGCCGAGGACGGCTCTCCCGCGCGGTCGGCAGGTGCGGTGTGACCAGGAAACTGGCGAGAGCGATGCCACCGGTGGCCAGGATCGCCGCCTTCAGACCGTCCAGCTGCGCGGAGGCGTAGGAGTCCGCGACCGCGTCGACCTGGGACGACGGTAGTCCGGCACGCTCGGCCGCCGAGCGCACCTGATCGGTGGAGACAAAGGTGACCCCGGCCTCGAGAGCGACACCGACCTGCTCACGGGTCTGTTCGGACAGCTGCGGATCGTCGTCCACCTGCGTGGTGAAGGCGTGGGCCAGCGCCCCGATGAGAATCGACCCGATGAGCGCGGTGCCCAGGGCCGAGCCCAGATTCTGTGCCGTGAACTGGAGCCCTCCGGCCTCACTGCGTTCCTCCTCGCCGACGCCGGACTGGACGACGTTGCCCAGTTGCGAGGCGAGCAGGCCGACACCCACGCCCAGCAGGGCCATGGCACCGGCGAACTGTGCGTCGTCGATGACCGGGTCGATGGTGGCCAGCAGCCACACGATGGCCGCCGTCAGGGTCAACAGGGCCAGGCGAACCACCCGGCGCGGCCCCCACACCCGTCCCAGCGAGGACGCGGAAAGGGAGGCCACCAGCATCGTGGCGGACACCGGGAGGAGGCGCAGGCCCGTCTCGAAGGCGTCGAATCCCTGCACCACCTGCAGGTACAGCGGGATGGTGAAGAACAGCCCCAGCAGGATGAGGTTCTGGCTCAGCAGCGTCATCAGGCCGGAGCGCAGCACGGGTCTGCCCAGCAGGGACAGGTGTACGAGGGGGTCGGCGCCCTGGTGCTCCCGCCGCCGTTCCCAGTGCCGGAAAACGGCCAGGACGGCCGCCCCCGCGCCGACGACGAACAGCGTCGGAGCGAAGCCGAGGACGGTGAAGGGAGGGTTACGGGGCTGCACCCATCCCCAGGTGCTGCTCTGCAGCACCCCGAGCACGCCCAGGCCCAGTCCGGCCGCGGAGAGTGCCGCGCCGACCCCGTCCAGCCGGGGGCGCGGGCCGGTCGGGGCGGGCGTCGCGATCACCCGGCGGCACAGCAGGACGGCCACGACGACCACGACCTCGCCGGCGAAGACCAGCCGCCAGGTCAGGTACGTCGTCACCCAGCCGCCCAGCAGCGGGCCGATCGCGATCCCGGCGCCGGCAAGGCCGCCGATCACCGCGTAGGCGATGGCCCGGTCCTTCCCGTGATACGTCTCCGCGACGAGGGCGGCCATGGCCGGCAGCACCATGGCCGCTCCGAGCCCCTCGATGACGGACCAGCCCAGCGTGAGGACCCACAGAGTGGGCGCCACGGCGGTCAGGGCCGACCCCACGCCGTAGACGACCAGCCCCAGCAGGAACATACGGCGACGCCCCAGGATGTCCCCGAACCTGCCGCCGACGATCATGAACGCCGCCATGACCAGCGCGTACAGAGTGATGACGGCCTGGATGGCGGTGACCTCCGTGTCGAAGTCCTCGACCAGCTGACTGATGGAGACGTTCATGACGGAGGTGTCCAGGACCATCAAGAACTGGGCCGCACCGAGGACGATCAGAGCCCGCCAGTGCCTCACGGTGTCCACCTCGCAGAGTTGTCCCGCCCAGGTACGCCGCCGGATCAGGCGGTGCGGAGGGCCGGCGCACGCCTCGCCGCTCCTCCCATCGCATCCCGAGCACGCGCCCCGTGCCTCACCCGCGACGGGGGAAGGGCTGCGCCGCGGTGGTGTCTGCCGGTGGGAAGGGCGGGCGCGGAGGGACTTCGGCGGTGAGCCAGGCGGCCGCAGCCCGCGGGGCCCGCAGGCGCGTCCGGGACAGCGCATGTGAGCGACGAACCATGACGAAAAGAGAGAGGAGCCCTCCCCTGAACGTTCACAGCAGCCGGAGGTCGCGCGCGCGGCGCACCGCGTCGCTTCGCCGGTTCACCGCCAGCTTCCGGTACACGCTCTTGAGGTGGGTCTTCACCGTGTTCACCGACACGTACAGATCGGCGGCGACCTCCTCCGTCGACATCATCCGGGCCAGCCGCTCCAGGACGTCACGCTCGCGTCCGCTCAGCTCCACCACGACGAGTGGCGAGGGCAGCGAATCCGGGCCGGGCTGCTCACCCCGTCGCGCCGGGGACGGGCCGGGCGTGAGCCAGCCCGCTGCCAGCTCGTGCAGTGAGGCCGTGGCCAGCAGTGGCCGGATCCACGCTCCGGCATCCAGGAACGGACGCCGCAGCCGCTCGCGCCGGGCGTCGAGGAGCGCCTGTGCCACGAGCCTGCGGGCTGTGGCGGTGTCTCCCGCTCCCTGCGCGGCCTGAGCCCTCAGCAGCGCTGCCCTCACGGCTACCGCCGGACCCGTCCCGCCCTGGGTGCGGATGCTGTCGAGCAGCTCGACGGCCGCCTCGGGACGCCCTGCGGCGAACTGGATCGCCGCGGCCTGCACAGCACACTCCGGCTGGTCGCCGGACACGCCCTGGAGTACCTCGGTGGCTTCGTCCGGCCGTCCTTCGGCCAGGTGAGCGGCGGAGGCGATAAGCGCTTCATGGCTTGCCGCCCAAGGTGAGGCCACGGCGGCGGAGACGGCCGGGTCCGCCGCCTCGACGGCGGCCCGTGCCCTGCCCCTGGCCATCAGCAGACGAGCTGTGGCGAGGGCTCGTCCCGCCGCCGGCACCGGATCACGCGTTCCTGAGGGGAGGCCCACTTCGTCGAGGAGGGCTTGGGCCCGGTCCAATTCATGGCGGTCCACGGCCACGGCGGCCAGGACCAGCCGTTCGATGCCGGAGCCGGACGGCTGGGGCAGACCGACCCGCTCCGCCTCGGACACCGCTGCGAGGGCCTTGCGTTCCGCCCGGCCCAGCCAGCCGTTCAGATAGTCGAGCAGGGCCAGATGCCCCATCGCCTCCTTCCTGGGCAGCGCGGTGGAGGCTCCGCCGGGAGTACCCGCCACGGTGGTCAGGGCAGCGCGCGCGTCCTCGAAACGCCCGGCCCACAGACGCGCCGATCCCAGATGAGTCAGCAGCAGAGCGGGGAGTTCGGGATGCTTGTCCAGGAGGTGCTCCGGGACTTCCCGCCGCAGTTCGTCGGCCGCTTCGGCGGCCTTCTCGGCCCGTGGGGGACATCCGGTCAGCCGGGCGGCCAGTGCCTCCAGCAGCGCGCAGCTCAGCTGGGCAGCCGCCAGGTCGGGCGCGTCGTCGGCCAGGTGCTCCTCGGCATTGCGCAGGCGGGCCAGACCGTGGTCCAGGTCGCACCGGGACAGGGCATGGGCCGCGCGTACGAGGTTCGTCGCCGGACTCCTGGCCTCGGGCCCCATCCGGGAGAACACCTGGGTCAGGTCACCCGAGCGCAGGCCGGTGAAGAGCTGTCCGATCGCCAGGTCGTCTATGAGGGCACCCGCGGCGAAATCCCAGTCTCCCGCGGCGGCGCCGTGGGCGAGTGTCTCCGGCAGGAATCCGTGACGACGCATCCACCGCGCGGCCCGCCGGTGGAGTTCCGGCTCCAGGCCGGGCAGGCGCTCGCGCAGATGGGCCCGGAGTATCTCCCCGAACAGCGGATGAAGCTGATACCACGAGTGCCCGAGGTGCTCGACGAACGCGTTGGCGCGGTGCAGCCCGGCGAGAACGGGTTCGGCATCGGCCCGGAGGGTCAGCGCGTCGGCCAGACCGGGACAGAAACGCTCCAGGACGCTCACGCGCAGCAGGAGGTCCTGTGTCTCCTCCGGCTGTCTCTTGAGGACCTCGGCCAGCAGGAAGTCCGCGACCGTGGTGCGGTCCGCCTCGAACTCCTTCAGGTAGAGCTCCGGGTCGGCGCTCTCCCGCGCGGCCAGGGCGGACAGGCGCAGCCCGGCGGCCCAGCCCCGGGTGCGGTCCACCAAGGCGCGCGCGGCGTGGACCGGAAGGCTCAGACCGTGCAGCTCCAGCAGTGCGAGGGCCTCCTCGGGGGTGAAGGCCAGCTCGGCGGCGCGGATCTCCGTCAGCTCGCCGGCCGCCCGGTAACGGTGCAGCGGAAGCAGCGGTTCGGTGCGCGTGACGAGGACGAGGTGCAGGCCGCGCCCGGCGTGGTGCAGTACGAACTCCAACTGCTCCGCGACCTCCGGGGCGGTCACGCGGTCGTACTCGTCGAGGACGAGCACCACGGACCGGTCGCGATCGTTCAGCTCGGCGGCGAGGGCTGCCAGCAGCTTCTGGTCCACCCCGGTCGCGTCCGCGGGGGCCCCGACCGCGTCGGACGCCGGTGCACCGCAATCGCGCAGTGCCTGAAGGACGTATGCCCAGAAGACCCCCGGACGTCGATCCCCCACCTCGACGGTGAGCCAGGCGACCGGCGGCCGCAGTCCGGCTGCCCAGTCGGCGGCCAGCAGGGTCTTGCCGGCCCCGGCCGCGCCGTTGAGCAGTGTCAACGGTGTCCGCAGAGCCTGGTCGAGGTGATCGACGAGCCGTTGCCGCCGCAGGAACGTGGCGGGCCTCGCGGGGAGGGCGAATCGGATACGCAGGAACGGGTCTCCCAGGGGATCGGCGCACGGAACCGCCGGAACGATCGGAACGGCCGGTCCTTGGGCGTTGTCGTGGTTCTCGGCCATGGAGCTCACCACCCCTGTCCGCCAGGGTCACGTCACGAGCAGCGCTCCCTCCCAGCATCCCAGTCCTCCTGCCCCGGCGCGCGGCACAGCCGGCCACTGGCCCGTTCACCAGTCTGCTGGTCAGCTCAAGGCCGAGTCGCCTTGCAGGGCGGGTCGGAAAGCATGGAGCGCGTCTCCCCCCGGCTGGATGATGCCGTAACTGCTCTCCGGCACCTCGTTCCATGCGCCGGAGAGAGCGCCCAGCGGTTCTGACACGACGAGACGGGTCTCGTCGGAGACGTCCCGCAGGAACGCGGCATCCGGATGGAGTGCACGCAGGGCGTCCACCTTGGTGCTGAAGTACAACGACCGTGAGCGGCCCTCGCTGGAGTAGCGGAAGGCCCATACGCGTTCGCCGTCGGCTACTGCGAGGGTCATCTGCAGCGGGTATGGGATGTCGTGCGCGTGCCCCGCTTCCTCGACCAGGCCGGCCATACGCGCCACGGCACCGGGAGGATCCTCCGTCAGACCGAAGGTGAGGGCCAGGAAGAACATGAGCTCCGAGTCGGTGGAACCCTCGATGTCGGGATACAGCGCCGGATCGACGGCCAGTGCGAGCTCCCGCCGGAGCCGCTGGAACCCGCTGATCGCCCCGTTGTGCATCCACATCCATCGACCGCTGCGGAAGGGGTGGCAGTTGGTCTGTTGCACGGCAGTCCCGGTCGAGGCCCTGATGTGCGCGAAGAACAGGCCCGAGCGAACGTGGTGGGCGACCTCCAGCAGATTGCGGTTGTTCCAGGCGGGACCGACCTCCCGCAGCACCGCCGGAGTGTCCGTGTCCTGCGTGTACCAGCCGACACCGAAACCATCGCCGTTGGTCGTCTCCACCCCCATGCGGGAGTGCAGGCTCTGGTCGATCAAGGAGTGTTCTGGCTTGAACAGGACCTGGCTGAGAAGGATGGGTGTACCCGAGTAGGCGATCCAGCGGCACATCCTGGGCCCCCGGTTTCATGTATCGGCAGGTATCGGCAGGTATAGCGAGCCGTGTTGTCGCTGAGGTCCGCGGACCTGGTCAGGCGGCTCGTGACGGTTTGTGAAGTCCGCTTACGGCCACTGTGGTTGCCGTACCCCGCTGCTGGTATCCGTCCTGCGACGAGGACGGATACCAGCCCGAGACAGGGGCGGGAGAGCTCGCTCAGGGCTTGCTCCGGCTCTGGGCTTCCGCTTCGGCCATGGCCTCGGCCTCGGCCTCGGCCAACGCGATGGTGATGCCGAGTGCCTCGGTGATGTGAGTTGCGGCCGACATGACGCGTGCCGTGCCGACGACTGGGGCGATGGCAACGAGAACGTCCTGTAGTTGCTCGGCGGTCAGATCGGCCTTGACGGCAGGGTCGACATGCGCGAGGTAGGAGATCGCCGGTGCATCCATGGCCGCGAGCGCGGCCAGGCGGGTGAGAATGAACGTTCTCTCGTCCAGGCCGCAGCGCTCGATCGAGTCGACCGTCATGGCGGCGAGCGTGTCGAGAACGGGGGTGTCGGACCGTGTGGCCATGTACGTCTGCCTTCCGGTGCTGTGAGGAGCCGACACGCGCCATCCTGTTGACCACAGGAACCCTCACGCGTCGGTCTTTTCCTCATCCACGGTAGGAGCCGTGAGAGCCGAGCGCATGTTGGGCTGAGCGGGTGATCGCTGCTTCAACATGGGCGGCTGGAAGCGCGCTCTGGGGGCCGCCGACGTGATACCTCCCCGTGAGCGGGGCGCGAGGTACCTCCAGGCAGCACCGCGCGGGGGAGAGCATCAAGGCGCTCTCGGAGTACCTCGGGCACTCGTACCGGGCTTCACGCTGCGGACGTACACGCACCTGCCGGCGTCCAGCGAGACCCGCACGCGCATGGCGATAGACGACGCCTTCACGGAAGCCGAAGCAGGAGACGACGGTGGCCAATCCGCCGCCCATGGCGCTTCAGCCCCGTCGGAGACAAGAAGACACCCTTTTGCCCTCAACGCGCCCTGGCCGCCTGACGTGCTGCTCGCGGCGCATGAAGAGGGCGGGAGTCGAAACCCGCCCGATCCATCGGCTCGGTACTGGCGGCGTCACGATCGACCAGCGGTCAGCACGTCGGCAAGTTCCCGCAGGTCCCGCGCGCTGTAGTTGGGCCGTGTCATCGTCTGCGGGTACACGCAGGCGCCGCGCCGCAGCCAGGCGCCGGCCAGCCCGGCGCGCCGGGCTCCGTCGATGTCCCAGGGGTGCACGGCCACCAGCACGGCCTGGTCGGGCTGTACGCGGGCCCGTTCGACGGCGTGGTGGTAGGCGGCCGGAGCCGGTTTCCAGCAGCGGGGGCCTCGTACGTCCCACAAAGCCTCGAAGCGGTGCAGCAGTCCGGCCTTGCCCAGCAGCCGCTCGGCCAGGTCGACGCTGCCGTTGGTCATCGCCGTCAGCCGATAGCCCGCATCGCTCAACTTCCGCACCCCGTCCGGCACATCGGGATGCACGTCCAGCTGGGTGAAGCCGTCCAGCACATGTTGGACCGCGCCCTCCTCGTCTCCCGACCAGCCCTCCAGCCCGGACAGCACCGTCCGTACACCGTCCCGGGCAACGGCCGCGAAGTCCGCGTACCCACCGGCAGCTGTCAGCGCGAACCCGTCCCGCAGCACCCCCGCGAACCAGCCCGGCATCAAGTACCCGGGCACCCCGATGTCCTCGAAGCGGCTGCGCAGCGAGTCGAGATCACTGAGCGTCTCGTTGACGTCGAAGACGATGACCTGGTGCTGGTCGGCAGGCATGCTTCCTCCGCTTCACTTTCTCGATGCCGTGTCCGTCCCACCCGGGCAGGGCATACGTAGGTAGCCGTACGCCGATGCCGGACGTGACGTCCATCAAGCTGCGAGTACCCGCCCGGCGTCCAATTCCTGAGGCAGCCGGATCTCTGCACCTGCTTCAGGTTGCTGCCAGGGCATGGGGAGACGGAGTCCGCGGGTGGTCCGGGTCCGGAGCCGCACGGAGTCATCGCGGCCGTGGCTGTGTTCCAGCATGCGGGCCAGGGCTTCTCGGATTCGGGTCGCCGGCTCGTCGATGCAGATACGTTCCTCCGCGTAGGCGTGGATGAGTGGGTGAAGCCGGAACCGGTGCGGCGCGGTTCGTTGGATCAGGTGCGCCGCCGTCAGGGTGGCGAGGTGGATCTCGGCAACGGCGGGCGGTTCACCCAGGAGCGCGGCGGCCGCGCCGGCATCCACCTCCTGTGGCGGATGGAGCGCCAGCAGACGCAGCAGCCGCCGTGCGCCCCTCGGCAGCCGAGCGTAGGAGGAGGCCAGCGCGGCCCGTCCGCCGTCTTCGAGGGCCAGGGTGATCAGGGGCTCGATGTAGTAGTCGCCGAGCGCCCAGCAGGGGTGGTCCCGCATGTGCCGGCCGATGCCCGACAGTGCCAGCGGGAGATGGCCCAGCAGGTCCGCGATCTGCTGGACGGCTGGGGTGTCCGGGGCAATGCGATCGGCTCCCGCCGTTGCCCGCAGCAGTTCCAGGGAGTCGTCGGGCTCGAGCGGCGATACCGGCATGCGGTGGGTGTCGCCGAGGCCGGTCAGGGTGGATCGGCTGGTGATCAGAGTACGGCTGCCACGGGTCGCGGGCAGGAGCGGCCGTACCTGTTCCGTGTCCGTCGCGTCGTCCAGGACGATCAGCGCGCCGGTTCCCGCCAGCAACTGGCGGTAGCGGGCCGCTCGTGCGTCGAGTCCGTACGGAATGCGATCTCCGGGAACGCCGAGCAGGCGCAGGAAGGTCTCCAGTACGGCGGCGGGGTCGGCGGGCGGGCCCTGTGGTGCGGAACCTCGGAGGTTCACGAAGAGGACGGGCGCGTCGGTACGCTCCTCGACGAGCAGCTGGTGGGCGACATGCAGGGCAAGTGACGTCTTTCCCACGCCCGGCATGCCCTCCAGCGCCAGTGTCTGCAGATCGCCGTCGGCGGTCAGCAGAGCTCGTGCACGGGCCACCAGGCCGGCCCTGCCGACGAACGAGGGGAGTCCTGCGGGCAGTCGGTCGTAGGCGCTGACTTGTGCGGCGGCCTCGGCCTCGCCGAGCACCGCGCGCAGTGACTGCCGCCAGTTCGAGACGATGGCCTCTTCGGAGCCGACGAGGGCCTGCACCACGGCCAGCAACAGGTCGGCGTTGGGCCGACGACGGCCGAGTTGGAAGCAGTTGCCCACGGTCGAGCGGGCCGGCCACTCGCTGCGGGGCCGCCCGGCCTGCTGCCAGTCCCGGTGGATGCGCCGCGTGATCTCGGTGATCGACGGGTTGCCCACCCACGCCTTCAACAGCCGCAGTTCCGCGATGTATTCGTCTAACGTGCGGGCTTTGCCCGGATCCAGTACCTGCGGCACGAACATCCTCCCCCATGGGACACCTGGGCCACGACCAACTTGGAACGGTCGTTTCAAGTTAGGCGAAGTGGGGCTGTGGCTGTCAAGCAGTTTCCATGTGTTGACGTCCGGCCACGGAGCGCATCCAGGATCATCCACGATCTGTCCGGAAGCCCAGATTCCGTCCCGATGCTGAGGCCCGATCCCGCTCACCGGCACCCCGGGAGTCCCGGCAGACCCCAGGTGCCCCGTTCCAGGACAGGAGTCCGTGCACAGCCATGCCTGACATCGGTGTGTCCCTACGCCCCGTCGGCGGCAGCGTCGTCGTGGGCCAGGCCAGAGACCACACGGTCACCATCGACCGGCCCAAGGAGAAGGAGGGGACCGACGCCGGCCCCATGGGCGGGGAGCTGCTGCTCCTGGCTCTCGGCGGGTGCTACGTGAGCACCTTCCTCGCCGCCTTGAAGGCCGAGGACCCGCAGGCCGACGCCTCCGAGATCAGCTTCCAGGTCGACGGAAGCCTCGTGAGCGCGCCGACTCGATTCTCCGAAATCACCGTGCAGGTGTCGGCGCCCGTCGCCCTCCGGGACCTGATCTCCAAGCCCCTGCTCAAGGCCGAGCGGGGCTGCATCGTCCACAACTCGATCCGCGACGCCGTGTCGGTCCGCTTCACCCACGAGTGGCGCTGACGCTCCCCCCACCGAAGGAGACAAGACCGTGGAAATACAGCACACCACGATGCAGGACAGCCCGAGCCGGGACCGCGGCATGGCGGCCATGGCGATGCAGGCGAGCGGCATGCAGCACGAGTCCATGGAGGGTGTGGCCCCGGGCACGCGGCGCGTCACGATCGTCGGCGCCGGCTTCTCGGGCACGCTCACCGCCATCCGGCTGCTCCACTTCGCCGATGAACCCCTGGAGATATGCCTGATAGAGCGGGAGGAGGGCTACCGCTACGGCGGTATCGCCTTCGGAAGGGCGTCCACCAACTGGGAGCACATGCTCAACATCCAGGCCGGCCGCATCACCCTGCGCCGCGAACGCCCGGAGGACTTCCTGGAGTGGGCCAATGAGGAGGCGGACCGCTCCGAATGGCCGCGGAAGTGGCAGTACCACACCTTCGGTGTGGCCTGTGTCGTGCCGCGGCGGATCTTCCGGCAGTACCTGGCCGAGCGGCTGCGTGACGCGGCCGCCGACGCCCACGCCGAGGTGACCCTGTGCGAGCTCACCGGTGAGGTCATCGACGTACACCGGCAGGCCGACGGCTACGTCGTCAAGTACGCCGACGCCGGAGAGCAGGGCGGCGTACACAATCTGCCGTCGGACCAGGTGATCCTCGCGACCGGTCACCTCTCGCCGGTGCAGGCGCCCTTCTACCACCGCATCAAGGACTGCGACCGCTTCCTCGCCGATCCCTACGCCCCCGGCGCGCAGGACTGGTTCCAGGCAGTGGGCGCCGAGGAGAGCGTCCTCGTCACGGGCTCCGCGCTGTCGGCCTTCGACACGGTGATCTCCCTCATCCACGCCGGCCACCGGGGACAGATCCTGATCTGCTCGCGTGGCGGCCACATGCACGGCACCTACCCCGTCGACCACGAGCACGACATCTGGCAGGCCCGCCGGCCGCCCTTCCTCGACGCCAAGAAGCTCACCTCCGAGATGGTGGTCGAGGGGATCAGGGCGGAGTACGCCCACCTGCGCGCCGAGCACGGGGTGGAGCCGGGCAGCGCGCTCGACGCGGTCTTCCCCGAGCGGGTCATGAAGGCGTGGGAGCCGTACGTCATCGAGCTGATCTCCCGCATGGACGCCCGCGACGTGCGGATGCTGCTCGACAAGTACAAGAGCCTGATCGTCACCAACCGCACCAGCACCGTGAGGGAGATCGGCGGCGTTGTACGCAGCCGGATGCGCGGATACAACGGCGCCCCGAAGACCGTCGAGGCCCTGGCCGCCGACATCCAGGACATGCGCCCCGTCGAGGACGGCACGAAGATCCGGGTGGTCTTCGCCGACCAGCCGGACATCGTCGTCGACCGGGTCGTCAACTGCCTGGGTAACAAGACCGATTACGAGCGCACCGACCACCCCCTGTGGCACGGCCTGGTCAACGGACACGGCTACGCGCAGCCGCAGACCAAGACCCACCGGGGCATCGAGGTCGGCGCCCACGGTCAACTCATCGCCGCCGACGGCACGGTGGCAGCGGGTCTGTTCGGCGTCGGCCCGATGCGCCAGGGCGACGAGACCACCCGCCGCGGCCGGCTCGGCGCGTTCGTGTTCAGCATCGGCACCCTGCGCAACCAGTGCTTCGACACGGCAATGGAGGTGCTGCGCCGCCTCGAATCCGCCAGCGACGAGGGGCAGATGGACATTCCCGACGGCATCCACCACTGCCTGATCCGCAGCAGCGACTGGATCGCCGCCGACCTCGCCGGCGAGGAACCGCAGGCCACCCGCCTGCGTAAGCGCCTGCAGGACTACGCCCGCGACAACGCCTACCCCAATGCCGTCAACTACCTGCAGGCCCAGGACCGCACCGAGCGCCGCAAATACCGCGCCATCCTGGACGACGACCTGGCCGACTTCGGCGCCGCCCTGGGCCGCGAGTTCGGACTCGCCCCGCAGCAGGCCCGGCGGACCATCTCCCTGCTGGCCACGCTCGTGCAGAAGCACGCGGTCCACAACCTGTGCGACATCACCAAGCTGGCGGGCTGGGACTCCCAGTACGCCGAGCAGGTCAAGCACGCCCCGAAGAAGGGCGCGTGATGGCAGAGCACAACGAGCAGGAGCTGCTGAGCCGGCTGTTCATGGTCCGGCACGGCGAATCGACCTGCAATTCCGTCCACCGCATCGCCGGGCAGCGCGACGCCCCCCTGACCTTCCTCGGCCGGATCCAGGCCGAGAAGGTCGCCAAGGGCCACCGTGGGCAGCACTTCGACCGCGTCTACGTCTCCCCGCTGACCCGCGCCTTCGAGACCGCCAACACCATCTTCGGCAGGGACGCCCCCGGCGCGGACGTCCCCGAGGCCGTGGTCGACGAGCGCCTGATGGAGCGCGACTTCGGCAGCTACACGCTGGAGAGCAAGTCCATCCTCCAGCGCCGCCACGGCATCGCCGAGTACGAGCGTGCCATGAACGCCGACAGCCCGACCATGTACGGCGGCGAGACGTTCCAGCAGTTCAAGGACCGCGTGCACGGCTTCTACGAGGAGGAGTTGCTGCCCGCGCTGCGGCGCGGCGAGACCGTCTGTGTGGTCTCACACAAGTACGTCGTCGAGTTGATCTGCCGGTTCATCCTGGACCGTCCGGCCGACGAGTCGTACGACCTGCGGCTGCCCAACTCCCAGATGCTGCAGGGCGACCGGATCCACAGCTACGTCAAGAACGAGAACAAGACCATGAACATGGTCTACGACTGGATCGTCGTCAACCATCCCGTGGTCTTCTGCGCGGGCCTGGCAGCGGGCCTGATGGCCAACCTGGCGGGAGCGCGGATCTCCGCCTCGCCCTATGTACTGCTCCTCCTACTGGTGCTGGCCAGTGTCATCACCATGTGCCGCATCGAGCTGGAGAACGCGCGAGCCTTCGTGACGGACCGCGGCACGCTGAGGTCCGTGGCCCTGCGCTACCTCGCCCTGCCGATCGCCTTCGCGGCCTTGGTGCGCTGGTCGGACGCAGGCAGTACGAGTACGGCGGCGATCGCCGCGGTGTTCCTCGCCACGCCCAGCTCGGTGGTGGCGATGACCGTCAGCCGCTGCCTCGGCGGGATGATCATGCCGACGTTCGCGCAGGTCCTGCTCTCCTCGCTGGCCGCGACGCTGTCGTTCTCGACCGTCCTCGCCCTGACCTTGCACGAGGACATCGCCCCGGCCATCGCCATCAGCGCCGCCACCTCCACCGGCGTCGTCACCGCGGTCTACCTCCTGGTCAAACGCCTGAGGGAACGCTCGCCCGTCCGCACGGCCAAGTACGGCGAGCGCAACGGATACGTGGCGGTGCTGCTGCTCACCGCGTTCATCGTGCTGGTCTGCCTCAAGCTCGACCTGGACGGCTTCACCACCTACGCGCCCACAGCCGCGGGCATCGCCCTCGGCCTGCGCCTGGTCGCCACCCTGCTCAAGCGCCGCCGCCACGTCCAGACGCTCGACGACTACACCGCGATGACCTACCCGAACGTGTTCGTCGTGGTCATCATCGCCGCGCTGACCGGCAACGGGCCGCTGGAGCAGGTGGCGATCTGGACCCTGCTGCCGATGTTCGTCCTGTCCTTCTTCGACAGTTGGTACGCCCGCCACCTCGTCGTCGCCCCCGACGACCCGCGCTGGCCCGACGTACTCGCGCTCAAGGACCGTCCGTCGGCCGAGCAGCATGCCGTCGCCCCCGTCCGCGTCCTTGAAGACCCCGACGCCCGGCTTTCCGCGAGGAGTTGACCTTGTCCGCGCCACCTGCTTCGTTGATACCCCGGCCGTTACTGTTCTGGACCGGTGTCGCCCTCACCTGCGCCGGCGTCGCCGAGCACCTGTGGATGTTCATCGACTCCGCATCCATGCACTTCCACATGTCCATGATGGACATGTCACCGGCGATGATGTGGGCGGCCATGGCCGCCATCGTCGTCGGCGTGGTGCTCTCCGGCATCGCGGTCGTGCAGCCACGGACAGCCGTTCCCGCTGCCGCCCCCGCTCCGGCCCCCACCACGGCGGCCGGCCGGCGTCGCCTCGTCGCCATCCTGACCTTCGCCCTCCTGGTGGACCAGATGAAGCCGGCCACCCTGGCGTTCATCTCGCCCGGCCTGCGGGCCGAATACGGCCTCAGTGCCGCCGACGTCTCGTGGCTGCCCACGGTCGCGCTGACCGGCACCGTGCTCGGATCGCTCGTCTGGGGACGCGCGGCGGACCGCATCGGCCGCCGGGCCACCATCCTCATAGCCTCCCTGCTCTTCCTCGGCACCACGGTGTGCGGCGCCATGCCGACCTTCGCCGGCACGCTCGTCATGTGTGCCCTGATGGGCATGGCGGCCGGCGGCATGCTGCCCGTCGTCTACGCCCTGATGACCGAGAGCCTGCCGCCCGGCCGCCGGGCGGCCATCATGGTCCTGCAGGCCGGACTCACCACCACCGGCGGCTACATGGCCGCCTCCGGCCTGGCCGCCGTCCTGATTCCCCTGGCGGGCTGGCGCGTGACCTGGTTCGCCCAACTCCCGCTGGTCCTGGTCCTGATCGCACTGAACCGCTGGATCCCCGAATCGGCCGCTTTCACCGCCCGGCAGACACGGGCGAAGCAGGTCCCGGCCTCCGCCCTGTTCAAGCGCCCGCAGACGGCCAAGACGCTGGTCGTCAGCGCCTACGCACTGGCCTGGGGCCTCGTCTACTGGGGGTTCATCACCTTCCTGCCCAGCCAGCTGGAATCCTCCGGCCGGCACGGCATGTCCGCCGCCACCCTGCTGTTCCTCTCGTCACTGCTGGCCATCCCCACCTGCGCGGTCGGCGCATGGCTCTACATGCACTGGTCGGCCAGGGGCACTATGGTCGTCTACGCGGCCCTCACCGTCGGCGCCCTTTTGACGCTGGCCGCCGTCGGGCTGGAGGGCAGCCGGCCCATCCTGCTGGCCACCGTGATGCTGCTGTTCGCCGGCACCGCCGGAGTCATCGCGCTCATCGGCCCCTACACGGCCGAGATCTACCCCCTGGCCATCCGGGGCACCGCCGGCGGCTGGGCCGCGGCCGTCGGCAAGTCCGGCGGGGCCTTCGGCCCGCCCCTCATCGCCCTGGTCCTCTCGGCGCCGGGAGGCATCCGCACCGCCGCGGTGTTCGTGGCGCTGCCCATGGCCCTGGCAGGGATCGCCGTCGCCGTCCGCGGGAGCAACCCGCAGGCCGCCGCCCAGACTCCCGAGGGCATTACCGCGCTGGACGCCGAACTCGACGAACTGGTCAGCCGCGAGGTCGTCGCCGCCCAGGCCAAGGCGACAACGCACCTGCCTGGCAAGGGAGGTACGGCGACATGACCGGCGGCGTCAACGGCGTCGCACTCGCCGTCTTCGTCCTCTTCTTCCTGGCCGTGACCGTCATGGGCTTCCTGGCCGCGCGCTGGCGCAAGGCCGACAACGAGCACACCCTCGACGAATGGGGCCTGGGCGGCCGCTCGTTCGGCACCTGGATCACGTGGTTCCTGCTCGGCGGCGACGTGTACACCGCCTACACCTTCGTGGCTGTTCCCGCGGCGATCTACGCCGCGGGTGCGGCCGGGTTCTTCGCGGTGCCGTACACGATCCTCGTCTACCCGCTGATCTTCACGTTCCTGCCACGGCTTTGGTCGGTCTGCCACAGGCACGGGTACGTCACCACGGCCGACTTCGTGCGCGGCCGCTTCGGCTCGAAGGGCCTGTCGCTGGCCGTGGCCTTCACCGGGATCCTGGCGACGATGCCGTACATCGCACTTCAACTGGTCGGCATCCAGGCGGTTCTCGACGTCATGGGCGTCGGCGGCGGCGAGAACCGCAACTGGTTCGTCAAGGACCTGCCGCTGCTGATCGCCTTCGGCGTGCTGGCGGCCTACACCTACTCCTCGGGCCTGAGAGCCCCAGCCATGATCGCGTTCGTCAAGGACACCCTGATCTACATCGTCATCACGGTGGCCATCATCTACATACCGATCAAGCTGGGCGGCTTCGACGACATCTTCGCCAAGGCGGGCCAGGCGTTCTCCCAGACCAATCCGGCCACGGGCAAGCCCCGTGGATCACTGGTCAGCGGCAGTGAAGCCCAGTGGACGTACGCGACGTTGGCCCTCGGCTCCGCGATGGCCATGTTCATGTACCCCCACTCGATCACGGCCACGCTGTCCTCCCGCAGCCGCGAGGTGATCCGGCGCAGCACAACGGTGATGCCCCTCTACACGCTGATGCTGGGGTTGCTGGCTCTGCTGGGTTTCATGGCCATCGCGGCCGGAGTCAAGGTCACCAACGGGCAGTTGGCGATCCCGCAGCTGTTCGAGGACATGTTCCCGAGCTGGTTCGCGGGCGTGGCCTTCGCGGCGATCGGCATCGGCGCGCTTGTGCCGGCCGCGATCATGTCGATCGCAGCCGCGAATCTCTTCACCCGCAACATCTACAAGGACTTCATCAAGCCGGACGCGACACCGGAACAGGAGACGAAGGTCTCCAAGCTGGTGTCCCTGCTGGTGAAGATCGGTGCGCTGGTCTTCGTCCTGACCATGGACAAGACGGTGGCCATCAACTTCCAGCTCCTGGGCGGCATCTGGATCCTGCAGACCTTCCCGGCTCTGGTCGGCGGCCTCTTCACCCGCTGGTTCCACCGCTGGGCGCTGCTCGCCGGCTGGGCGGTCGGCATGGTCTACGGCACCTTCGCCGCGTACGGCGTCGCCTCCCCGACGCAGAGGCACTTCGGCGGCTCGGCGAAGGAGATCCCGGGCATTGGCGAGATCGGTTACATCGGCCTGACGGCGTTCGTGCTCAACGTGATGGTGACGGTAGTCCTGACTTTCGTGCTCAAGGCCGTCAAGGCGCCGGAGGGTGTCGACGTCACATCCCCTGGGGACTACACGGCGGACACAGCAGGAGCGAAGGCGGCGCCCGTTCTTCGTCCGGGCACTTCGCCTGCTCCCCACGGCAGTTGAGAGCCGGGTCAGCCGGTTCTACGCGGCCGCTCGGTCGGCGATCGAGTCCAGGGCGGCCGTCACCGTCTTCCTCAGTGTCGCGGCATCGGCGCCGGCACGGGAGCGCAGGTTCACACCGTAGGCGAGCAGCGCCAGCAAGTCGGCGGAGGCGCCGGGGTCCGCACCGGCGGCCAACTGGCCCTGGGCCTCGCCGGCGACGAGCGCCGCGTACAGCGCGTCCCGCAAATCCTGGTGATGCCGGTCCAGGACGGCGCGCACCTCCGGATCACTGTTCTCGGCCCCTGCGTGTGCATTGGAGACCATGCAGCCCCAGCGGGCGTACTCGCCGGAGCAGCGCGCCTCGATCAGGCCGCCGAAGAACTCGGAGACGGCCTGCAGCCCCCGCCCGTCCTCCGCCAGGCGTCGGAACATCGGCTGAGATCGCTGTTCGAGATAGCGGCGCAACGCGGCGAGGTAGAGCTCCTGCTTGCCGCCGAACGTGGCGTACAGGCTGGAGCGGTTGAGCCCGGTCGCCGTCACCACGTCCTGGATTCCGGTCGAGGCCACACCCTGCCGCCAGAACAGCCGCACCACGGCCTCCAGGGTCGCGTCCGGATCGAAGTGCTTGATGTCCGGCATGCCTCACCCCGCCATCTTGAAATAGGGATTCCAAGATACTCCGCGTTCACCCGGCGGCAAAGGCGCTGACGGGTACAGAGCTGCACAGGCCACCCGCCTGTGCAGCAGCGTCCAGCTTCGTCCACGATCCGCCTGCGGGCCGCCACGCGCCGCGACCATGCCCCCATGAATCGCATACCAGCCCTGTGGGCCGCCGCGTACGGATCGCAGACGCCCCGACTCCGCCGCTTCCTTGCCCGCCGCGCCGTCCATCTCGCCGCCTTCATCAGGGCTCTCGCCCTGGCTGATCACCGCCCGTTCACCAGCCTCTGACCCATCGGACCCTCCACACGGCTGGCGCGGGGCCACGCCCGGCCTTATCTTGGAACGGTCATTTCAAGATTTTGCCGACGCCGCCCCGACCTTGAGCGGCGTCCGGCCCCGCGTCAGCCACCAGCCAGGAGGAACAAGCGCCATGACCACCCTCAACGCCGAACTGCGCACCTTCTACGAAGCCCGCCAGCAGCAGATCCCCGCCGAGATCCGGGCCATCATGCAGCGCGCCGGCCAGGAACTCGCCGACTCCGGCCAGGCCGACCGCGCCCTTGCCATCGGCGCCCAGGCCCCGCGCTTCAGCCTCCGCTCCGCCGCCGGGCAGGTCCTGGCTCTGGACGACCTGCTTGCTGACGGGCCGGTCGTCCTGACCTTCTACCGCGGCGCCTGGTGCCCCTACTGCAATATCGCGCTCCGCACCCTCCAGCAGCACCACGACGCGATCACCGCACGCGGCGCCCGGCTGGTGGCCGTCTCCCCGCAGATCCCCGACGAGTCCCTCACTCTGGCCGAGAAGCACGCCCTCACCTTCGACGTCCTCAGCGACATCGGCTCCGACACCGCCAAGCAGTACGGCCTCGCCTTCGACCTCCCCGACGACCTCGCCGCCGTCTACGACAAGCTCGGCTTCGACCTTCAGCGCGTCAACTACGGCCACCCGCGCACGCTGCCGCTGCCCGCCACCTACGTCATCGACCGCGACGGCACGATCCGCTGGGCCTTCGTCGACACCGACTACACCACCCGCGCCGAACCCGCCGACATCCTCGCGGCCCTCGACGCCCTGGGCTGATCGCACTGCCGAGAGGGCACATGGCGCCCCCGCCGAAACCCATGTGCCCTCAATGTGCCCTGGCCGCCTGACGGCCCCTCCCGGCACATGACAAAGGCGGGACCCGAAAGCCCCGCCCGCACCAAACGAAGCCCCAGGTCAGGGCCAGACAAGGCAATACGGCTGATGCCCCGCCTCATGCAACCGATGGCTGAAGTCCTGCCACTCGTGCAGCAGTTGGTAGACATTGAACGCGTCCCGCGGGCCGCCCCGGTCCGGGACCGTCGACCAGATGAACGCCGCCGCGCCGACCGCTTCCTCGCCGATGCCGCGCAGGGGGTCGACGACCGTCATGGGGAGCTTGACCACCGCGTAGTCGGGGTGGAGGACGATCAGTTCGAGCGGGGGGACCTTGTGGAGCGGGACGCCCTCTATGCCGGTGAGGACCATCGCCGCCATCGTCTCCGGCTTGATCTTGGTGAACATGCCGTTCATGCCGAGCTCGTCGCCGCCGAGTTCCTCGGGGCGCATCGAGATCGGGACCCGGGCCGCGGTCGCGCCGTCGGGCGCGCCGAAGTACTTGTACGTCACCCCCACCCGACCACCATTCCTGCTTCCCGCCCTCAACCGATCGATCCGACGTTCGATACGTCGCTCGTCGCGTTCCGACTCACCGGTTGTGCCCGGTGCACCGGATGCACCGAGTCCCTGACGCGTCTCGTTGGCTTCCTCCGCCTCGCGCCGGTGCTTCCCCCGCCGGGCACGTCGAGGACCCAGGTCATCAGTCCCCTCGCCCAGTCCGCCACCGCGATGCATATCTCCACCCGACTGCTTTTCTAGGACGCGTGGCCCCCGCCGCGCAACCCGATCATCGTGTCAGTGACCTCCCCCACGGCCGCCCGCCGAAACGTGCGTTGAAACACCTGTCCGCAGGATCTTCGCAGCCCCTGAACAAACGGCTCCGTGCCGTCATCTCCGTGAGCTGTGTGTATCTGCATCCAGTTTCGCAGATCGCCGGGGGCCGGGGCGTTTCGAGCCCTGGCCTACCCTGAGGTAGTCACCGGCAACGGAGTCCGAGAAAGCCGAAGAAAGCCGAACACACCCGGAGAAGGTCGGAGTAGTCGCAGGATATGAGTGAATTGCCCTATTCGTACGACGCGCCTGTCTCGCAGGCCCTGTTCGACCGCGCCTCGGCCGTCACGCCCGGCGGCGTGAACTCCCCGGTGCGCGCATTCCGCGCCGTGGGCGGCACCCCTCGCTTCATGGTCTCCGGCACCGGGCCGTACCTGACGGACGCCGACGGACGCGAGTACGTCGACCTCGTCTGTTCCTGGGGCCCCATGATCCTCGGGCACTCGCACCCCGAAGTGATCGCCGCCGTCCGGGAGGCGGTGTCGAAAGGCACCTCCTTCGGTACCCCCGGTGAGGGCGAGGTCGCGCTCGCCGAGGAGATCGTCGCCCGGGTCGAGCCAGTCGACCAGGTGCGGCTCGTCTCCAGCGGGACCGAGGCCACCATGTCCGCCATCCGGCTCGCCCGTGGCTTCACCCGGCGCACCAAGGTCATCAAGTTCGCCGGGTGTTACCACGGTCACGTGGACTCACTGCTCGCCGCGGCGGGCAGCGGTGTGGCCACCTTCGCGCTTCCCGACACCCCGGGCGTCACCGGCGCCCAGGCCGGCGACACGATCGTGCTGCCGTACAACGATCTCGAAGCCGTCCACGAGGCCTTCCACCGGCACCCCGGTGAGATCGCCTGTGTGATCACGGAGGCCTCACCGGGGAACATGGGTGTTGTTCCGCCCCTTCCCGGGTTCAACCAGGGGCTGCGGGACGCCTGCGCGCAGAACGGCGCCCTCTACATCTCCGACGAGGTCATGACCGGGTTCCGTACCAGCCGCAGTGGCTGGTACGGCATCGACGGCGTTCGCCCCGATCTCATGACCTTCGGGAAGGTCATGGGGGGCGGGTTCCCCGCCGCCGCCTTCGGCGGGCGCGCGGACATCATGGCCCACCTCGCTCCCGCCGGGCCCGTCTACCAGGCCGGCACCCTCTCCGGGAACCCCGTCGCCACCGCCGCCGGGCTCGCCCAGCTGCGGCTGCTCGACGACGCCGCCTACGACAAGGTCAACACCGTGTCCGGGCGGATCCAGTCGCTGGTCTCCGAGGCGCTCGGCAAGGAAGGCGTCGCGCACACCGTGCAGAGCGCCTCCAACATGTTCTCCGTGTTCTTCACCGACCGGCCGGTGCGCAGTTACGAGGACGCCAAGGCGCAGGAGTCCTTCCGGTTCACCGCCTTCTTCCACTCCCTTCTGGAGAACGGCGTCTACCTGCCGCCGTCCTCCTTCGAGTCGTGGTTCGTGTCCACGGCCCATGACGAGCAGGCGGTTCAGCGGATCGCCGACGCCCTTCCGGCGGCGGCCCGAGCGGCGGCGGAGGCCACGGCGGCATGAGCAGCACCTTCGAGAACAACAGCGACATCACCGTCGTCCACCTCATGCGGCACGGCGAGGTCGCCAACCCCGACGGGGTGCTCTACGGCCGTCTCGCGGGCTATCACCTCTCCGAGCTGGGGCGGCAGATGGCCGACCGGGTCGCCGAGCATCTGGCTGCCCGAGATGTCACGTATGTCGGCGCCTCCCCGCTGGAGCGGGCGCAGGAGACCGCCACGCCGATCGCCAAGGCGCACGGGCTCGACATCGCGACCGACGAGCGGCTCATCGAGGCCGAGAACGTCTTCCAGGGCAAGACCTTCGGCGTGGGCGACGGGGCGCTGAAGAACCCGGACAACTGGAAGCACCTCGTCAACCCGTTCAAGCCGTCGTGGGGCGAGCCGTACGTCGACCAGGTCGTGCGGATGAAGGGCGCGCTGGACGCCGCGCGGGACCGGGCGCGGGGGCATGAAGCCGTGCTCGTCAGTCACCAGTTGCCGATCTGGATCGTGCGGTCGTGGGTCGAGAAGCGGCGGCTGTGGCACGACCCGCGCAGGCGGCAGTGCACGCTCGCGTCCCTGACGTCCTTCACGTATCAGGGCGACAGGATCGTGTCCGTGGGGTACTCCGAGCCCGCGCTCGATCTTGTGCCGGTCCATCTGCGGGCGGGTGCCAAGCCGGTGAAGGGCAAGGGCAAGGCATTCGGGGCGTAGTCGGTCTGTGGGGAACTGGCGGTCCGTTGTTGCTGGTCGCGCAGTTCCCCGTACCCCTTCGGGGCGCGCTTCTGTTACCGAATCCGGAAAAAGTGCGGGAACCTCCCCCCTCGTCGCCTCCTCTGACTGGGTGACCACCAGAGCACGTGACGAATCGGGGAAGCATGCACTCTCTCACCCGAAGGGGAGCACTCGGACTCGGCGCCGGTGCCGCTGCCGCCGTCGGCCTGTCGGGGTGCGGGAGCCTCACCGGGTCGGACGGGGTGACCCGCACCTCGGGGTCCTCGGCGAGCAAGAGCCCGGCCGTCACCGCGCGCCCCATCGGCGACGGCTCCACCTCCTTCACCGGCAAGCAGCCGTACCAGCCCGGCAAGCCCGTGCCGCTGGAGCCGGGGCAGACCCCGCCGCAGTTCGTGATCTTCTCCTGGGACGGGGCCGGCGAGGTCGGCAACGGCCTCTTCCCGCGCTTCCTCGACCTCGCCAAGCAGCACGGCGCACACATGACCTTCTTCCTCTCCGGGCTGTATCTGCTGCCCGAGTCGAAGAAGCGGCTCTACGACCCCCCGAACAACCCCCGCGGTGCCTCCGACATCGGCTACCTCACCGACGAGCACGTCAAGGCGACCCTCACCAACGTCCGCCGTGCCTGGCTCGAAGGGCACGAGATCGGCACCCACTTCAACGGCCACTTCTGCTCCGGCCACGGCACGGTCGCCAACTGGACGCCCGCGCAGTGGCGGTCGGAGATCGCTCAGGCGAAAGCTTTCGTCAAGGAGTGGCGCACCAACACCGGCTGGACCGACCTGCCCGCCCTGCCCTTCGACTACGAGAAGGAGCTCGTCGGCGGCCGCACGCCCTGTCTGCTCGGCCAGAACAACCTGCTGCCCACCGCCCGCGAACTCGGCTGGCGCTACGACGCCTCCTCGCCCGGCGGCCGCCAGGTCTGGCCCGACAGGAAGAACGGCGTCTGGGACCTGCCCCTGCAGGCGATACCCTTCCCCGGCCACAGCTTCGAGGTCCTGTCCATGGACTACAACATGCTCGCCAACCAGTCGATCAACTCGACCAACGCGCCCGCCTACAACTACCCGGCCTGGCGCGAGCAGTCCGCCGGCTCCTACGTCGCGGGCTTCCAGCGGGCCTACGAGACCAACCGCGCCCCCTTCTTCGTCGGCAACCACTTCGAGCACTGGAACGGCGGCATCTACATGGACGCCGTCGAGCAGGCCTTCAAGCACATCGCGCGGGAGAAGGAGAAGGGCGCGGACGTCCGCATGGTCTCCTTCCGGCAGTTCGTCGACTGGATGGACGTACAGAAGCCGGAGGTGCTCGCGCAGCTGCGGACGCTCGACGTCGGACAGCAGCCCGCAGGTGGCTGGAAGACGTTCCTCCAGGGCCCCTCGACCTCGTCCTCCCCCTCGTCCTCGACGCCCTCCTCGAACGCTGCCTGAAATGCGGGTTTCCGCCCGCAAGGGGGGTGCGCAAGATCCCCAGAACGGGCATGCGAAACTTTTCACATGAGTGCCGCCAGCCGTAGCCGCTCCCGAGTCCGTGCCAGTCTGCTCACCGTGGGCGCCGCAGCCACCGCGCTGACCCTGTCCGCGTGCGGCTCGGGCGGCACCTCGGGCGGAGGCGGCGACACCAACTTCATCATGGGCGCGGACGGCATCTCCACCGCCAAGCAGGGGGACCGGGGCACCGCCCCCGACCTCTCAGGCAAGACCGTCGACGGAGGACAGCTCGACGTCGCCGACTACAAGGGCAAGGTCGTCGTCCTGAACATGTGGGGCTCCTGGTGCGCCCCATGCCGGGCCGAGGCACCCAACCTCGAAGCGGTCTACAAGGAACTCAAGGGCCAGGACGTGCAGTTCGTCGGCGTCAACACCCGCGACACCAGCGTCCAGAACGCCCGCGCCTTCGAGAAGGACATGGGCATCACCTTCCCCAGCCTGTACGACCCGACGGGCAAGCTGATGCTCCGCTTCCAGAAGGGCACCCTCAACCCGCAGGCCGTGCCCTCCACGCTCGTCATCGACCGGGACGGCAAGATCGCCGCCCGCTCGCTGGCCGCGCTCAGCGAGAGCAAGCTCCGCAAGATGATCGACCCGGTCGTCGCGGAGAAGTGACGTGAGCGCAGTCGTCACGCTCGCCGCCGACACCGGCTACAACGGCACCGTCCTCAACGGCGCGTTGCTGCTCGCCCTGCCCATCGCGGTCCTCGGCGGGCTGGTCTCCTTCTTCTCCCCGTGCGTCCTGCCGCTGGTCCCCGGTTATCTGTCGTACGTCACCGGCGTCACCGGCACCGACCTGGCCGAGGCCCGGCGCGGCCGGATGGTCGCGGGCGCCTCCCTGTTCGTGCTCGGCTTCACCGCGGTGTTCGTCTCCAGCGGGGCGCTGTTCGGCTACTTCGGCCAGACGCTCCAGGAGAACCAGGGCGTGCTGTCCAAGGTGCTGGGCGGGCTCATGATCCTCATGGGCGTCTTCTTCATGGGCCTGATGCCCTGGATGACCCAGCGGGAGTTCCGCTTCCACAACAAGCCCGCCATGGGCCTGGTCGGGGCCCCGCTGCTGGGCGCGCTGTTCGGTATCGGCTGGACCCCCTGCATCGGCCCGACCCTCGCCTCGGTGATCGCCCTGTCCTCCCAGCAGGGCAGCGCGGGCCGCGGTGCCATACTGACCGTCGCCTACTGCCTCGGCCTCGGAGTGCCCTTCGTGCTCGCCGCGGTCGCCTTCCGCAAGGCGCTCGGCGCCTTCGGCTGGGTCAAGCGCCACTACGTCTGGGTCATGCGCATCGGCGGCACCATGATGATCGTGACCGGACTGCTGCTGCTGACCGGCGCGTGGGACCGCCTTGTGCAGGACGTCCAGTCCTGGTCCGCCGGCTTCACTGTGGGGATCTGATCCATGAGCAAGACCACACCCGCCACCCCCGCTACCGCCGACGCTCCCGTCGGCGACCAGGACCTCGGCGCCGCCGGTTCCCAGCTGTCCACCGCGCCGGTCGAGGGCCCGCCCAACCTGCCCGCCCTGGGAGCGATCGGCTGGGCCCGCTGGTTCTGGCGCCAGCTGACCTCCATGCGGGTCGCGCTGCTGCTGCTCCTGCTGGTGGCGCTCGGTGCGATCCCCGGCTCGCTGATCCCGCAGACCGGCACCGACGCGACCAAGGTCGCCGACTTCGTCAAGAACAACCCCACCCTCGGGGACGTCTACGACAAGCTCGGCCTCTTCCACGTCTACAGCTCGGTGTGGTTCTCCGCGATCTACATCCTGCTGTTCGTCTCCCTCATCGGCTGCATCGTGCCCCGCACCTGGCAGTTCGTCGGCCAGCTGCGCAGCCGCCCGCCGGGCGCCCCGAAGCGGCTGACCCGGCTGCCCGCCTACACCACCTGGCGCACCGAGGCCGAGCCCGAGCAGGTCCGTGAAGCCGCGCTCACCCTGCTGAAGAAGAAGCGCTTCCGCGCCCACCTCGCCGGGGACAACGTCGCCGGCGAGAAGGGCTATCTGCGCGAGATCGGCAACCTCGCCTTCCACATCGCGCTGATCGTGATGCTGACCGCCTTCGCCTGGGGCCAGCTCTTCAAGTCCGAGGGCAACAAGCTGGTCGTCGAGGGCGACGGCTTCTCCAACACCCTCACCCAGTACGACGACTTCAAGTCCGGGAACCTCTTCGACACCGGCGACCTGGTGCCGCTCAGCTTCACCCTGAACAAGTTCACCGGCACCTACGAGACCACCGGCCCCAACAAGGGCACGCCGCGCCTCTACCAGGCGGCCATCACCTACAGCGAGGGCGCCTACGGCAAGGACCGCAAGACCCTCGTCAAGGTCAACGAGCCGCTGGAGATCGGCGACGCGAAGGTCTATCTCACCGCCCACGGCTACGCGCCCATGATCACGGTCCGGGACGGCAAGGGCAACGTCGTCTTCCACGACGCGGTCGCCATGCTGCCGCTCGACTCCAACGTCACCTCCACCGGTGTGATCAAGGTCCTCGACGGCTACAAGAACGCCAAGGGCGTCAGCGAGCAGCTGGGTATCTCGGCCTTCTTCCTGCCGACCTACACCACCGGCAGCGAGACGGCCTCCACCTTCCCCGCGCTGAACAACCCGGTGCTCAACCTCGCGCCGTACCACGGTGACCTCGGTGTCGACTCGGGCATCCCGCAGAGCGTCTACCAGCTCGACAAGTCGCATGTGAAGGAGTTCAAGGACTCCAAGGGCGAGCAGCTCAGGGAGAACCTGAAGCCCGGCGAGACCATGAAGCTCCCCAACGGCGCCGGTTCGGTCACCTACGACGGCACCAAGCAGTGGGCGAACTTCCAGGTCGTCCAGCAGCCCGCCAGCGGCTGGGCCCTCGCCGGCGCCCTCACCGCGATCTTCGGCCTCGCCGCGTCCCTGTTCATCCAGCGCCGCCGCGTGTGGGTCAGGGCGGTGCGCGGTGCGGATGGAGTGACGGTGGTCGAGATGGCAGGCCTGGGCCGCAGCGAGTCGGCGAAGGTGCCCGAGGAACTGGGACAGCTGGCGGGAGTGCTGTACGACCAAACGCAGGGTGACCCAGCCAACCCAGGGGCGCGGGGCGGTGCTGAATCTGCGGCTACCGCCGCGCGGGCGCGACCAGCCCCCACCGACCCGCAGCCGAACGACGATCCTCAAGTCATCCCTGCCGAAAGGCCTGAGAAGTGACTCTCGCCACCGCCACCAACGAGCACCTCGCCAACATCAGCAACACGCTGATCTACTCCGCGATGGCCGTCTACACCCTGGCCTTCTTCGCGTACATCGCCGAATGGCTCCTCGGCAGCCGCAGCAAGGTCGGCCGGACCGCCGCCGCGCTCACGGCCGACGCCAAGAAGGGGCAGGCGCCGGCCGTCACCGTGAACAAGGGCGGCAGTACCGCCGTACTGGAGCGGCCGCAGGTCGTGGTGCGGTCGGCGGCCGGTTCGCGGGACGTGCCCGACGGACCCGGGGCACACGGCGGGGACGAGCAGGGCGACCTCTACGGGCGTATCGCCATCTCCCTCACGGTGCTCGCCTTTCTCGTCGAGCTCGCCGGGGTCGTCGCCCGCGCGGCCTCGGTGGAGCGGGCGCCCTGGGGCAACATGTACGAGTTCAACATCACCTTCTCCACGGTGGCCGTCGCCGTGTACCTCGGGCTGCTGGCCCTGAAGAAGAACGTGCGCTGGCTCGGGCTGTTCCTGATCACCACGGTCCTCCTCGATCTCGGCCTCGCCGTCACTGTCTTGTACACCGCCAGCGACCAGTTGGTTCCCGCCCTCCACTCGTACTGGCTGTACATCCACGTCTCCACCGCGATCTTCTGCGGCGCGGTGTTCTACGTCGGCGCGGTCGCCACGATCCTGTACCTCTTCAAGGACAGCTACGAGAACAAGATCGCGACCGGCGGCACCCCCGGCAGGTTCGCGAACTCCGTCCTCGACCGGCTGCCCGCCTCCGCGAGCCTCGACAAGTTCGCCTACCGCATCAACGCGGCCGTCTTCCCGCTGTGGACGTTCACGATCATCGCGGGCGCGATCTGGGCGGGCGACGCCTGGGGCCGCTACTGGGGCTGGGACCCCAAGGAGACCTGGTCCTTCATCACCTGGGTCGCCTACGCCTGCTACCTGCACGCCCGTGCCACCGCCGGCTGGAAGGGCCGCAAGGCCGCCTACCTGGCGATGCTCGCCTTCGGCTGCTGGCTGTTCAACTACTACGGCGTCAACATCTTCGTCACCGGCAAGCACTCCTACGCCGGCGTCTGAGACCACCTTGCGGCCAAGGCCGGTTCCCTGTGACCTCAGTCACGGGAACCGGCCTTCATCGTGTGCGGAACGCCGGGCTCCGGGCCACCCTGGAGTCATGACCGGTTCCGTCGAGCAGGGCGTCAGTCAGACCCACGGCAGCACCCGCATCCTGCACTTCCTGGTGCGGCTGTCGGTGCCGATGGAGACGGTCTGGCCGGCGGTGGCCACGGCGGAGGGGCTGGGGGCCTGGTGGACCGGGGTGGAGGCGCTGGAGCCCCGGCTCGGCGGCGCGGTGGTGCTGCCGGGCCTCGGGGAGGGCCGGGTCACCGCGTGGGACGTGGACCGGGTCGCCGAGTACACGCTGGAGCGGGGCGGCCGGGTCCGGTTCCATCTGGAGCGGGACGGGGACGACGGGGCCGTACTGCGCTTCACGCACGAGTACGAGGGGGAGGGCGAGACCGAGCCCGAGTGGCGAGCTCGGTTCGAACGCCTGGTGGAACTCCTGGACGGCTAGAGGTGCACCTCGGGCACGGCGCCTACGCCGGCGGCAGGCACTCCTTCGCCGGTGGCCTCCCCTCCGGCCATGCGATCCGCACGAACCGGGCGGTGCCCTGCGGGGTCAGTTCCACGATGGGTACGGCCTTGTCGTACGGGTTGCCGTGGTTGTCGAGGCAGATCCAGCCGGACGCGCCGTTGACCCGCTGCTGGGTGCCCTTGATGAGCCGCCACTCGTTGCGGACCTCTTCGAGGGTGGGGATGTCCTTGCTGCCCTTGGCGAACCGGATGCCCTGGTACGTCAGCCGCATCGCGTCGTAGGCGATGATCAGCTGGCCGTCCTCCAGGTCGACGTCACCGATCGGGCCCACCTTGTCGCCCTGGCCCGCCCGGACCAGTTCCTGAAGGACCTTCGCGTCGGCGGTCGAACCCCCGGTCGCGGGCGGCGACTTGATCCAGGCGTCCGGGTGGGCGAGAGCGGTGTAGCGGACGGTGAGGTTGCGGTCGAGGGCGTCCCGGTTCAGGTCCTTGTCGCCGGTCAGGTAGGACGCCTCGTCACCGGTGAGCAGGGTGAACTTCCGCTTCTGGCAGCCGCGTTCGCCGAGTGCGTTGATGAACTGGCGCAGCTGGGTGTGGCGTCCGGCGAACAGGATGGTGTCGGTGCCGGCGTCCGTGTCGCAGACCAGATGGGTGATCTGCTCGAAGTCGTTGGCGGTGGAGCCCTCCTGGGCGCGGTCGTCGGGCGGGTTGAACGACCAGGGGGCGTACGGCGATCCCTTGAGCAGCTTCTCGAACGACCGTTGCAGGGTCAGCGAGTAGGGATCGCCGTTCTCCTGGTCGTCCGCCTTCTCGTCGTAGACCAGGACCGCCTTGTCGGCCGCGACCTGGGCGAAGGAGGTGAGCGCGCGGGCCTCGTCCGTGTTGGTGGGGGCGACCCGGGCGAGCCCGGGGAAGGGGTCCTTGCCGTTCTGGCCGTTGGCGAGGTTGTCGGCGGTGATGGAGGTGCCGATCACCGCGATGCCGCGGGCGGTGAGGGCGGTGACCGCCCGCTTGTTGTTGGAGGTGCTCAGCCCGACCCCGGCGACCGCCCGCAGCCGGTCCTTGCCGCCGGTCATGCCCTCCAGCTGATCGACGGTGTGCTCCCAATGGGCGCCGGTGGACCCGGGGTTGGCGAGCACCAGCCGGATCGCGGGGACGGTCCCGTTGGACTGGTGGTTGGCCTGGTACTGCGCGAGATACGCGCCCTGGAGCTCGTGCAGGACGTCACCGAGGTTGTCGGCGTCGGTGGCGGTGAAGGGCTCAAGGAGGGCGACCGTGACGAACGGGCCCTTGATGGACCGGTTCTCGCGGTCGATCGCCCGGACCACCGGCCGCAGCGGGGCCCGGCCCCAGTCGTAGTCGGTCGCCGAGACACCGACGCACTCGTCGCTGTCCTCGGGCCTGACCACCCCGGCCGCGCAGGAGCGGTCGTCGTGGGCCAGGGCGCGGACGCCGAAACCCAGTCCGACCAGCACCACGAGGGTCAGCAGCAGGGCGATGTACCGGCGCAGGGGGATCTCCCAGACGCCCTCCCGCAGCCACGTTCCGAAGCCTGTGCCGGCCATCACGCCTCCCCCTCGCCGTCGTCGCCGCTGTCGTCGTGGTCGTCCGGGACTCTGAGCGGGCGCCCTGCGAGCGCGTCCTCGGGCCAGTCCCGGGAGGCCCGCCACAGCAGCGCGTTGCCCGCCGGGCGCAGGTTGGACAGCTGCTCCAGCTCGAAGCGCAGCCGGTCGCACACCTTCGGGTCGGGCAGCGCGAGCGGGTCGGTCAGCTGCCACACGGCGTACAGCAGCCGTCGTACCCGCAGATGCAGTACGGGGTCCACATCGTCCGGCACCCGCTGGGCGGCGTCCGTGTGCCCGAGCGCGATCGCCGCGCGCCGGTCGTCGCGCGCGTCGAAGTCGTGGCCCTCGGCGTCGTGCGCGTGGAAGTAGGGCGCCGAGGCGACGAAGCGCAGGGTGCGCAGCCAGCTGCGGGTGTCCAGGGCGGTGAAGGTGTCACGCAGGTGGGTGACCGCGGACTCCGTTGCACCCAGGGCGAGTTCGTGATGCAGGCGGTAGCGGGCGCCCGAGGTGTCCGTGGGCGCGTAGTGCGCGATCAGTGTCTCGTGCGCCTCCCGCCAGCGCCCGTGGTCGGCGGAGCGGTGGTGCAGCCGGAGCAGCAGCAGCGTCCGCACGAACGGGTCGCCGACGAACCGGCCCGGCACCTCCGGCAGCCCCTCCTGGACCAGCCGGGTCTGCAGGGCCCGTACGTCCGCCGGGCCGAAGTCGTCGGGCAGGAGGGCCTCGGCCAGCGCGGTGGCGGAGTCGTGGTCGTGGGCGGCGGCCAGCACGGTCAGCTCCTCCAGCCGGTCGGAGGGCACCAGTCGGTCGAGGAGTTCGACGTAGGCGGGCCGGCCGTCGTGGTCCTCGTGCAGCCGTATGTCGGAGGTGAGCAGCTCGCTGAGGGAGGGTGTGTCGTGCTGCGCGGCGGACTCGGTGAGCAGCGTGATGCCCAGCGGGTTGCCACCGGTCAACCGGTGGATGGCGTGCGGGAGTTGGGGCGGCACCTGGTGCTCGTCGACGATGTGCAGGGTGTCGTCGGCGCTCAGCGGCGGCAGGGAGACCAGCAGGGCGCGGGAGGAGGCGGACGCGGGGTCGGGCGTCCAGTCGGTGCGCCGGGCGACCTCCGGGAGGGTCTGCCGTACGGCGTTGCGCAGGGCGGGGCGGCTGTCGCCGCGCAGCGCGGTGACGAAGACGACCTGGTCGGCGATGCCCTCGGAACGGTCGCGCAGGGCCGGGTCGGTCAGGCCGGGGCCGGGCGCGGACTGCGCGTTGTCCACGAGGACGAGCGGCCGGCCGATGCGCTGCATACGGGGCAGCATGCCGGTGTAGGCGTCGGTGAGGTCGGCGAGCAGGGCGCGCACCAGATGGCGCTCCGCGTGCTCGCGGGAGGTGCCGCCCGCCCTGAAGTGCCCGGACAGCAGCATGAGTCCGCGCCGGGCGTTGCGGCTGGCGTTGGGGTAGTCCCGCCACCAGGTGGCGGCGCGCTGCTGGCGGCGGTGCACGAAGCTGTCCGAGATGGACTCCAGGGTCGCCTCGATGGCGGAGGACAGCAGCGGCCCGGTGCCGGTCGCGGCCGCGGCGACATTGGCGGCGACCCGCCCGGCCCAGCGCCCGGCGAACCCGGCGACCCACGACCCGCTCTCGTTCAGCAGCAGGATCCGCTCGACCTCACGCCGGATGCGCTCCGAGTCGGCGTCCCGCCAGCCCCCGGCGGCGACCGCGACCAGCCCCGACATGAGCCGCGGGAAGGTGATCCGCCCCGCGCCGGTCACCGGCTCCGCGAGCTGCTCGGCGATCACCAGCAGCGCCTGTGACACCGGTGACCAGGCCTCGGCGTCCCGTCCCGGGGGCGGCGCCACGAACTCGGCGCTCTCGCAGTCGATCAGGGCGACGGGGGTGTGCCCCTTGTAGGCGTCCCGCAGCTCTTCGAGCACCGCGCTCTTGCCCAGCCCGCGCCGGCCGGTGAGCACGACGAAGGGCAGTTCCTGCGGATGCTCGAAAGGGGTGGCCCGGTGCTGGTGCGGCCGCAGCCCCACGAGCCGTGGCGCGAGCCCCGCCGGATCCGTGTCGAACAGCGCCCCGCGCCCGTGCAGCTGTCTGTGCACCCGCATTCCCCCCATGCGCGCTGTGTATCAATCCCAGGGTAAGGAGGGGGAGTTGGTTCGGACTAGATCGTGTGGTGTCCGTTGGGTTACGAAAGTGTCGACACCGGATTGCTCAGAAGTCCGTTCGGAGCACGAGTTCCAGCAACCCCGGGAAGCGCGCGTCGAACTCCGCCCGCCGGAGCCGGTTGACGCGTCTCGGCCCCTCGTCCCGCTGCTCCACGAGCCCGGCCGCGCGCAGCACCGCGAAGTGGTGACTGAGTCCTGCCTTGCCGACGGGCACGTCGAAGGTGCCGCAGCTGCGGGACCAGTCGGGGGAGCCGGCCAACTCCCGCACCAGCTGGGCCCGGACGGGGTCGGCGAGCGCGGCGAGCGCGGTGAGGACGGGGACCTCGTCGGGGTGTGTGTGCTCGGGGGCGGTCCGGTGACGTGGGGTGGCCATGGTGTCCTTCCGGGCCGCTTGCCGAGTGTTCGATGAAAACCATACACTTCTGAGTGTTCGGTTTTCGTTGAACAGTTTGGGGTGTGGCATGCGCGCGGTCGAGATCCAGGAGTACGGCGGTCCCGAGGCCCTCAAGGTCGTGGAGACGGAGGTGCCCGAGCCGGGACCCGGGCAGGTGAGCGTCGACGTGGCGTACGCCGGGGTGAACTTCGCCGATCTCAAGGCGCGTGCGGAGGGATACCGGGTGCCGAAGCTGCCGTTCGTGCCCGGCCTTGAGGCGTCCGGGCGGGTGCGGGCGGTCGGCGAGGGCGTGACCGGGCTGAGCGTCGGCCAGGAGGTGACCGCCGCGCTGACGGCGGGCGGCGGCTACGCGGACGTGGTCGTCGCCGACGAGCCGAACGTCTTCCCGCTCCCGGCAGGCGTCGATCTCCGTACGGCGGCCACCCTGCCGGCGGTGCTCCCGACGGCGTACGCCCTCGTGCACACCGTGGGCCGGCTCAGCGCCGGGGAGACGGTCCTGGTGCAGGGCGCGGCGGGCGGAATCGGCACCGTGGTCGGGCAGTTGGCGAAGGCGGCGGGCGCCACGGTGTACGGCGTGGTGTCCGGCGAGGCCAAGGCGGCGTACGCGCGCGAGCACGGATACGACGAGGTGTTCGTCGGTGACTTCGCCGAGCCGGTGCGTGCGGCGACCGGCGGGCGCGGGGTCGACCTCGCCCTGGACCCGGTCGGCGGCGACACCCTCCGCGCCTCCCTGGCCTCGCTCGCGGTCTACGGCCGCCTGGTCTCCTTCGGCAACGCGAGCGGGGCGCCGGCGTGGCAGGTGGGTCAGCCCGAGCTGTACCCCCTCGGCCTCTCCGTCGGCGGCTTCTCCATCCTGACCCTCGCCCAGACCGCCCCCGCCGAACTGCGGGCCCTGTCCGAGCGGGCCTTCGCGACCGTGGCCGACGGCACGGTGTCCCTGCCGGTCACCGCCGAGTTCGGGCTTGAGGAGGCGGCGGAGGCGCACCGGCTGATGGGGGCGCGGGCGAGTATGGGCAAGCTGCTGCTGCGGGTGGGCGGTATCAGCGCGGAAAGTCCGTGAACGCCGCTCAGGCGCTCCGCTGGACGAGCAGTTCGAGACCGCCCGCGTATGGACATTCGGCGGGGAATTTTGACACGGTGGGGTGCGCCGACCCGTAATCGAACACGTGGTCGATGACGCCTTTCGGGAGGCCCGTCGTGTCGCGCTCCTTCTACGCCGCGCAGAGTGTGTTCTCCGACCCGGGCGAACTCGCCTCTCTTTACGGCGACTTGCCGCGCGACACCGCCCGACTGGCCCGTGTCGTACGGGATCTGATGATTCATCGGGGCGAGGGAGAACTCTTCGACCACACCCATCCGACCGACCGGCTCCACAACGACGCGGAGTCCCGCTACATCGACGACATCCTGCGGATCGTCGTCGAGCGGAACGCCGCCCCGCTGACCGTGCGGCGCGAGCCGGGCGACCGGTTCGTCGGGATCTGCCGCGACTTCACCCTGCTGCACGTCTCGTTGTTGCGCCATGTCGGCATCCCGGCCCGGCTGCGGTCCGGGTTCGCCGACTACTTCGGGTCGACCGGGTTCCACGGTGACCACGTGGTCACCGAGTACTGGGACGAGGGGCGGGGCTGGCTGCTGGCGGACGCGCAGTTGGCGGACCCCGAGATCACGGCCAACTGGCCGGTGGACTTCGATCCGATGGACGTCCCGCGCTCACGCTTCCTGGTCGCGGGTGAGGCCTGGCGTGCCATCCGGGAGGACGGGGCCGACCAGACGGAGTTCGGACTCCATCGGCCGCAGGAGGGGCCCTTCTACGGAGAGCGGTTCGTGGCCGGGAACATCCGGCTCGATCTCGCCGCGCTCAGCAAGGTGGAGACCTTGCTGTGGGACGTGTGGGGCGAGGGCGAGGGCGAGCCCGGGGAACCGCTGCCGGAGCAGTCGCGCGCGTTCTACGACCGTGTCGCCCCAGTCGTCAGCGGGGAGGTGTCCTTCGAGGCCGCGCGCGAGCTGTTCGACACGGACGACGTCCTGCGGACCCCGAGTACGGTGACGTCCTACGCGCCCTTCAACGGGCCGAGCCTCGTCACGCTTCGCTAGGCCACCGTCCGCAACCCACCTCGCACGACCGCTCCCGTCTCCCGTACCAGCCGGTGCGCGCAGGTTGCCGCCAGCAGCTCTCCCAGGAGGTCCGGGTCGTCTATGTCCAGGTCCAGCAACGACTCGATGCGCTCCAGGCGTTGATAGAGGGACTGGCGGCCTATGTGGAGGAGGGCCGCGGTGCGGGTGGGGGAGCAGCCGTTGCGGAGGTGGGTCTCCAGGGTGCGGACCAGATCGCTGGGGTGGGCCGCCTCCCAGGCCAGGAGCGGCCCCAGGGAGTGCTGGACCAGAGCCGCGAGACGCTCGCGGTTGGCTTCCACTCCGCCCCGCGTCAGCTCCCGCTCCAGGGCGAGGGCCCGGGACGAGGTGACCAGGGGGCCGTCGGGGACGCCGGGCTCCGCGGGCGGGACCGTCAGCGCCAGTTCCAGTGTCGTACGGGCCGCCCGCAGCGTGTCGCTCCAGCGCAGCCACCCGCTGCCGCCGTCGGAGGCGGACACCGCGTGGCCCACGGCGACCGTGAGGCCGGGGACGGCCGAGGTACGGAAGGCCTCCTGGACCGCCTTCACCGGGTCACCGGCGCGCGCCCCCGGCAGGGACAGCAGGGCCAGGACGTCCCCGGGGAACGCGGCCCGCATCACCCCGGCGCCGCCAAGGAGCCGTACCGCGCGGTCGACCGTCCCGACCTCCCGCGTGCCGTGCAGGGACACCCCGATCAGCCGGGCGCCGGGGCCGGGGTGGAAGCCCGCGAGCGCGGCCCGCGCCTCCACCTCCGGCTGGTTCAGCGCCGCCCGGTCGGCGAGGTCGGCGAGCAGGGCCGCCGTATGGTCGTCGCCCCAGGGCCGTACGACCGAACGGCCCGACAGGCCGCGGGCCACGATCGCCCGGTTGGCGGCCTCGGTGATCCGTACGAAGGGCACGACCCGGTGCATGGCCAGCAGGGGCAGCTCGCGGCGGTGGGCCTCGTCGATCACCTCGGCGGGCATGGACGGAAGGGAGCGGCCGACTTCCACCGCGAGACCGGCGGCGCCCCGGGCGGCCAGCTCGCGGACGTACCGGCGGCGGATCGACTCCTCGGTGTCCGTCAGGCCGAAACCGTTGGTGAGCAGCAACTCGCCGCCGTCCAGGAAGTTCGCGCCTTCGTACACCTCGCTGGTGGGAGTCCCCCCGCTTCGAGCGAAGCCGAGAAGCAGGGGGAGGACCCAGCGGACCGGGCGGTCCAGGGCCGTGTGGCCGGCGAGCAGCTCGGGCTCGGCGGCGCGGACGGGATCGAGGGCCAGGATCTCTCGCAGGGTGAGTGCGGGCATGCGCGTCTCCCGACAGTTCGTCCGGCTGTGAGCTGTCGGGAGAGTACTTTCCGCACGTTGCCCTGGTGTTTCGGCCACAGGAGAGTGAGAGGCATGGACCCCATGGATCAGGCACAGGCCCGGAGGTGGCTCGCCACCGCCGTCGAGGAGGCCCGCGCCGGGCTCGCCGAGGGCGGCATCCCCATCGGGGCCGCGCTCTACGGCGCCGACGGCACCCTTCTCGGGCGCGGCCACAACCGGCGCGTCCAGGACGACGACCCCTCGGTGCACGGCGAGACGGCCGCCTTCCGGGCCGCGGGGCGGCAGCGGTCGTACCGTGGCACGACCATGGTGACCACCCTCTCCCCGTGCTGGTACTGCTCAGGCCTGGTCCGCCAGTTCGGCATCTCGCGCGTGGTGATCGGGGAGGCCGCCACCTTTCACGGCGGGCACGACTGGCTGGCCGAGCACGGCGTGGAGATCGTGCTTCTCGACGATCCCGAGTGCGTCCGGATGATGACCGACTTCATCGAGAAGAACCCGGCACTGTGGAATGAGGACATTGGTGAGTAGGCCCCGTATCCCCACCATCGATCTGCGCCCCTGGGTGGACGGCGACGCCGAGGCACGCGCGGCGATCGCCAGGACTGTCGACGAGGCGCTCCGGACCGCCGGATTCCTGCTGGTCACCGGCCACGGCGTCGACCCCGCCCTGCGCTCCCGCATCCGGGAGGCGGCGCGGACCTTCTTCCGGCTGCCCGCGGACACCAAGAAGGCGTACGAGGCGAAGGTCGGCGGCCGTGGCTGGCTCGGACCCGGAGCGGAGGCCAACGGCTACTCGGAGGGCACCGAGACCCCGCCGGACCTGAAGGAGTCGCTGACCTTCGCCACCCACGAGCCCTTCGAGGACCCGGTCGTCAACGCGGAGTGGTACGCGCCGAACGTCTGGCCCGCCGAGGTGCCGGAGCTGCGGACACTGTGCGAGGAGTACCTGGAGCGGATGGGCGAGCTGGAGAAGCAGCTGCTCTTCCTCCTCGGGGAGGCCCTCGGGCTCGAACCCGACTTCTTCTCCCGGCACATGGACCATCCGACGTACGGCTTCAATATCAACTGGTACCCGGGCACGGAGATGATCGGGGAGCCCCGGCCCGGTCAGTTCCGCATCGGCCCGCACACCGACTTCGGCACGGTCACGATCCTCGACCGGCAGGCCGGCAAGGGCGGACTCCAGGTCTTCACCGACGAGGGCGGCTGGGAGGACGCGCCCTTCGACGCCGACGCGTTCACCATCAACATCGGTGACCTGATGGCCCGTTGGACGGGAGACCGGTGGCGGTCCGGACGGCACCGGGTGCTGCCGCCACCGGCGGACGCGCCCGCCGAGGAGCTGATGTCCCTGGTCTACTTCGGCGAGTGCACCCCGGGCACGACCGTCGAGTCCGTCCCGGCACCGGTCGGCCGGGTGGCCCACGAACCCGTCGACTCACACGTGTACCTGAGGGCGAAGCTGGACTCGATCACGGTCGGCTGAGAGGAGCCAGGTCCCCTCCGACCTGTACCGGAGCGACCCGGCGACGGAGGGCTGAACCTCACCGCGCCGGCGACCGCCTCCGCAGCGCCGCGTACAGCACCGCGCTCACCAAGAAGCCCACCACCGGCGTGATGTCCCCGAACGCCGGCCAGTGCTCCGGCACGTAGCCGACGTAGTCCTCCTGGTTGGAGAAGAGCGGGACCGAGACCGCCACACCGGTCAACAGGGCTGCGAGGCCGGGCCAGTTGGTGAAGGCGCGGTCGTTCAGCCGGATGGACAGTGCCTCGTCGGACCCCCGGGGGCGGAGCCACCGCTCGACCAGGACGACGCCCAGCCAGGGCGCCACCCAGTACGCGATCACCAGCAGGAACGCCTCGTACGCCGCCCCCGCGTCCGAGAGCGCCGCCCACGCCGCCGCCGTACCCGCGACCCCGGACACCACGACCAGCATGCTGCGGCTCAGCCACGAGGGGAGGTCCAGGCCGAAGGAGGCGATCGAGATCGCGCCGGAGTACACGTTGAGGGCGTTCGCCGAGACCGCGCCCAGGATGATCGCGAGCAGTACCAGGTCGCCGAGCCAGCCCGGGAGATGGCCGGTGAAGGCTGCCGTCGGGGTCGCGTCCTTCGGGGCCACGATGGTCGCCGAGGCCGCGCCGATCACCGCGACGACGGTGACCGACAGGAACAGACCGAGCGCCGGGTACAGGACCGTCCTGGCCTTGTTCGCCGTACGGGGGAGATAGCGCGAGTAGTCCGAGGCGTACGGGTTCCAGCCGGCCGCGTAGCCCCAGGCCGCGCTGAACGCCAGCAGGAAGCCGCCGATGCCGCCGCCCGTGCCGCCCCCGCCGAGGTCCGCGTCCTTGAAGGTCCACACCCCGGCCAGCAGGAAGATCAGCGCGAGGACGGGGAAGGCGTACCTCTCGAAGACATGGACGAAGTTGTGGCCGAAGAAGCCGATCAGGATCTCGGCGGCCACCACGAGCAGGAGGGACGGCAACGGCCGTAGACCGGTGAGGGTGTTGAGGGCGAAGGCCGCGCTCACGCTGTTCACCGCGAACCAGCCGACGCCCGCCACCAGGCCGTTGGCCGCGGCGGGCAGGATGTTGCCGCGGTGGCCGAAGGAGAGCCGGCCGATCACCATCTGCGGGACCCCGAACCGCGGTCCGTCCAGGGACAGCACGCCCTGGGTGAGCGCGCCGAGCGCGGTGCCGAGCACGATCGCGGCCGTGGCCTGCCAGAAGCTCAGTCCGAAGAAGAGGACCGCGATCACACCGATGAAGACGGTCGCGAACTCGATGTTCGGGGAGGCCCAGGTCCACAGCAACTGAAGCGGGCCGCCGTGGCGTTCGGACTCGGGAATGGGTTCCGAGCCGGCCGACTCGACGGCGATGACCTTGTCACCGTATGCGGGGGCGAGGGTGCCGGCGGAGTCGGCGGGAGCTGTCGTCATGCGAGGTAAGTGTCCGGCTCCCGCCCGGCCCCGCCCAGGGGCGCACTGTCCGCTTCGGGGGGCTCGGCGGCGTACAGCCTGTCAGTCGCTCTTCGGTTCCTCGCCGGCCTCGCGGCGCTTCAGCTCCTCCTCGCGGCGGCGCAGATCCGCCTCCCAGTCCTTCAGCAGGGCCTCGTCCGACTTGTTCTCGGCCCTGAGGGAGTTCAGGAACTCGGGATTGTCGTCGGGGGCGACGTACTCCATGCGGTGGTTGCGGTGCCACTCGGAGGGGGTGCGGCCGTTCGCCGGCGGGGTGCGCAGCTTGCCGGCGGCGAGCCAGGCGATCGGGCCGACGATCCAGAACAGCAGGATGATGAAGACCCAGGCGATCTTGGGAAGATGCTTGGCCTCGTCCTCCGGGGTGTTCAGGCAGTCGATGAACGCGTAGATCGTCAGCGCCAGCGGGATCAGGTACATCAGCAGCCGGAACATGTGCTTTGGCCCCCCAGGGAACGTTGTGTGGAGCCTGTGACGGGCCCCTGACGGGGTCAGGGTAGCGGCTCGGGGATACTTGACCCCATGGCTTACGACGATCTTCGCTCCCTGCTCAGGGCACTGGAACGCGAGGGAGACCTCAAGCGGATCAAGGCCGAGGTCGACCCGTATCTGGAGGTCGGGGAGATCGTCGACCGGGTGCAGAAGGCGGGGGGACCCGCGCTGCTCTTCGAGAACGTCCGCGGGTCCGCCATGCCGCTCGCCATGAACGTCTTCGGGACCGACCGGCGACTGCTCAAGGCCCTGGGCCTGAAGTCGTACGGCGACATCTCCGACAAGATCGGCGGGCTGCTGCGTCCCGAACTGCCGCAGGGTTTCGTGGGCGTGCGCGAGGCCTTCGGGAAGCTCGGCGCGATGACTCATGTGCCGCCGAAGAAGGTGAAGTCGGGGGACGCTCCGGTCCAGGAGGTCGTCCTCACCGGGGACGACGTCGATCTGGACCAGCTCCCGGCCCTCTTCACCTGGCCGCAGGACGGCGGGTCCTTCTTCAACCTGGGGCTCACCCACACCAGGGACCCGGAGAGCGGGATCCGCAACCTCGGGCTCTACCGGCTCCAGCGCCACGACAAGCGCACGATCGGCATGCACTGGCAGATCCACAAGGACAGCCGCAACCACTACCAGGTCGCCGCCCGGCGAGGTGAGCGCCTGCCGGTCGCGATCGCCTTCGGCTGCCCGCCGGCCGTGACGTACGCCTCGACCGCGCCCCTCCCCGGCGACATCGACGAGTACCTGTTCGCGGGCTTCATCGCGGGCAAGCGGATCGAGATGGTGGACTGCAGGACGGTCCCGCTCCAGGTGCCGGCGCAGGCCGAGGTGGTCATCGAGGGCTGGCTGGAGCCGGGCGAGATGCTGCCGGAGGGGCCCTTCGGGGACCACACCGGCTTCTACACCCCGCAGGAGCCGTTCCCGGCGCTGACGATCGACTGCGTGACGATGCGGAAGCGGCCGCTGCTCCAGTCGATCGTCGTGGGCCGCCCCCCGACGGAGGACGGACCGCTGGGCCGGGCCACGGAACGCTTCTTCCTCCCCCTGCTGAAGATCATCGTGCCGGACATCGTGGACTACCACCTGCCCGAGGCGGGCGGCTTCCACAACTGCGCGATCGTGTCGATCGACAAGAAGTACCCGAAGCACGCGCAGAAGGTGATGCACGCGGTCTGGGGGGCACACATGATGTCCCTGACCAAGCTGATCGTGGTCGTCGACTCCGACTGCGATGTCCACGATCTGCACGAGGTCGCCTGGCGGGCACTGGGCAACACGGACTACGCCCGTGACCTCTCGGTCGTGGAGGGACCCGTCGACCACCTCGACCACGCTTCCTACCAGCAGTTCTGGGGCGGCAAGGCGGGCATCGACGCGACGAGGAAATGGCCCGAGGAGGGCTACACGCGAGACGGCGGCTGGCCCGAGATGGTCCTGTCCGACCCGGAGACGGCGGCGAAGGTCGACCGCCGGTGGAAGGAGTACGGACTGTGAGCCCCAGCGCCGCGGGCGGCCCGGCCCTGTTCATCGGCACCGACACCGACTACGTGGCGCTCGTGCGGCCCGAGCTGGACCCGGCCGACCCGGGCGTCCGGCAGGCCGCCGAGCAGGCGGGCGTCACGCCGGAGGAACTCGCCGGCTCCGGTGACACCTGGGCGGTCCTCTTCGAGCACGGCGGCAACGGCGACGGCTTCGAGCTGCCCGGTGTGCGCGACGCGGAACCCGCCGACTTCGCGGAGCGGCTGCGCGCGGGGCTCGCCGCGGCGGACGGTCCGTTCACGGTCGACGGCGGAGCGACGCTGCGACTGGACGCCTGTCCGGCCGGTGCGGACGGATACGCCTTCACGGCGCACGTCACCCCGCCCGACGACGCCGGGACACCGGTGACCGTGGAGACGGGTCCGCTGCCCGCCGCCGCACTCCTGACCGACCTCGACGCCTTCCTCGGGAGCCTCGCATGATGACCACCGCCGACGGGGTCGTGGGCCCGGGCCCGGCGCCGCAGCCGACCGGGAAGGTGAAGGGCTTCCTGCGCCTCGTGATGATCGAGCACTCGGTCTTCGCGCTGCCCTTCGCGTACATCGCCGCGCTGACCGCGATGTTCGAGTGGGACAAGAACATCCACTGGGGGCGGCTGCTCCTGGTGACCGTCTGCATGGTCGGTCTGCGCACCTTCGCGATGGCGGTCAACCGGATCATCGATCGGGAGATCGACGCGCGGAACCCGCGCACGGCGCAGCGGGAGCTCGTCACCGGAGCGATGTCGGTGAAGCACGCGTGGACCGGCGCGCTGATCGCGGTCGTGGTCTTCCTGGGCTCGGCGGCGCTGCTGAACCCGCTGTGCCTGGCGCTCGCCCCGGTCGCCGTCATCCCGATGGTGGTCTACCCGTACGGCAAGCGGTTCACGAACTTCCCGCAGGCCATCCTGGGTCTCGCGCAGGCGATGGGTCCGGTGGGCGGCTGGCTCGCGATCACCGGGGAGTGGTCCTGGGACGCGGTGCTCCTCGGGCTCGCGGTCGGCATCTGGATCGGCGGGTTCGACCTGATCTACGCCTGCCAGGACGTGGAGACGGACCGGGAGATCGGTGTCATGTCGGTCCCGGCGCGCTTCGGCATCCCGGGGGCGATCTGGGGCGCCCGGGTCTGTCACGTCCTGACGATGTCCCTCCTCGTCTGGTACGCCGTCGCCACGGACGCGGGCGGGTTCTTCTGGGTGGGACTGATGATCGTCGCGGGTGCTTTCGTGTACGAGCACTCCATCGTGCGGCCGCATGATCTGTCCCGGTTGAACAGGGCGTTCTTCAGCGTCAACGGGTTCATCGGCATTGCCCTGTTCGTGTGTGCGCTGCTTGATCTCCTGGTTCGTGGCCTGACCGTGTAAGTACGGTGCGGCCTACCATCGAGGGCAGGACCCCAGGGAGGCCAACGTGACCGTCTCGGGCATCGACCGCCTGCACTCGCAGCTCAGCAAGCTGGAGGACATGTTCCCCGGCTATCTGACGGAGATTGTCGAGGGCAGCATCGTGATGAACCCGGTCAGGCCGTTCCACGGGAAGACGATCCTCAGGGTGTCGGGCAACCTTGAGGACCAGCTGTCACCGGAATGGGCGTTGGTGAGTGATGTGGCGTTCCCCTTCGACGACGCCAACGAGTTCTGCCCGGACATCGCCGTCATCCCGGCCGAGGCGGAGGCGGAGAACCGTAGCTCCTACCCCGCTGATCTGATCGAGTTCGTAGCCGAAGTGGTGTCGCCGGAGAGCGTGCGTCGTGACTATGAGATCAAGCCGCGCTGGTACGCCTCCCGAGGCATCGCCAACTATGTGATCCTCGATCCGCTGCAGGGCCACGCCGTCGCCATGTGGAACCCAGGCCCCGACGGGTACCGAGGCCGCGACACCATCCCCTACGGCCCCGACCTGACCGTCGACTCCCCGCTCGGCAAGCTGACGATCTCCACCTCTCGGCTCCCCGTCGACCCGAAGGCCCGCCCTCAGAGCTGAACCACGCCACGCCCGGCCCGGCGTCGGAACACGAACGCGGCCGCCACTCCCGCCACCAGCCCCAGCAGGTGCCCCTGCCAGCTCACGCCCGTCTGCGTCGGCGCCAGGCCCACCAGAATCGACGTGCCCCAGATCGCGCCGACCAGCAGGCCGGCCAGGACGCCCAGTGGTCGGCGCTCCACGAAGCCGGTGACCAGCAGATAGCCGAACAGGCCGAATATCAGGCCCGACGCGCCCGCCGTGTTGGTGTGGGCCGGGGCGATGAGCCAGACACCGAGACCGTCGGCCACGATGATCAGGGCGCAGACCGCGGCGAACCGGCGCAGGCCGCCGAGGGCCGCGAGGAAGCCCATGACCAGCAGCGGGACGCTGTTCGCGGCGACATGGGCGAAGCCGAAGTGGATGAAGGCGGCCGGGACGACGTCGACCAGCTCGGACGGGGTGCGCGGGGTGATGCCGAGGCCGTCGAGCGCGTGACCGCTCGCCACGTCCACCACTTCCAGCAGCCACAGCAGTGCGACCCAGCCCACCATCAACTTGGCCGCGGCCTTCGCACGATCACCGCGCGACCACTCGGCTTCCCTGCTCGCCATTTCCCTGCCCGCCATGGCAACCCCCATCCCCTTCAGTATTTTGTCTTGCGAGGAACCCCAGGGCTTCAGCCCTGGGAGGAATCGCATCCTTGCCGTTGCGGCGCGGAGCGCCACGGTATCGCTGCTGATTGTCCGGCGGCGGAGCGGCCGGGCGCCGTCCTGCGGCGGGGCCGGGGGTGCTGCCGTACGGCGGTGGGATCATCCGTTCGGGTGATCAGAAGTGAACGTGCGGTGGGTGGTCGTACGTGTGTGTACGTTAAGTGATCGTGAAGCTGACGGTGCAGGTGAAGCTGTTGCCGACGCCCGTACAGGCGGCGGCACTCGAGGCGACTCTGCATGCCTGCAATGAGGCCGCCACCTGGGCCTCCGGGGTCGCTTTCGCCAGGGATGTGAAGCGGAACTTCGCGCTGCGCGAGCACGCCTACGGCGAGATCAGGGCACGGTGGGGGCTGGGTGCGCAGGCCGCCCAGCACGTGATCAAGAAGACGTGTGACGCGTACGCCGCCCTGAAGGCGAACCTGAAGGCGGGGAACCTGGGCAAGCCGTGGTCCAAGCGGTACCGGCGGGCCACCGAGAAGCCGGTCGCGTTCCGGCCCGAGGGCGCTCAGCCCTATGACGACCGGATGCTGTCCTGGCAGGTCGGCGAGCGGCGGGCGTCGATCTGGACGGTGGCGGGGCGAGTGAAGGACATGGCGTTCACCGCCGCCCCGGAGCAGTTGGCCACCCTGGCCCTGTATCGCCGGGGCGAATCCGACCTGCTGATGCGGGACGGCATGTGGTTCCTGCTGGCCACCTGCGAGGTACCCGAAGCGCCGCCGAACACCGACCCGGACGGTTTCCTCGGCATCGACCTGGGCATTGTCAACATCGCCACCACCAGTGACGGCGAGATCATGGGCGGGCGGGAACTCAACCGCACCCGGCTGCGCGAGCGCACGCTCCGGACCAAGCTGCAACGCAAGAACACCCCGTCCGCCAAGCGTCGCCTGAAGAAACGCAGGCGCAAGGAAGCGCGGCGGGCCAAGGACATCAACCACAAGATCGCGAAACATGTGGTGGCTGAGGCAGAACGCACCTCGCGCGGTATTGCCCTGGAGGATCTGACGGGCATTCGTGAGAGGGTACGGCTTCGCAAGCCCCAACGGGCCACCCACTCCAGCTGGTCCTTCGCCCAGCTGGGGCAGTTCATCGCGTACAAGGCCCGCAAGGCCGGGGTGCCGGTGGTGCACGTCGATCCGGCGTACACCTCCCGCACCTGCGCCGAGTGCGGCCACATCGACAGGGCGAACCGCGTCTCCCAGGCGTGGTTCGCGTGCCGGTCCTGCGGATTCGTTGATCACGCAGACCGCAACGGCTCCCGCAACATCCGCGCTCGCGCGGAAGAGTTGTGGCGACGCGGGGCGCAGTCAACCGCCCCAGACCCACTCCCCGAACCCGGGCGTGGGACAGGACGCAAGCGCAGCACCACAGCCAGTGGCGCCCGCTGTGCAAGCCCGCCGCTTTAGCGACGGGTAGTTGACAGGAACGCCCGGACCCCCTTGGCCGGTTCCCACCTGCGACGCCGGATAGGCTCGGGGGCGTGAACCCAGTCAAGCCAGGAGAGACACGGCGTACGCCTTGGATCGTAGGGGTGTCCGGCGCCTCCGGCACTTCGTATGCCGCGTCCGTGCTGCGCGCGCTCCTCGGCGCGGGCGAGTCCGTGGACCTGGTCGTGTCCCGCGCCTCCCGGCTGACCCTCCTCGACGAGACCGGCATCTCGTTCCGGGACGCCCACTGGCAGGACGACCTGCGGGAATGGCTGTCGCGGGGAGCCGACGGGAAGCCCGGCACCTTCGAGGCGGACACCGACGCCGTGCGGTACTGGAACGCCGGGGACCTGGCCGCGGGGCCGTCCTCGGGGTCGTATCCGAGCAAGGGGATGCTGATCGTCCCCGCCTCCACCGCCTGCGTCGCCGGGGTCGCCCTCGGCCTCTCTAAGGACCTCCTGCAGCGGGCCGCGAGCGTGACGCTCAAGGAGCGGCGGCCGCTGGTCGTCGCCGTACGGGAGACGCCTCTGAACGGCCAGACCCTTCGGCACCTCGTCACGCTCGACGACGCCGGCGCGAGCGTGGTCCCGGCCTCACCGGCCTTCTACGCGGGCGCCGCCCACATCCAGGACCTGGTGGACTTCGTCGCCGGGCGGGTGCTGGACGCGGCGGGCGTGGGACACGACCTGTACCGGCGCTGGCAGGGCGAACTGGGCGGCGGCACGGCGGGTCGGTAAGGCAAGCGGCAGTACCTCTCATCACTTCAGGAACTCTTCAGCGGAAGGCTTCGATCCCATGGACGCGGTGGACAGGCAGCTCATCCAGGCCCTGAGGGAGAACGGCCGGGCCTCCTACGCGGAGCTGGGACGCCTCGTGGGTCTGTCGGGACCCAGTGTCACCGACCGCATCAACCGGCTGGAGGCGGCCGGTGTCATCACCGGGTACCGCGCCACCGTCGACGCCGCCTCGCTCGGCCTCGGCGTCACCGCGCTGATCGGTATCTCGCTCTCCGACGCGGCGGACCACGAGGACGTGGCGGCCCGGATGAGGGATCTCGGGGAGATCGAGGACTGCTGGTTCATCGCGGGCGACGACTCGTACATGCTCAAGGTGCGGGCGGACAACGTGGACGGCCTGGAGAAGATCATCCGGCGGCTGTCCGGGACGAAGGGCGTCTCCCGGACCCGTACCACGATCGTGCTCTCCACGAAGTGGGAGAACCGGGTCGGAGAACTGCCCGAAGAGGCGTAGACGTACGGTGGGACAGGTCGGCTAGGAAAGGTGTGGGAATGGACGTCGGGCTCAAGCGCGAGCTGGAGGAGAAGGTCGCGGCCGGTGAGCGGCTGACCCGCGAGGACGGCATCGCGCTGTACGAGTCGGACGACCTGGCATGGCTGGGCGGCCTCGCGCACGAGGTGCGGACCCGTAAGAACGGTGACGTGGTTCATTTCAACGTGAACCGCCACCTCAACATGACCAACGTGTGCACGGCGTCCTGCGCCTACTGCTCCTTCCAGCGCAAGCCGGGGGAGAAGGACGCGTACACGATGCGCATCGAGGAGGCGGTGAAGCTCGCCAAGTCGATGGAGGGCGAGAACCTCACCGAGCTGCACATCGTCAACGGCCTGCACCCGAACCTGCCGTGGCGCTACTACCCGCGCTCGCTGCGGGAGCTCAAGGCGGCCCTGCCGGACGTCTCCCTGAAGGCCTTCACGGCGACGGAGATCCACCACTTCGAGACGATCTCCGGCCTGTCGGCCTCCGAGATCCTCGACGAGCTGATCGACGCCGGCCTGGAGTCGCTGACCGGCGGCGGCGCGGAGATCTTCGACTGGGAGGTCCGGCAGCACATCGTGGACCACCGCACCCACTGGGAGGACTGGTCCCGGATCCACCGCCTGGCGCACGAGAAGGGTCTGAAGACCCCGAGCACCATGCTGTACGGCCACATCGAGGAACCGCGCCACCGCGTGGACCACGTCCTCAGGCTCCGCGAGCTCCAGGACGAGACGAACGGCTTCCAGGTCTTCATCCCGCTGCGCTACCAGCACGACTTCGTGGACCTGAAGGACGGCAAGGTACGCAACCGCCTCCAGGCCCGCACCCGGATGGCGACCGGCGCCGAGGCCCTGAAGACCTTCGCGGTGTCGAGGCTGCTGTTCGACAACGTCCCCCACGTCAAGGTCTTCTGGGTGATGCACGGCGTACAGACCGCCCAGCTGGCCCTCCAGCACGGCGCGGACGACATGGACGGCTCGGTCGTCGAGTACAAGATCACCCACGACGCCGACAACTACGGCACGCCGAACAAGCTGACGCGCGAGGATCTGCTGGACCTGATCCGGGATGCCGGCTTCCGCCCGGTGGAACGGAACACGCGGTACGAGATCATCCGCGAGTACGACGGGCCGGACGCGGGGCGTCGGGAGTCGCCTCAGCCGATGCGGGTCTGACGGTTCCGGTTGTATCTCGTCTGCGGCGCCCCTGGGGTGGGTACTCGGGGCGCATGGCTGCGCAGGACCCCGAGGATGCCTACACCGCCGAACCCTTCCTGCCTGATCGTGGCGGTCTCGACGCCCTGCGCAAGGCCGCGGCTGAATGCCGGGGCTGTCCCCTCCACCGGGACGCCACCCAGACCGTCTTCGGCGCCGGAGACCCCCACGCGAGCTTGATGCTCGTAGGCGAACAACCCGGTGACCAGGAGGACCGGCGAGGGAAGCCTTTTGTCGGGCCGGCGGGGAAGCTGCTCGACCGGGCGCTCGAAGAGGCCGGGATCGACCCGTCGGACACATACGTCACCAACGCCGTCAAGCACTTCAAGTTCACGCAGGCCGAGCCCCGCAAGCGCCGTATCCACAAGGCGCCCTCCCTGCGGGAGATGACGGCCTGCGGGCCGTGGCTCGCCAAGGAGCTGGAGCTCGTCGAACCGGAGTTGATCGTGGTCCTCGGGGCCACCGCGGGCAAGGCGTTGCTCGGATCGTCGTTCCGGGTGACGCAGGTGCGGGGGGCCGTGCTGGAGGAGGAGATCCACGGCAGGCGGGAGCGGCTCGTGGCGACCGTGCATCCGTCGGCCGTGCTGCGGGCCGAGGACAGGGAGAGCGCCTATCAGGGGCTGGTGGCGGATCTGGAGGTCGCCGCGAGGGCGCTGGGGTGACGTACGTGACGTCGGAACGCGCTTGAGGTGGGACTTGGGTAATGGCTAGCCTCGCCCTATGCCCCTTACCTTCACCCTCGACCCCGCCGTCACGCCCGACCTGCGCGACGGCCTGCTCGATCTGTGGGCGGACGTGTCCAACGCGGGCGGCGCCGTCGGGTTCGTCGCGCCGGTGGACCCGCAGACGATCCGGCCGGAGCTGGTGAAGCACTTCGCCGCGATGGCCGAGGGGCGCACCCGGCTGCTCGTGGGGCGCGACGAGGACGGCCGGGTGGCCGCGACCGCCTTCCTCACCTTCAACACACATCGGCTGATGACCCACTGGGTCTGGGCCTACACCGTGATGGTCCACCCGCGACACCAGGGCAGGGGCTACGGCCGTGAACTGCTCGCCGCCACCGCGGACGCGGCCCGCACCTTCGACGGCATCGAGGCGATACGGCTCACCTGCCGCGGCGGCCTCGGCCTGGAGCGTTTCTACGGCTCCTGCGGCTACAAGGAGGTCGGCCGCATACCCGACGCGATACGGGTCGCCCCCGGCGACGACCGCGACGACGTCATCATGCTGCTGCCGCTCGGCTGACCCCCTTCGAAGATCTGGTGCCCGGCGTGCTTCACTGGACGGTGCCCCTTTGGGGTGTTCAGGCCGTTCGATACGGATACGGAAGAGTGGATTGACATGCTCCGCTACACACTGATGCGCCTCGGGATCCTGGTGGGCTGCCTCGTGGTCGTCTGGGGCCTCGTCTACTCCGGCCTCGCCCCGCGCGGCCTGGGCGACTCCAACGGCATGTGGATCGTCCTGCTCTCCCTGCTGCTCTCGGCCCCCATCAGCTTCGTGGTCCTGCGCAAGGAGCGCGACCGCGCCTCCATCCAGGTCGTGCAGCGCGTCGACCGGATGAAGGCCAACCTGGAGGCCAACCGCAGCCAGGAGGACGAGGCCGTCGACGAGGCGGGCCGCTCCCAGGGCCAGGCCCCGCAGGCTTCCTGAGCCCAACGCCCCTGCCGCCGTCCCGCGTGACCGTACTCTTGCCGCATGGGTGCCCTGAAGAGCAAGCGGATGCCGCGTGCCGTGCGTGAGCAGCAGATGCTGGACGCCGCCGTGGAGACCTTCGGCCGGCGTGGGTACATGGCGGCCTCGATGGACGAGATCGCCGAACTCGCCGGTGTGTCCAAGCCGTTGGTCTATCTGTATCTGAACTCCAAGGAAGACCTGTTCACCGCGTGCATCCGTCGCGAGGCCGCCGCGCTCACCGAGGCCGTGCGCACAGGTGTTCGTACCGATCTGCCCGCCGACCGGCAACTCTGGGACGGGCTGCTGGCCTTCTTCACGCACACCGCGGGCAACCCGCACGGCTGGTCCGTGCTGCATCTGCAGGCCCGTATCCACGGCGAGGCGTTCGCCGCCGAGGTCACCGCGATGCGTGAGGAGATCGTCGCGTTCGTGACCCATCTGATCGTGGTCGCGGCCCGTGGGGCCCACCGCGACCCCGACCTGCCCGAACGCGAGGTCGCCGGTCTCGCCGAGGCCCTCGTCGGCGCCGCCGAGTCCCTCGCGGCCTGGGCCAACACCACCCCCGACGTCGGCGCCCGCCAGGCGACGGCCACCCTGATGAACTTCGCCTGGTCGGGCCTGGGCAACCTGATGGAGGGGCGGCCGTGGCAGGCCCCGGTCACGGTCCAGCAGAGGCCTCGGTCGAGCTCAGGGAGCGAGCGCGACCACTGAACCGGCCACATGCACCCGCTCCCCGCCGCACAGCTCGAACCGCTCCCCGTCCGCCGCGTACGTCACCGTCCCCGGCAGCAGTACCGGTGCCCTGAACTCCGCCCGTACCAGCACCGCTTGAGGCGTGCCGTGCGCGGCCAGGCAGCGGGCCACCGTCCACATGCCGTGCGCGATCGCCCTCGGGAAGCCGAAGAGGCGGGCGGTGAGCGGGTGCAGGTGGATGGGGTTGCGGTCACCGGACGCGGCGCCGTAACGCCGTCCGATGTCCCCGGCCAGCCGCCACTCGGCGACCGCGGGCAACGGCTCGTGCTTCTCCGGCTCCCGCTCCCCGTGCGAACCGTGGGCGGCGCCGTCCGTGCGGTGCCGTGCGAGATACGTGCTCACGGACTCCCACACGACGTCCTCGCCCACCCGCAGCTCGGTGACCACCGTGGCCTCCGTACCGCGTCGGTGCGGCGCCAACCCGTCGACGTACACGGTGAGTTCGTACTCCCCGGAGGCCGTCGGCGCCTGGTGGCGGGTGATCTCGATCGACGTGTGCACGAGCCCGAGCAGCGGCAGCGGGAAGCCCCGCCCGCTCATCAGCCGCATGGCCAGCGGAAAGCCCAGCACATGCGGATACGTCACCGGCAGCGCGTCGTCCCCGGTGGGGAACCCGCACACCCGCTCGTAGGCCGCCAGCCGCGCGAGGTCGATGCGCAGGCCGGGCAGTACCAGCCGGGTGCGGGGGAACTCCGCGTCCGGAGCGGGCCGTTTGAACGGTGAGCGCAGGGCGCCGGCGGCGAGGAGGGGGCCGAGGGCGGGGGGCCGGTCGAGGACGATCGGCGTGTTCCCGGAGCGGTTGCCGCCGGAGTACCCGCCGCCGCCCACCACGCCTCCGTCGCTTTCGGAGTATCCGCCCACTACGCCCCCAACAGGCTCTGGCCGCACACCCGCACGACCTGTCCGTTCACCGCACCGGAAGCCGGATGCGCGAGCCATGCCGTCGTCTCGGCCACGTCGGCCGGAAGCCCGCCCTGGGCGAGGGAGTTCATCCGCCGTCCCGCCTCCCGGATGAACAGCGGGACCGCCGCCGTCATCTTCGTCTCGATGAACCCGGGGGCGACCGCGTTGACGGTGACCCCGTGCCCGGCCAGCGCCCTGGGTGCCAGGGAGCGCACCATCCCGACGACACCGGCCTTGCTCGCGCCGTAGTTGGTCTGCCCGGCGTTCCCCGCGAGCCCCGCGATCGAGGCGGTGGCGACGATCCGCCCGCCGCGCCGCAGCGCACCCGCGTCCAAGAGCGCGTCCGTCGTGCGCAGCACGCTCGCCAGGTTGACTTCGAGCACCGAACTCCAGCGTTCCGCGGGCATGTTGACCAGTCGCCGGTCCCGGGTGACCCCCGCGTTGTGGACCAGCACGTCCAGCCCGTCGGGCAGCGCCTGCGCGATTCGTACGCCCGCGTCGGCCGCCGTGATGTCCAGCGCGAGGGCGCTCCCGCCGAGCCGCGCGGCCAGCCGCTCGGCATCCGCCGACGCCCCCGGCACATCGAGTACGACGACCCGGGCCCCGTCCCTGGCGAGGGTCTCGGCGACCGCCGCACCGATGCCGCGCGCACCGCCGGTCACCAGAGCCGTCCGCCCGGCGAGCGGAAGCTCCCAGTCGACCTCGGCCTCCCCGGCGGCCTGCCCGACCTCGATCACCTGCCCGCTGACGTACGCGGACTTGGGGGAGAGCAGGAACCGCAGGGTCGATTCCGCGGCCGAAGCATCCGACAGCCGCACGAGATTGACCGTTCTGCCCCGCCCGATCTCCTTGCCGAGCGAGCGGGTGAACCCCTCCAGGGCCTGCTGGACGGCGGCCTGATGATGGTCGGCGGGATCGAGCGGCGCCCCGAGGACGATGATCCGCCCGCTCGCGGCGACCGACCGCACGGCCGGGTGCAGGGCGGCGTGCACCTCGGCGAGTCCCTCGACGTCCCGGACTCCGGTGGCGTCGAGGAGGATCGCGGCGGGAGCGTCCGACGGGGCGGGGAACTCCAGCCCGGACAGCTCCGACTTGCCCGCCGTGAGGAGCAGCACCCCGCCCTCGAACTCCGGGGCCTGCACCGACCACCGCCGCAGCGCCGCCGGCTGCGGAAGTCCCAGACGCCGGGTGAGGAAGCGGCCGGGCGCGGTGCCGGTGAAGCTCAGATAGCGGTCGGCCATGTCCAACTCCCCCAGTGGGTCCCTTACTGCAAAGTAAGGTTACCCGAGGTAAGTGCTGGTTATCGAGGGGTACCGGACGGTGCGGTCAGGCTGGGCGAAGATGAAAATTGTTCAGGATACCGTCCGGTAGGGCCCCGGACGCAAGAAGTACGACGAGGCTGCACATCTCCCCCGTCGGACCATCGCGTCACCCTCACCTCGCCCTCACGCGGACGCAATACCATCGCCTGCCTGACCTGCGCAAACTCTTCGCCGGTCGCTCTTGGTGAACCTCTGGAGCCGTACCGTGTCCACCTCGCACCCGCTCTCCTCCGCGACGGTCCACGCCACGACCCGTGACGGCACACCGGTGCTCGTGGAGCCCGAGATCCGCTCCGTGGACGGGGAGGCGCGCGAGGTGTCCGTGCCCCCCTTCGTTCCCTGGGCGACGCACGGCTCGCTCGCCGAACTGCCCTTCGACAACGCCCGCGTCGCCCCGGACGACCGGGTCCTCAGCCGCCGTACCGAGGACGGCCGTTGGGCGGACGTGACCGCGGCCCGGTTCGCCGACGAGGTCCTGGCGGTCGCGAAGGGACTGATCGCCGAGGGACTGGCACCCGGCGACCGGCTCGCCGTCATGGCGCGGACCGTCTACGAATGGACGCTCCTCGACTTCGCGGCCTGGGCCGCGGGACTGGTCACCGTCCCGATCTACCCCACCTCCTCGGTCTTCCAGGCCCGCTGGATCCTCCAGAACTCCGGCGCGGTCGCCCTCGTCACCGAGACCGCCGAGCAGGCCTTCGCCCTCGGCCCGGAGCTCAACCAGCTGCCCGACCTGCGGCACCTGTGGGTCATCGAGCGCGGCCATGTGGAGCGCCTCGCGGAGTGCGGCACGGACGTGGGGGACCAGGAAGTCGCCGTACGCCGGGGGGTGTTGAGCCCCGACACGCTGGCCACCGTCGTCTACACCTCGGGCACCACCGGCCGCCCCAAGGGCTGCGCCCTCACCCACGGCAACTTCCTCGCCGAGGTCGACAACGCGATAGAGCTCCTCTACCCCGTCTTCCGGACGCGGACCAGCGAGGAGGCGGCGGTCCTGCACTTCCTGCCGATGTCGCACATCTTCGGCCGTATGGTCGCGGTCGCCTGCATCCGCGCCCGGGTGCGGCTGGGGCACGCGCCGAGTCTCAAGTCGGAGGAGCTCCTGCCCGACCTGGCGAGCTTCCGGCCGACCTGTCTCATCACCATCCCGTACATGCTGGAGAAGGTGTTCAACGTCGCCCGCGCGCGGGCCGAGACGGGCGGCCGGGTGACGGCCTTCGACCGCGCGGTGGGCGTGGCACGCCGCTACGGCGAGGCCATGGAGTCCCGCCACGCGGGCACCGGTTCAGGACCGGGCGCCGCGCTGAAGGCGGCCCGCACCTTCTACGACCCGCTGGTCTACCGCCGTATCCGCAACGCCATGGGCGGCAGGGTCCGTTACATGATCTGCGGCGGCTCCCCGCTGGGCCGGCGGCTGTCCTCGTTCTACGCCGGCGCGGGCATAGAGATCTACGAGGGCTACGGCCTGACCGAGACGACCGGCGCGGCCACGATCACGCCCCCGCTCAAACCCCGTATGGGGTCCGTGGGTTGGCCCCTGCCCGGTACCCGGGTCCGGATCGCGGCCGACGGCGAGATCCTGCTGGCCGGCGACCATGTCCTGCGCGGCTACTGGGACCCGTACGGCGACGGGCTCGCCCCCGCGACCGGCGACGGCTGGCTCGCCACCGGCGATCTCGGGCACCTGGACGAGGACGGGTATCTGTACATCACGGGCCGCAAGAAGGAGATGCTGATCACCGCGGGCGGCAAGAGCGTCGCCCCGGCCCCGCTGGAGAACTGGCTCCGCGCCCACCCCCTGATCTCCCAGGTCATGGTCGTCGGCGACCGCCGCCCCTACATCTCGGCGCTGATCACCCTCGACATGGAGGGTGTCGGCCACTGGCGCCGGATGCACGGCAAGCACCCGGTCCCGGCCGAACTCCTGCTGGACGACGATGACTTGAGGACCACGCTGCAGCGTGCGGTGGACGAGGCCAACAAGCTGGTCTCCCGCCCGGAGTCCATCCGCCGCTTCGCCGTGCTGCCCGTGGACTTCACGGAGGAGGCGGGCCATCTGACCCCGTCGATGAAGCTCAAACGGGACGCCATCGCCGAGGAGTTCGGGTCGTGGATCGAGGAGATGTACGCGGGACCGGCCTTCGGCCCGAAGCGGCGGACGGGCGGCTGACCGCGGCCCACAAAGACCGGCACAGGAGCTGACAGGCGTTCACTTCCGGGTCGATACTGCACAGGCCCGGCCCCGGAGAACCCCGGAATGCGCACAGGCCCCCCATGAGGGCCCCCTAGGATCACCGTGCTAACCGGCGGTAACCCCTGGGGCGTACACCCCCTGTGAACGCCCAGGCACGCATCGCACGTACCACATGCAGTAAGTGCGGAATCCAGCTGCACGCCCCAGGAGTCGCTCATGTCCCTCTCCTACACGTCCGGTACCGATTACGACGGTGAACCGGTGCTCGTCGCGCCCGAGATCGTGCGGCTGGACGGAGAGGTCCGCGAGGTGTCGGTCCCGCCGCTCGCCCCGCCGGTGACCCATGGCTCGCTCGCCGACCTGCCGTTCGACAACGCGGAGGCGGCACCGGAGCAGCGGGTGATGAGCCGCCGCACGGAGGACGGCGGCTGGATCGACCTGACGGCTGCGGAGTTCGCGCAGCGGGTGCTGGCGGTGGCCAAGGGCCTGATCTCCGAGGGCCTGATGCCGGGCGACCGTATCGCGATCATGGCGCGTACGACGTACGAGTGGACCCTCCTCGACTTCGCCGCGTGGGCCGCGGGCCTGGTGACCGTCCCGATCTACCCCACGTCCTCGGTCTTCCAGACCCGCTTCATCCTCCAGGACTCCGGCGCGGTCGCCCTGGTCACGGAGACCGCGGGCCAGGCCTCCGCGCTCGGCCCCGAACTCAGCCGTCTCCCGGACCTCCGCCATATGTGGATCATGGAGAAGGGGCATGTGGAGCGGCTGGGGGAGCTCGGCCAGTCCGTTCCCGAGCAGGAGATCGGCGTACGGCGCGGGATGCTCGGCCCGGCCACGGTCGCCACCGTCGTCTACACCTCCGGCACCACCGGCCGGCCCAAGGGCTGTGTCCTCAGCCACGGCAACTTCCTCACCGAGGTCGACAACGCGATCGAGCTCCTCTACCCGGTCTTCAAGGGGAAGTCGGACGACAACCCGGCCACGCTCCTCTTCCTGCCCATCTCGCACGTCTTCGGCCGGATGGTCGCCATCGCCTGCGTCCGCGCCCGCGTCCGCCTCGGCCACGCGCCGAGCCTCCAGGCCGATGACCTGCTGGCCGACCTGGGGACCTTCAAACCGACCTTCCTCCTCGTCATCCCCTACATGCTGGAGAAGGTCTTCAACAACGCCCGCGCCAAGGCGGAGAGCGGCGGCCGGGTCGCCGCGTTCGACCGCGCGGCGAGCGTCGCCGTGCGCCACGGCGAGGCCATGGAGTCGCGCCACGCGGGCACCGGCTCAGGCCCGAACGCGGCCCTCAGGGCGGCCCGCACCTTCTACGACCCGCTGGTCTACCGCCGGATCCGCAACGCCATGGGCGGCCGGATCCGCCACATCATCTCCGGCGGCTCCCCGCTCGGCCGCCGCCTCGCCGCGTTCTACGCGGGCGCGGGCATGGAGATCTACGAGGGTTACGGCCTGACCGAGTCGACCGGCGCGGCGACGGTCACGCCCCCGCTGAAACCCCGTCTGGGCACGGTGGGCTGGCCCCTGCCCGGCACGAGGGTCCGCATAGCGGCGGACGGCGAGATCCTGCTCAACGGCGGCCAGGTCTTCCGCGGTTACTGGGACCCGTACGGCGAGGGGGTGGCACCCGCCTCGGCCGACGGCTGGTTCCCGACGGGTGACATCGGCCAGTTGGACGACGAGGGCTATCTGACGATCACGGGCCGCAAGAAGGAAATCCTGATCACGGCAGGCGGCAAGAACGTGGCCCCGGCCCCGCTGGAGAACTGGCTCCGCTCCCACCCCCTGATCTCCCAGTGCATGGTCCTCGGCGACCGCCGCCCCTACATCTCGGCCCTGATCACCCTCGACATGGACGGCGTCAACCACTGGCGCCAGATGAACGGCAAACACACCGTCCCGGCCGAACTCCTGGTCGAGGACGAGGAGTTGCGCCACATCCTCCAACGCGCCGTGGACGAGGCGAACAAGCTGGTCTCCCGCCCGGAGTCGATCCGCCGCTTCACGATCCTGCCGTCCGACCTCACCGAGACGGCGGGCCATCTGACCCCGTCGATGAAACTCCGCCGCGAGGCCGTGATGCGGGACTTCGCGGGGGAGATCGACGGCTTGTACGAGCGCTGAGCCGCTGGGGCGACGTCGGCGGGGCCTGGCAGCCGGGCGTCACCTCGCAGGTCGGCAGAACTCCGCCACGGTGTCGGCGAACTTCCGCGCGAGTGGCGACAGCGCGTCCCAGCGGCGTACCGCCCAGCCGACGGAGAGCGGACGCAGCGCGGGCACGGGGACCAGCCGCAGGTCGCCCCGGCCCGGTACGTCCAGGCCCGGCAAGGAAGGCACCACCGCCCGCCCCAACCCGAGTTCGGCCAGCAGCAGCGCCGTGTCCCAGTCGGCCACGCTCGTGTCGAAGGCGAACCGCACGCCCAACTCCGAGCAGACCGCGTCGAGATGAGCGGCGGAGGTGGAATTCGGGGGGAGGCGGATCAGCCGCAGGCCCTCAAGCTCGGCCGCCTCCACGGAGGTCCGTGCGGCCAACGGATCGTCCGCCCGTACCGCCAGCACCCACGGCAGTTCCCTCACCGGCCGCTGCTCCACGCCGCGCGCCGGCGCCCCCAGCGTGATCCACGCCAGGTCGAGACTGCTGTCGGCCAGCGCGTCGAAACAGGCCCGGCTGGAGCTCTCGGTCCTGAACTCCAGGCTGACGTGCGGGTGTTGCCGCCGGAAAGCGACGACCGCCTCCGACATGAAATGCCGTACGGTCGTCGCGCCGGTCGCCACCCGCACCGAACCGCTCTCCCCGTCGACCAGCTCCCGCAGCCGTCGCAGAGCGAGGTCCAGCCCGGCGATCCCCTCCGCCGCGGCCGCCTCCAGCACCCGCCCCGCCTGCGTCGGTACGACCCCCCGAGGCTGCCGCTCCAGCAGACCGACCCCCGTCTCCCGCTCCAGCCGCTTCACATGCTGGCTCACCGCGGACTGCGTGCACCCCAAGTCCCGAGCCACCGCACTGAGGCTCCCCGCCCGGCACACGGCGACGAAGACACGCAGGTCATCCAGGGTCATGGCCCCAAGCTAACACTTGGGTCCAGCGACAAATACTTAGGATTGACTAGGGCGAGCCCCCGTACGACGATCTCCTCAGGGCCCGGGCGGCAACCCGCCCCGCACCCGGGAAGGGGCGGGTGCCGACCCACATCCGGCGGCCGACGTGCTCCGAAGGGGCGCGGGGAACTGCGCGACCAGCCACGAGTACCCGCACTCGCCCGACGGCGCAGCGAGGCACCCTCATAGGCGCAAGGCCCCCAGCGGAGCGCCTCGCACGCTTCTTGACTTCTCAAGACCCCCGCAGGACGTTCCGGACCCTTCGTCCATACCAACCGCAGGGGGCCGACCATGAGCGTGACCCGAAGACGTCTGCTGGCCGCCGGGGCCGGGCTGTCCGTGGCCGCAGGGGTGCAACAGGGGGTGAGCGCCGCCGACTTGCCGACTCTCGGGACGTACGACGTCGTCGTCATCGGTTCCGGTGCCGCCGGTATGACCGCCGCGCTGACCGCCGTGAAGCAGGGGCTCACCACCGTGGTGCTGGAGAAGGCGCCCACCTTCGGCGGGTCCGCCGCCCGTTCCGGCGCCGGGATCTGGATCCCCAACAACCCCGTCATCCTCGCCGCCGGAGTCCCGGACACCCCGGCCAAGGCGGCCGCCTACCTCGCCGCCGTCGTAGGACCGGACGTCCCCGCCGCCCGCCGGCAGGCCTTCCTCGCCCACGGCCCCGCCATGATCTCCTCCGTCATGGCCAACAGCCCTCTCCGCTTCCGCTGGATGGAGGGCTACAGCGACTACTACCCCGAGCTCCCCGGCGGCCTCCCCAACGGCCGCTCCATCGAACCCGACCAACTCGACGGCAACATCCTCGGCGCCGAACTCGCCCACCTGAACCCGCCGTACCTCGAAGTCCCCGCCGGTCTGGTCGTGTTCAGCGCCGACTACAAGTGGCTCGCCCTGTCCGCCGTCAGCGCCAAGGGCGCCGCCGTCGCCGCCGAGTGCCTGGCGCGGGGCACAAGGGCGGCCGTACTCGGGCAGACTCCGCTCACCATGGGGCAGTCGCTCGCGGCCGGGCTGAGGAAGGGGCTCCTGGACGCGAACGTGCCCGTCCGGCTCAACACCCCCCTCACCGACCTCCATGTCGAGAACGGCACCGTCGCCGGAGCCGTCACCCCCGGCGGGCTCTACCGCGCACGCCGAGGCGTGATCGTCGGCTCCGGCGGCTTCGAGCACAACGCGGCCATGCGGGCGCAGTACCAGCAGCAGCCCATCGGCACGGAGTGGACCGTCGGCGCGAAGGAGAACACCGGGGACGGCATCCGGGCCGGGCAGCGCCTCGGCGCCGATGTCGCGCTGATGGAGGACGCCTGGTGGGGACCGGCGATCCCGCTGCCCGACGAGCCGTACTTCTGCCTCGCCGAACGCACCCTCCCCGGCGGGCTCATCGTCAACGCGGCGGGGCGGCGGTTCGTCAACGAGGCCGCGCCCTACAGCGACGTCGTCCACACCATGTACGAGCGGAACCCGACCGACCCCGACATCCCGTCCTGGCTGATCGTCGACCAGAACTACCGCAACCGGTACCTCTTCAAGGACATCGCGCCGACCTTCGTCCTCCCCGACGACTGGTACGGCTCAGGCGCCGCCCACAAGGCCTGGTCGTTCGACGCCCTCGCCGGGTCCATCGGCGTCCCGGCCGCCGCGCTCCGTGCCACCGTGGACCGCTTCAACTCCCTTGCCCTGAAAGGCGACGACACGGACTTCGGTCGCGGTGACAGTGCCTACGACCACTACTACACGGACCCCGCCATCCTCCCCAACTCCTGCCTCGCGCCCCTCTGGCTGCCCCCGTACTACGCCTTCCGGCTCGTCCCCGGCGACCTCGGCACCAAGGGCGGCCTGCGCACCGACGCCCGCGCCCGCGTGCTGCGCCCAGACGGCTCGGTGATCCCGGGGCTGTACGCCGCCGGAAACGCCAGCGCGGCGGTCATGGGCCACAGCTACGCGGGCGCGGGCTCGACGATCGGTCCGGCGATGACGTTCGGGTATGTCGCGGCGCGGGACATCGCCGGGGTGCTCTAGTCCCGCCGGACGATCAGGGCCGCCTGCTGCGACACCTCCCCGCGGTCCGGTTCGCGTACCGTCCGTGAGACGAGCGCGAACCCGGCCGCGCGGAGCAACTCGACGATCTGCTCCGGCTGCCGCCTCAGGAAGGTCAGCGCCACGGGGTGCCCCCAGGGCCCGTCGTGATGCCGGTCCTCGTCGCCGGCCTGGAAGCCGACGAGGAGGTGGCCACCCGGTGCCAGGACCCGGTGGAACTCCGCGAAGAGGCGGGGGAGTTCATCCACAGGCGTGTGGATGGAGGAGTACCAGGACAGGGCACCCGCGAGCGACCCGTCCGGAAGATCCAGTTCCAGCATCGAGCCCCGCTCGAACCGCAGCCCCGGGTTCTCCCGCCGCGCGATCGTGAGCATCGACTCCGAGAGATCGAGCCCGAAGACGGACAGCCCGAGGGAGGCGAGGTACCCCGTGACCCGCCCGGGCCCGCACCCCAGATCGGCCACCGTGCCGTCCCTGCCCACGAGTTCGGCGAAACCGCTGATCACCGCCCGGTCCAGGGGAGAGCCGGCGAGTCCGTCGCGGAACTGGGCGGCGTAGTCCTCGGCGACGGTGTCGTAGAAGGTTCGAGTGGTGGTCACGAAGTCGATGTCGGTCATGGCGGGGGACCCTAGCCGCCCCCACTGACACTCAAGCGACTCCGGCCGCCCGCAGAACCGCCGTCGTCCCCGCCGCCCCCAGCACCACCACCACGAACGGCGCCCGCCGCCACGCCAGCACACCCCCCACCAGCACTCCGGTCGGCCGCGCCCAGCCCGCGAAGCCGCCGCCCTCCGTCAGCGCACCCGTGGCCAGCAGCGCCACCAGCAGCACCACGGCTGCGGCGGACAGCAACTCCTGCACGCGCGGCGGCAGTTCCACCCGACCGTGCAGCACCGGCCCGACCAGCCGGAAGGCGTACGTCCCGACCGCCAGCGCCAGGATCATTGCCACCGTGGCGCTCATACCGGCCTCCTGCCGCCGTGGACGACCAGCCCCGCCAGTGCCACCAGCACCGGCACCCCCGCCGGGACCGTCGGTGTCACCGCCAGGGCCAGGCCGGTGCCGAGCAGCGCGGAACGTCGTACGGCGGAATCCTTGCGCAGGGTCGGCAGGACCAGGGCGACGAGGACGGCGGGGAAGGCGGCGTCCAGGCCGTAGGCGCCGGTGTCGCCCAGGGCACTGCCGGCCAGCGCGCCCAGCAGGATGGTCACGTTCCATACGGCGAACAGGCCGAGTCCGGAGACCCAGAAGGCCGCCCGGCGCCGGGCCGGGTCCGGCTGCGCGAGGGCGAAGGCCACCGTCTCGTCGGTGACCAGGTGGGCACCGAGGAGACGGGTGAGGCGGCCCGGGCCGAAGAGGTCGGCGACGGCGAGGCTGAAGGCCGCCGTACGGGTGTTCAGGAGGAGCCCCGTGGCGGCCGCGGCGACCGGACCGCCCCCGGCCAGCAGCACACCCACCGCGCTGAACTGGGCCGAGCCCGCGTACACCACCAGGGACATCACCACCGGCACCCACACCGGAAGGCCGCCCGTGACGGCGATCGCGCCGAAGGAGACGCCCACGATTCCGCTCGCGAGCCAGACGAGCGCACTGTCACGGACCAAGGCTGTTCGCTCTGCCGTACGCATGTTCACTACACTGGACGGTAGTGACCATGTTCGTCAAGGCGAACGATCGTACCGATGGAGCGAACGACATGGCCGACAGCTCGCCCAGGCTCCCCCTGGAGTGGATCGCCGCCTCCCTCAAGCGCGAGCGCACCCGTGCCGGACTCTCCCTCTCCGAACTGGCCAAGCGCGCCGGAATCGCCAAGTCCACGCTCTCCCAGCTGGAGGCGGCGAGCGGGAACCCGAGCGTGGAGACGCTGTGGGCGCTGGGGGTGGCGCTCGGGGTGCCGTTCAGCGCGCTGGTGGAGCCGCCGGTCTCGTCCGTGCAGGTGGTCAGGGCGGGACAGGGGCCGACCGTGGCCTCCGAGAAGGCCGAGTACGCGGCCACGCTGCTGTCCGCGAGCCCGCCCGGGGCGCGCCGGGACATCTACCACCTGCGGGCCGAACCGGGGGCCGTACGGGAATCGGAGCCGCACATTCCGGGGACCGTGGAGCACCTGATCGTGAGCACGGGGAGGGTGAAGGCCGGACCGGTCGGGGAGGAGGTCGAGCTGGACCCCGGCGACTACATGACATATCGCGGTGATGTGGCCCATTCGTACGAGGCGCTCGGCCCCGGCACCACCTTCGTGCTGGTCATGCAGCACATGTAAGGGCGGTACGGGTAAAGGCAGGAGCCCCGCTGCCGTGCGGCGCGGGGCTCCTTGGGTACTGCTTTCAGGTCCGGATCAGAGGCAGGATCACCTCGGAGTCTGGATCGCTCAGACGGGGGTGACGTTCTCCGCCTGCGGGCCCTTCGGGCCCTGGGTCACGTCGAAGGAGACCTGCTGGTTCTCCTCCAGCGAACGGAAGCCGCTCGCATTGATCGCGGAGTAGTGGACGAAGACGTCGGGGCCGCCGCCCTCCTGGGCGATGAAGCCAAAGCCCTTTTCGGCGTTGAACCACTTCACGGTTCCGGTAGCCATAAGCCCTCCTTGGGCCCAAAAGGGTTGCCCTGCTCCAGAACCTGCAAGTGTGAAAACAGTGCCGCACAACTGCATATGTCTGAAAACGACTAGAGCCCGCGGTTACATGCTCCGCAGGCTCTGTACTGCAAGGGAAACCAAACTGCAACTTGCGGCGAGCCTAGCACGCAGGCAGCCGAAAGCAATAGAGGCCAAGATCACGTCACCCGAATGTTTGAAGATCGCGAAGGGGTTGACTCTGGGGCCGAAGTCCGAAGCGTACCCCAAAGGGTCTAGTGTCGCGATGTGGACAATTCTCGCACCCGGCCGCGCGTCGGCCACATCCAGTTCCTGAACTGCCTGCCCCTGTACTGGGGGCTCGCGAGGACGGGCACGCTCCTCGACTTCGAGCTCACGAAGGACACCCCGGAGAAGCTCAGCGAGAGGCTGGTGCAGGGAGACCTCGACATCGGGCCCATCACCCTGGTCGAGTTCCTCAAGAACGCGGACGACCTGGTCGCCTTCCCCGACATCGCCGTCGGCTGCGACGGCCCGGTCATGTCCTGCGTCATCGTCTCGCAGGCCCCGCTGGACGAGCTGGACGGAGCGAGAGTGGCCCTCGGGTCGACCTCGCGCACCTCCGTACGCCTCGCCCAGCTCCTCCTCGCCGACCGCTACGGCGTCCGGCCCGACTACTACACCTGCCCGCCCGACCTCAGCCTGATGATGCAGGAGGCGGAGGCGGCCGTGCTCATCGGGGACGCGGCCCTGCGGGCGAACCTGCTCGACGCCCCGCGCTTCGGCCTCGAAGTGCACGACCTCGGCTCGCTCTGGAAGGAGTGGACCGGACTGCCGTTCGTCTTCGCGGTGTGGGCGGCCCGGCGGGACTACCTGGAGCGCGAGCCGGTGATCACCCGGCGCGTCCACGAGGCCTTCCTCTCCTCCCGCAACCTCTCCCTCGACGAGGTCGGCAAGGTCGCCGAGCAGGCGGCCCGCTGGGAGGCCTTCGACGAGCAGGTCCTGGAGAAGTACTTCACCACGCTCGACTTCCGCTTCGGGGCACCGCAGTTGGCCGCCGTCGCGGAGTTCGCGCGCCGGGTCGGGCCCACGACGGGTTTCCCGGGGGACGTGAAGGTGGAACTGCTTCGGCCGTAACCTGCATCTGAATCTGGAGGCGGTGGGGGAGCAGCCGTCGGGGCCGGTGGGGTTCAGCAGTCATTCGGTGGGTGAGGGGGCGTCGGGGTGGCCGGGTTCGGTGGGGTCCTCGGGTTCCGTGGGCTCGGTCGGGGCGTTCGGGCCGCCGCCGGTGATGCCGGCTGTGTCCGCGGGTGCGCCTCCGGCCGCCGCTGCCGGGGCTCCGGCGTTCCCGGTCACGCCGCCGGTCACCACGGGCGTGCCCCTGGTTCCCGAACCCCGGGACGCGGCACCGCAGGAGACGGTCGTGCCCTCCGACCGGCGCCCCGGTCCCGGAAAGCTCTCCGTCTCCCTGGCCGCCACGTCCATGCCCCGCGACAACGGCCGTGGCCGTCGGCTGAGTTGCACCGTGGCCCTCGCGGTCGCGGGTGCGCTGGCTGCGGTGACCGTGGGGTCGGTGTTCGTGTTCGACCTGCTGCCGGGGCGGGGCGGGGACGACACGGCGAGCTCCGACGCCGGGTCCGGCACCGATGCCTACTCCTCGGCACCGGCCTCCTCCGCGCCCTCGGCGTCCGCCACCTCCGCCTCCCCGTCGTCCAGCGCGGCGGCGAGCGGGCCCGCGGTGTCCCCGCCCGCTACCTCGGCACCTGGGAGGGTCAGGGCAGCGGTCTCAACGGGAGTGTGCCGATAGGGACCTTCCGGATCACCGTCGAACAGGTCGGCGTCGGCGAGGAGTTGGGCTGGCTCCGGCAGACCGACGCGATCGGCGCGGTCTGCACGGACATCCTCACGGGCAACTACCCGGCGCTAAAGCGCCGGGCTTGCGCAACGGGCACCACTGGCGGTGGTACTGCGTTCGCGTCCGGCCCCACCCCGGCGTGTGTGCTCCGGTGGTGGGGCGGGGGCCGTTGGCAGGGCCCCGCATCGCCACAACTCCCACGCACGGGCGCGGATGTTGCGGGAGGCGTTCCGGTCCGCGTGATCAACGAATCCGCAGGACCGGCACGCGAACCAGGCCTGCGAGACCCGGTTCGCCTGGTCGATGTGCCCGCACTCGGCGCAGGTACGGGAGGTGTACGCCGGATCGACGTGCACCACCGGCACTCCCGCCCGGCGGGCCTTGTACGCGATGAACTGCCCCAGCTGGTGAAAGGACCAGCTGGAGTGGGTGGCCCGTTGGGGCTTGCGGAGCCGTACCCGCTCGCGGATGCCCGTCAGGTCTTCCAGGGCGATCCCGCGACCGGTGCGTTCTGCCTCGGCCACCACATGTTTCGCGATCTTGTGGTTGATGTCCTTCGCCCGCCGCGCCTCCTTGCGCCGCCGCTTCTTCAGCCGACGTTTGGCGGACGGGGTGTTCTTCTTCTGCAGCTTGCTGCGGAGTTTCCGCTCCCGGGTGCGGATGCGGTTGAGCTCACGCCCGGCCATGATCTCGCCGTCCGAGGTGGTGGCGATACTGACGATGCCCAGGTCGACGCCGAGAAAGTCATGCGGGTCGGTGTTCGGCTCGGCCTCGGGAACCTCGCAGGTCGCGTTGAGGAACCACATGCCGTCCCGCACCAGCAGATCCGACTCGCCCTTGCGGTACAGGGCCAGCGTGGCCAGCTGCTCCGGGGATGCGGTGAAGGCCACGTCCTTGATACGCGCGGCCACGGTCCAGATCGAGATCTGGCGCTCTGCCGTCTGCCAGGACAGCATCCGGTCGTCGTAGGGCTGCGCGCCCTGCGGACGGAAGACAAGCGGCTTCTCGGTGGCCCGGCGGTAGCGCTTGGAACCGGGCCTGCCCAGATTCCCCGCCGTCAGGTTCGCCTTGAGTGTGGCGTACGCGTCACAGGTCTTCTTGATCACATGCTGGGCGGCCTGCGCCCCCAGCCCCCACCGTGCCTTGATCTCGCCGTAGGTGTGCTCGCGCAGTGCGAAGTTCCGCTTCACGTCCTTCTCGAACGCCACGCCGCTGGCCCAGGTGGCTGCCTCGTTGCAGGCGCGCAGGGTCGCCTCAAGTGCCGCCGCCTGCTCGGGCGTCGGCAGCAGTCTCACCTGCACGGTCAGCTTCACGATCACCCAACGTACACACCCGTACGATCACCCGCCGCGCGTTCGCCCTTGATCACCCGACCGGGTGAATCCGTCACCGCGCACGATCCCCCGGCTCCGCCGGAGACGACACCCGGCCGCTCCGCGACCGTGAACCCAGGAGCGATACGCGGCGCTCCGCGCCGCAACCACAAGGATGCGATTCCTCCCAGGGCTGAAGCCCGGGGGTTCCTCGCAAGAACAGGCTGAAGAAGGTCACGGACACCGAGCTCGTCACGACGGCGGTCGGTGCCGAGGACAACCACGCGGGCTGCAACCCCACCGCCCACACCGTCCGACTCACCCCGGTCGGCGATGACCTGAAGTACACGTCGGAGAGTGCGGCGGAGGGGTACCCGGAAGCGCGGATGTCCAAGGTGGAGTAGCGCGGGCCCGTGCCGACGGGTCAGTGCCCGCGGCACCTGCTGACGTCGATCCGCACGATCTGCGGGTCGTGGTCACTCGCCTGGTCGGTGACTCCGCGTTGGGACTCGATGCTGTCGCCGCCTGCGGTCGTCGTACGGGTGGTGGCCGGGTCGGGTGGTCGGCTGCGGTGTTTGGGTCGGTGGGCGGCCCGGAGGCGGGAGCCCGGTGCGGGGCCGCGGGCTGGGTACGCTCTCGGCATGCCGCGATCCCGACGCCGTACCGCACCCTCGTGACCGCTCTGCACGTCGTCGTGGCCGCGCTGTGGGGCGCGGGCGCGGGGGCGCTCCTGCCGCGGGCGGCGTACCGCTTCTCCGTCCCGCCGGAGGAGGACTGGCGCGCAGTCTGCCCCGGGGGGCATCCCCTCCGCGGATGGCTCGGGCGGGGGCGGTGCGCGCGGTGTGCGGCGGAGGGGGGCGGGGCGGCCGTGGTCGAGGCTGTCGGGCAGCCGCCGGTGCCGACGGAGGGACAGGCTCTGTCGTCGGGCGCCGATGAGTCGACGGCGTCAAGCGCCGAGCGGCCGTTCGCGTCAGGCGCGGGGGACGCGTCGGGGTCGGCCGTTGGGCAGGCGTCGTCCTCAACCGCTGGGCAGGCGTCCCCGTCGAGCGTCGATGAGCCGTCGGCGTCAAGTGCCGAGCGGCCGTCGGCGTCGGCCGACGGGTGTGCGTCGAGGTCGGCCGGGGGGCAGCCGCCCGCGTCAAGCGCCGATGAGCCGCTGACGTCGAACGCCGACGAGCCGCCGTCGCCAGCCGCCGGTGAGCCGTCGGCGTCAAGCGCCGGGCAGGCGTCGGTGTACGGCCCTCGTACGCTCCCCGTCTCCCTCGCCACCGCGCTCCTGTGCGCGGTGCTCGCCCTCGTCACGGACGCGCGGCCCGAACTCGCCGTCTGGCTGTTGCTCACGCCCTTAGGGGTACTGCTCGCCCTCGTCGATCTGCGGGTGCGACGGTTGCCGGACGTGCTGACGCTGCCCCTCGCTGCCGCCGCGCTCGGACTGCTCGGGGCGGTCGCGGCGGTCCCCGAGCACACGGGGAACTGGCAGACGGCACTGTGGGGCACTCTCGCGCTCGGCGGCGGCTACTACGTGCTGTGGCGGATCAACCCCGGCGGCATGGGCTTCGGCGATGTGAAGCTGGCGCTCGCGGCAGGGGCGGTCCTCGGGTGGTACGGCTGGGACACCGTGCTGCTCGGCACCTTCGCGGGCTTCCTGTTCGGCGCGCTCTGGGGCGGTGTCCTCGTCCTCACAGGGAAGGCGGGGCGCAGGACGGCGATCCCGTTCGGGCCGTTCCTGATCGCGGGGGCGTACGCGGGGCTGCTGATGGGCGCGTACGCGGCCTGAGGTCGGGCTTGTCGGAGGGCTGGCGTAGGCTGGCCGAGACCGTCCGAACCCTTGACGAAAGGCACGCCCCGGTGACCGAGAAGGCCGACCTTCAGTCCGTCCTCGACCGTGCCGCCGAGGGTGGGCGCATCACTCCGGAGGAGGCGCTCGACCTCTACCGGGACGCCCCGCTGCACGCGCTGGGCTCCGCCGCGGACGCCGTGCGCCGCCGCCGGTACGCGGGTACGGAGCACATCGCGACGTACATCATCGAGCGGAACATCAACTACACGAACGTGTGCGTCACCGCGTGCAAGTTCTGCGCCTTCTACGCCCCGCCCACGGCCAAGGACAAGGGCTGGACCCGCGACCTCGACGACATCCTGCGCCGGTGCGCGGAGACCATCGAGCTCGGCGGCACACAGATCATGTTCCAGGGCGGACACCACCCGGACTACGGCGTCGAGTACTACGAGAAGCACTTCGCCGCCATCAAGAAGGACTTCCCCCAGCTGGTGATCCACTCGCTGGGCGCGTCCGAGGTCGAGCACATGGCCCGGATCTCCAAGGTGAGCGTCCAGGAGGCGATCCAGCGCATCCACGCGGCCGGTCTCGACTCCTTCGCGGGCGCCGGTGCCGAGTTGCTCCCCGAGCGCCCCCGCAAGGCCATCGCGCCGCTCAAGGAGTCCGGCGAGCGCTGGCTGGAGATCATGGAGACCGCGCACAACCTGGGCGTGGAGTCCACCTCCACCATGCTCATGGGCACCGGTGAGACCAACGCCGAGCGCATCGAACACCTGCGGATGATCCGTGACGTACAGGACCGCACGGGCGGCTTCCGCGCGTTCATCCCGTACCTCTACCAGCCGATGAACAACCACCTGAAGGGCCGCACCCAGGCCACGATCTTCGAGTATCTGCGGATGATCGCGATCTCCCGGCTCTTCATGGACAACATCGCCCACATCCAGGGCTCCTGGCTGACCACCGGCCAGGACGCGGGCCAATTGACGCTGCACTACGGCGCGGACGACCTCGGCTCGGTCATGCTGGAGGAGAACGTCGTCTCGGCGGCCGGTGCCAAGCACCGCTCCAACCTCCAGGAAATGATCGACATGATCCGCTCGGCGGGGCGGGTGCCGGCCCAGCGCGCCACCACGTACGAGCACCTCGTCGTCCACGACGACCCGGCGAACGACCCCGTCGACGCGCGCGTGATGTCCCACATCTCCTCCACGGCGATCGAGGGCGGCACGGCCCATCCCGAGCTGAAGATCCTCGCGTCCAACTAGGCCCGCCTTGCTGACGATTCACACGGCCGACCTGGTGGTCTTCGGGGACGGGCGGCCGTCCCTGCCCGGCGGAGCAGTCCTGGTCGAGGGGCGGCAGATCACGGCCGTAGAGGTGTACGACGATCTGGCAGCCGCGTATCCGTCGGCAAGGGTGCGCCGCTGGCCGGGAGTTCTCACCCCGGGCCTGGTGAACCCGTACGGCCGGGAGCTACTGGAGCAGTCCTACCACCCGGACCCCCGCGAGGACTTGGGCGACGAACCCCTCACGGGCGAGGCGCTCGAGTCCCTGGACATGACGGACGCGCGGTGGGGTGCGAGCGCGAGGCGGGGCGTACAGCGGATGCTGACGCAGGGGACGGTGGCGGTGGTGGGCCCCTTGCGACGCCCCGCGGTGATCGACGCCGTACACAGGTCGGGCCTGACGATCGAGCACAGGTTCACCGAGGGGCCCCTGATCCCGCTGCTCCCCGGCGCGGACGCGACTTTCGCCGCCTTCGACACGCCCGACCTGACAACCTGCGTGGCCACGGTGATCAAGGGCCGCTTGCTACACCGCCGCAGGTGACGTCCTTCAGGGGCGCGGGGCTGTATCACTATGCGGCTCCGCCGCGTGGGCGCGACCAGCCCCCACCGAGCCGCGCCCGGAAAATCAACCGGCCAACGCCTCCCCAAACGCCCCGGCATCCTGAGAAACCCCACTGCAGTTGGTCAACGCGTCATCCTCATCCGAGTTCCCCGACTCACACTGCTGATCCCGGAACGTCGACCACATCGACACCCACGCCACCTCATTCGACTCAGCGAACTCCCGCACCTGAGCCGCGTCGGACAACGTGAACGTCTCCCCGTCCACATCATTCGTGCCGATCATCGAAGTGAGCGCCATGGCCCGCCACGCAGTGGAGTCGGACGTACCGAAGACCTCCTTCAACTGCGCCTGCGCCGCCTTCGCCGAAGTGATCGCGTAATCCCCCATGTCCCCGTCGTACGACTCCCCGTAGTTCATCGTCATGATGTTCACGGTCGACACCTGAACCGAGTTGTTGTTCGCGGACTCCAGCAGCGCCACGCTGTCGTCGTCGATCCCGGACGGCATCACGGGCAGAGTGAAGGAGACCGCGAGGTCGCTCCGCTCCTTCTGCAGCAACGCGATCGCCTCGGACCGCAGTTCCACCGAGTCCGAGTCGGTGAGCGTGTCCCCCTCGATGTCGAAGTCGGCAAGAGAGGAACCGGCCGCGTCCAGAGCCGCCCCGTACGCCGCCGCCAGTTTCGCCGCGGTGGTACACGTCTCGGCCAGCTCCTTCCCGGACGCCCCGCCGAAGGACACCCGCACCTCGGCCCCGTCCTCCTTCAGCGCACTGATCCGGGAGTTGACCGTGGAGTCGCCGATGGCCGACGTGCCGTTCCACGACGGCGTGCAGGCACTGCCGTCGGCGATCACGAACGCGAGGTTGTACACCGAGGGCGAGCCGGCGGAGTCGTTGTCGGACGCCTCGGTCGCGCTGACGTAGGGCGCGTACGCGGTGACCGACGACGTCGACTCGGTGGCCGACGCGGACGGTGACGTACTGCTCTGTTTCGGAGGCTCCGCGTCCGAGCTGCCGTCCGATTCCGAGGAGCACCCGGCCGTGGCCAGGGCAAACAGACAAGTGAGCCCGGCCATCGGCTTCAGGAAACTCCGCATTCGCATGCACCCGCTCTCGTGATTTCTGTCTCAGATCGAAACAGGATCGGTTTTCGGAGAGTGAATGTCTCACACGGTCCTGAGCTTCATGAGGACAGTCTTTGAACAGCGGACTCACAGACAAGGAGGGTGGTAAAGAGCGAATCGGTCACGCAACGCGGACAATCAACCCCCTTCACCTCCCGGGGGGCTGCGCAGGCTTTCTTGGAACCTCTCAGGAAACAGACAGGATAAGAGGTTTCTCATATGCGCCTCACAAGAACGTCAAATTTGGACACATAAAGACTGCCTAATGTCTGGGGAATGCATTCCGAGCCTGCCATCGAAAACCGCGCCGACGTGCGCGGTCGCCGCCGCAAACGCGGCAACGGGTCCGCAGAGGGTCCCGTGTTCGTTGACAACTCCGGGCGCCGCTCCAAGATGCTGCGCCGGATCGGCCTTCTCCTCGGTGTCCTGTCCCTCGGGTACGCCGTCGTGCTGGGCCTGGCCTTCATGGGCATCGGTGTCTCCAGCACGACGCTGCTGCCCTTCGCGGGCGGCGGTCCTGGTGGTACCTCGAACTCCGGCCCCGGCGGCACCCAGCCGCAGGGAGGCATCGGCACCCCGCCGTCGAGGCCGACCGGTACTCCGCCCACCGGCACCGCCACGGGCGCTCCGCCGAGCGCCGCCCCGACCGCGACCGCCTCCGCGGCCTCCAACTGACCGGAACGGCCCACCATATGACCACGACGACGCCCTCCCGTGGCCGCCGGCGTGCCCCCACCCGCATGGAGCGGGCGGCGGGCAAGGCCGCGGCGCTGCAGAAACCGAGGGTCATCCTCGCCCTGCTGCTCCTGCTCGGTCTGACCAGCGTGATGCTGCTCGACGGCTATCTGCGCGCCGAGGTCGGCGGCGACGAGCGGGTGCGCGACGGCGCCAGCTCCAGCAAGGTCCCCGACAAGATCCTCAACGGTGGACCGATCATCAGCTTCCGGGGTGGCCAGGCCACCACGACCTCCGTGCCGTCCAAGACGATCGCGCTCACCTTCGACGACGGCCCGAACCCGACGTACACCCCCCAGGTCCTGGACATCCTGGAGAAGTACGACGTCCCGGCCACCTTCTTCGTGGTCGGCTCGATGGTCTCGCGCTATCCGGGGATCGTGAAGGACATGGTCGACGAGGGCAATGAGGTGGGCATCCACACCTTCACCCACGTCGACCTCTCCTACCAGAGCGACGCTCGCATCCGGCGCGAGATGACCCAGACGCAGCTCGCCCTCGCGGGCGCGGCCGGCATCACCACCACGCTGTTCCGGGCGCCGTACTCCTCGGAGACGGACGCGATCGACAACTACAGCTGGCCCGTCTACAAGAAGCTCGGCGAGGAGGGCTACACCAGCGTCTTCGTCGACACCGACAGCGACGACTGGAAGAAGCCGGGCGTCTCGAAGATCGTCAAGTGGGCCACGCCGTCCGGGACCTCGGGTGCCTCGGTGCTGATGCACGACGCCGGTGGCGACCGCGAGCAGACGATCAAGGCGCTGCCCACGTACATCGAGAAGATGAAGGCGAAGGGCTACACCTTCACCACCATCAGCGGTGTCCTGGACGCGCAGAACGCGAACAACGGTCCGCAGGGCCAGCAGGCGAACGCTCCGGCCGGTTCGAACGGGCAGCAGCCCGGTGGGGTGACGGGCGACCAGAACGCCGCCGCCCGTCTGCAGGCCGCGCACCGCGAGGCCACCGGCGCGACCCTCTACGAGGGCAAGGCGCTCGTCGTGGCCGTCGCCGTCGCCGAGTACACGGTGCCCACGCTGTCGGTCGGACTGGCGATCGTGGGCGTGGCTGTCATGGGCCGGTTCGGGATGATGCTGATCCTCGCCCGCCGGCACTACAGGCAGCGCAACAAACGCCGCTTCAGCTGGGGGCCGACGGTCACCCGGCCGGTGACCGTGATCGTCCCGGCGTACAACGAGAAGGAGTGCATCGCCAACACCCTGGAGTCGTTGTCGAAGAGCACCCATCCGATCGAGATCATCGTGGTCGACGACGGCTCGTCGGACGGCACCTCCGAGATCTCGCGCGAGGCGGCCCGGGCTCTGGGCATGACGAACGTCCGGGTCATCCGCCAGGAGAACGCGGGCAAGCCGGCCGCCCTCAACAACGGTGTCCGCAGCGCCAGTTACGACATCGTCGTGATGATGGACGGCGACACCGTCTTCGAGCCGGACACCGTACGGCAGCTGGTGCAGCCCTTCGCCGATCCCGAGGTCGGCGCGGTCGCCGGCAACGCCAAGGTCGGCAACCGCAACACGGTCATCGGCGCCTGGCAGCACATCGAGTACGTGATGGGCTTCAACCTCGACCGCCGGATGTACGACCTGCTGCGCTGCATGCCCACCATCCCGGGCGCGATCGGCGCGTTCCGCCGTGAGGCGGTCCTCCAGGTCGGCGGCATGAGCGAGGACACCCTCGCCGAGGACACCGACATCACCATCGCGATGCACCGCGAGGGCTGGCGGGTCGTCTACCAGGAGCACGCGCGCGCGTGGACCGAGGCGCCGGCCTCCCTGAAGCAGCTGTGGTCGCAGCGCTACCGGTGGTCGTACGGCACCATGCAGGCACTGTGGAAGCACCGCAAGTCCCTCACCGACAAGGGTCCCTCGGGCCGCTTCGGCCGGGTCGGCATGCCGCTCGTGGTGATCTTCCAGATCATCACGCCGGTCTTCGCCCCGCTGATCGACGTGTTCACCGCCTACTCGATGATCTTCGTCGACTTCCAGGCGGCGCTGTACGCGTGGCTCGCGGTCCTCTGCGTCCAGCTCGTGTGCGCGGCGTACGCCTTCAAGCTGGACAAGGAGAAGTACCGGTATCTGCTGATGATGCCGCTCCAGCAGCTGGCCTACCGCCAGATGATGTACCTCGTCCTCATCCACTCCTGCATCACCGCCCTGACCGGCGGCCGACTGCGCTGGCAGAAGCTCAAGCGGACCGGTGAGGTCGGCACGCCGGCGGGGGTCGGCTGATGAGCTGGGAACAGCAGCAGGGGTACCCGCAACAGGGACAGGGGTACGGCCAGGAGTACGGGTACTCGGGCTCTGTACAGCAGCCGTATCAGCAACAGCCGTATCCACCGCAGGCGTACCCGCAGCAGTCGTACCCGCAGCCGTACTCGCAGGAGTACGTCGACCACGGGTACGACGGACAGAGCGTGCCGGACGCGACGTCCCCGATGCCGGTGGTGGAGCCGGAGCCGGAGCCACCGGTTCTCGAAGCCCCCGCTGACGCCGAGGCGGAGGAGGAGAAGCCTCCGTCTCGGCCCCCGGGCCGCGACCGCTACTTCGACACCCTCAGGGCCGTCGCCCTGATCCGGGTCGTCGCCTATCACACCTTCGGGTGGGCCTGGGCCGGCATGGTCTTCCCCTCCATGGGGATCATGTTCGGCCTGGCCGGCACGCTGATGGCGAAGTCCCTGGAGCGCCCGGCGTTCAAGGTCGTCAAGAGCCGGATGCGCAGGCTGCTGCCGCCGTTCTGGTTCTGGGGCCTCTTCGTGGTCCTCGCGATGCTGATCCACGACTGGATGCCGGGCTGGCAGATCGTCTTCTGGGTCGTGCCGCTCGGTGACCCGCCGGGCAATCAGTGGGCGGTCCAGGCCTGGGAGATCCTCTGGTACCTGAGGACCTACCTCTGGTTCGTCCTGCTCTCCCCGGTCCTGCTGAAGGTGTTCCGGCTCGCCCCGGTGCCGGTCCTGCTGCTGTCCCTGGCCCCGATCGTGGTCTTCCACTTCCTCTGGGAGCCGCCGGACAACCGCCTCGGCAGCGCGCTGACGGACCTGGCGACCTTCCTGTTCTGCTGGATGCTCGGCTTCGCCCACCGGGACAAGGTCCTGGAGCGGCTGAAGCCGCTGGTCGTCGTCGTGCTCTCGCTCGCCGCGATCGGGTTCGGCGGCTGGTACGCCTTCACGCACCAGGCCGAGTCCGGGTCGTACGACCTCGACGACATCCCCCTCGCGCAGGCCTTCTGGTCCGCCGGGTACGTGATGCTGCTGATGTGGGCCAAGTCGTACTTCGGGATCGACTTCGCCTGGCTGACCCGCTTCCGGCGGACCGACCGGATCGTCACGATCTTCAACTCCCGCGCGGTGACGATCTATCTGTGGCACGAGATCGCGCTGATCCTCGCCGTCCCGCTGATCGACCAGTTCTGGAACGTGCCCGCGTTCGAGAAGTGGCTGCCGCTGGAGAGCCAGTGGTTCATGTTCGGCATCGGGTGGGTGCTGATCGCGGTGTTCGTGCTGGTGTGCGGGTGGGTGGAGGACGTGGCCGGGAAGAAGAAGCCGCAGCTTCTCCCGGGAGGGCGGCCTGCAAGAATGGGGATGTGACCCGCGCTTCCCTGAACAAGCAGCCGCACGAAGTCGCCTCGATGTTCGACGACGTGGCGGAACGGTACGACCTGACCAACGACGTGCTGTCGCTCGGCCAGGACCGGGTGTGGCGCAAGGAGGTCGCCAGGGCCGTCGACGCCCGCCCCGCCCAGAAGATCCTGGACCTGGCCGCCGGTACGGCCACGTCCTCGCTGCCGTTCGCCCGTACCGGGGCCTACGTCGTCCCCTGCGACTTCTCGCTGGGCATGCTCCGGGTCGGCAAGCGGAACCACCCCTGGCTGCCGTTCACCGCGGGCGACGCGACGAAGCTGCCGTTCCGGGACGGTGTCTTCGACGCGGTCACGATCTCCTTCGGGCTGCGCAACGTCCAGGACACCGACAGCGCGCTGCGCGAGATGTACCGGGTGACCAGACCCGGCGGCCGGGTCGTGATCTGCGAGTTCTCGCACCCGACGTGGGCGCCCTTCCGCACGGTCTACACCGAGTACCTGATGCGCGCCCTGCCGCCGGTCGCCCGGGCGGTCTCCTCCAACCCCGACGCGTATGTCTACCTCGCCGAGTCCATCCGCGCCTGGCCCGACCAGCCGGCCCTCGCGGAGCGCCTCCAGAAGGCCGGCTGGTCGAAGGTGGCGTGGCGGGACCTCACCGGTGGGATCGTGGCGCTGCACCGGGGCGTCAAGGAGAGCTGAGACCGAACCGGGGGCTCAGCCGAAGCCCGTCGTACAGCGGACGGCGTACGGGTCGCCCGGCTCGTCCAGTTCGCGCTGGAGGCCGCCGCTCGGGGGCCTCGGGATACGGGGCTCGCGGATGCCTCCGCCGCCCTCACCCGGACCGAGGTCGAAAAACACGTAGACCACCGAGTCCCGCGGCACCTCCGCGCCGGCCTGCGGGTACTGACGCACGACGTAGTCGACGACGGCCAGGTGGAAGTCCTTCCGATCCGGCGCGCTGATCAACAGGCCCTGCGCCTGGGCCGTCTCGCGCGCGTCCATGGCCATCAGACCGACCAGACGCGGTACGCGCACTTCGGGCGTCTTGGGTGTTATGCGCACAGATGTCACCCCCAGCGGTACAGGAAGGGTAACTCCGGCTTCGTTCCCGCCGGAAGTGCCGGGTCTCTTTCTGTAGCAGTCCGCTACTGTGCGTGACTTCTCTGCAGGGGGAGCCGGAAGCACAGCGCGCCCTCCGCGAGTTGAGGGTGCGGAAAAGTCTCCGCGAGCTCCATTCCGAGCCGCCTGGTGACCGCGATCGACCGTTGGTTGCCGGGTCTGACCATCGCGACCACGCTGGTGACGCCCGCCGCCCTGAGCCGTTCCAGCGTCATCTGCGCGGCCGCGGTGGCGTACCCCTTGCCCCAGTACTCCCGCCCCAGCCGCCAGCCGATCTCGATCTCGCCGGTCGGGCCCCAGTCCTGCGGCCACGGCTGGGCCCCGGTGAAGCCGATGACCTGCTCGTTCTCGTCGACCATGGTCCACAGGCAGAAACCGCGCTCGGCGTCGTGCCGGCGCTGGCGCGCGGTGAGCTCCTCGTAGACGGACAGCTCCGCGGACTTCCCGCCGTGGAACTCCATGACGTCCGGGTCGTCGAAGATCCGGTGCCAGGCGACGGCGTCCTCGTCGGTGGGGACGCGCAGCCGTACTACGGGCAGAGCTCGGTTCACTGGGGGCAGCCCTTCAGCCGGGTGATCAATTCTGCTGAATAGACTGCCCATGTCCAGTGCCGGTCGGCACGCAGATTGCGAACTTGGGGAGATCCCGCCGTGACCGCTGAGCCCCTCTCCGAAAACACCGCCGATGTCATCGTCGTCGGCGCGGGGCCGGCCGGCTCCACGACCGCGTACTACCTCGCCAAGGCCGGACTCGACGTACTCCTGCTGGAGAAGACCGAGTTCCCGCGCGAGAAGGTCTGCGGCGACGGCCTCACCCCGCGCGCCACCAAACAACTCATCGCCATGGGGATCGACGTCTCCGAAGAGGCCGGCTGGCTGCGCAACAAGGGCCTTCGGATCATCGGCGGCGGTGTGCGCCTCCAGCTGGACTGGCCGGATCTCGCCTCCTTCCCCGACTACGGCCTCGTCCGCAAGCGCGACGACTTCGACGAGCAGCTCGCCCGTCAGGCCCAGAAGGCGGGCGCGCGGCTGTTCGAGCGCTGCAACGTCGGTGCCCCGATCACCGACGACCGCACGGGCCGTATCACGGGCGTCCACGCGAAACTGGGCGAGGACAAGCGGGAAGTCACCTTCCACGCGCCCCTGGTGGTCGCCGCCGACGGCAACTCCACCCGGCTCTCCCTGGCGATGGGCCTGCACCGCCGCGAGGACCGCCCGATGGGCGTGGCCGTACGGACGTACTTCGAGTCCCCGCGCCACGAGGACGACTACCTTGAGTCCTGGCTGGAGCTGTGGGACCGGCGGGGCGCCGAGGACCGGCTGCTGCCCGGTTACGGCTGGATCTTCGGCATGGGCGACGGCACGTCGAACGTCGGCCTGGGCGTCCTGAACACCTCCGACTCCTTCAAGGAGCTCGACTGGCGCGAGGTGCTGAAGGCCTGGTGCGCCTCCATGCCGCAGGACTGGGGCTACACCCCCGACAACATGACCGGCCCGATCCGCGGTGCCGCGCTCCCGATGGCCTTCAACCGCCAGCCCCACTACACCAAGGGCCTGCTGCTGGTCGGCGACGCCGGCGGCCTGGTGAACCCCTTCAACGGCGAGGGCATCGCCTACGCCATGGAGTCCGGCCAGATCGCCGCCGACGTCATCGTGCAGGCCCAAGCCCGCTCCACGCCCGCGGGCCGCGAGATGGCCCTCCAGCGCTACCCGCGCGTCCTCAAGGACACCTACGGCGGCTACTACACGCTGGGCCGCGCCTTCGTGAAGCTCATCGGCAACCCGAAGGTCATGAAGATCGCGGCCCAGCGCGGCCTGACCCACCCGCTGCTCATGAAGTTCACCCTGAAGATGCTCGCCAACCTCACCGACCCCACGGGCGGCGACGCGATGGACCGGATCATCAACGGGCTGAGCAAGGTGGCGCCGAAGGCGTGACGCGGGCCCCCTGCCGGGGGCATGTTGGAGGAATGGACGCAGGCGTCGCGTTACCGCTCTTCGTCATTCTCATCACGGTGTCGGTGTGGGCTCTGGTCCGCTCCCTCAGGCGCTGACGGTGCCCTGACTGCCGCTCCACGCCTCGATGTTGGCCGCCCGGCGGGCGAACACCTCGTCCCGCCGGTCCGCCGTCTGCCGCAGCGCCTCCCTGCGCTCGCGCTTGGACAGCCGGTCCAGATACACGCGTCCGTTCACATGGTCGGTCTCGTGTTCCAGGCATCGCGCGAAGTACCCGGTGCCCTCGATCACGAGCGGCTGGCCGTCCCTGTCCAACCCGCGCACCACGGCCCGGTCCGGACGCGCCACGTCCATGACGGCGCCCGGCACCGACAGACACCCCTCGCCGTCGTCGAGCAGCCTGCGCCCGGCCGGGTCGAGCTGATCGAGGACCGGGTTGACGATGTGCCCGACATGCCGGACCCCGTCGTCGTCCGGGCAGTCGTAGACGAACAGCCGCAGATCGACGTCGACCTGGTTGGCGGCGAGGCCGGCCCCTTCCGCGATGTACATCGTCAGGAACATGTCGTCGATCAGCGCGGCGAGATCGGGCCCGAACTCGGTCACGTCCCGGCACGGCTTGTGCAGGATCTCCTCGCCGGCCTCGGTGATGCGGCGGACCCGCCCGCGCCGGGCCTCGGGGGCCAGAGGCGGGTACGAGTCGGCGGGCCTGCCTTGGACGAACACACGGGGCATGGCGATCTCTCCTGTCGGGTGAGGGCTCTGAGAACAGACAGAGCACATCCAACAGTTCCAGGAGCAGACCGGCCACACCCGCGACAGCTCGGCCCGGCTCGTGGTCAACGCGCTCTTGGGTGCGGACAATTCGGACACCGGGCGGAGCCGTGTGCGGAGGGGCTCTACCGGCCCGGGAGATGGAGCCCTGACACGGGTCGAGAGAAATGGAGCCCTGAAACGGGTCGACGAGGCGCGCTACCGGCTGGGCCCGCCCAGCACCTTCGACACCTTCGGCCCGGGATGAACCAGTAGGGCCGCTGCCCCCGAGCGGCTGCGGCCCCACCAAGTTGTTCCGCCGGTGTCAGAGCACCCGCACCGCGCCGGTCGGCGGGTCGTAGGACAGCGGCTTCTCGACGACACCCGTCGAGGGGTTCTGCGCGCCGACGAACATGCCGTCGCCGACGTACACCGCCACGTGGTACGCGCTGCCCGCGCCACCCCAGTACAGGATGTCGCCCGGCTGCAGGTTGCTCAGCGAGACCTGGGTGCCGGCCGTCGACTGGTCCTGAGAGACACGCGGCAGGTCGACGCCGATCTGGCTGAAGGCGGCCTGGACGAGCCCGGAGCAGTCCCACGAGTTGGGGCCCGTGCCGCCGGAGACGTAGGCGTCACCGACCTGCGCCTTCACGAAGGCGATGACAGCCGCGGCCGAACCGGTGGCCGTGGACGAGCTCGTGGACGCACTCGTGGAGACACTGGCGCTCGCCGAGGCGGACAGGGTGGCCCGCTCGGCGCTGCGGGACGCGGCCTCCTCGGCGGCGGCCTTGCGGGCCTCCTCGGCCTTCTTCTTGGCCTCCGCCTTCTTCTTGGCCTCCGCGAGGTCCGCCTTGGCCTGCTTCGCGGCCTTCGTGGCGGCCGCGTCACGCTCGGCCTGCAGCTGGTAGTTCGCGGCCGCCTGCTGCATCGCGTCGGCGGACTCGGCGACCTGGCTGCCCAGGTCGGCCGACAGGGTGGGCAGTTCGAGGGTCTGCGTCGTCGACTCAGCGGCGAACGCCGTAGCCGACGCGCCCGCCGCTGCCATGCTGAGGACGCCACCGGCGACTCCGGCGCGCACAGCGATCGAAGTCGTCGCGCTGCGGCGGGGTTTCCGGTGGCTGCGTATGTGAGCGGTGTGGGACATGAGACCAACTGGTATCAGGGGCTCCTCCATACCTTCAAGAAACGTGTGCTGCGCCACAGTTGTTCAATCGGCGGCCCGAATCCCAGGTGTGCCGCTCTTTATTGACGCCGTAACGGACATTGTGGACGCTCGCGATCAAGCCTGTGATCATGCACTTTCGCTATTACGCCCTAATTGCCCCGCATCTACCACCGGTTGAGGCCGATGGCCAAGCCCCCTTCCTGGGAACCTCTCACGCATGTGGTGGAGGTCACGCAACGGTTACGGCAGCGGGTGCGTCCGGATGCGGTCATCGCTCGTGAATGTGTGCACGCGTCCACACTCGCCCTCGCGACTCCCTCTGATGTGTGAACGCGGTCCACTAGCAAGCAGTCGCGTCCAGCACCAATTTGCATGCAAGGGAAGTCTCTTGATATTGAGACGCCTCTCCCGACCTGGGTCGACTGGTGAAAATGTCACCTCTGGTGATCAGTCGGACGCTTCTCGTGCGAAGATCACCGCTCATCCGACTTCATGATCCTTCGCCAGGTGGTGGAGATCACAAAGCTTGTGCAATACCCCGTGTCGCAGATCACAGACCGGCGGGCATAGGATGCGGGTCAGTTGGGCTTGTGACCTGCTTCACATGTTCGCGATCTTCGTCGGGACTGGCGGAGGTTGGAGTGACGTATGAGTCGGGTGTGAGTCCGATGCCATCGCCAGCAGTCAGTGCCGACTGAGAGGAGCGAGGAGCGGTGAACGCCTATGCGCCCATCCTCGTACTGGGAGCCCTCGGGGCAGGCTTTGCGATCTTCTCCGTGGTCATGGCCACGCTGATCGGTCCGAAGCGGTACAACCGGGCCAAGCTCGAAGCCTACGAGTGCGGCATCGAGCCGACCCCCACGCCGGCCGGCGGCGGGCGCTTCCCCATCAAGTACTACCTGACGGCGATGCTCTTCATCGTCTTCGACATCGAGATCGTCTTCCTCTACCCCTGGGCCGTCACCTTCGACGCCCTGGGTGTTTTCGGGCTCGTGGAGATGCTGCTCTTCGTGCTCACCGTCTTCGTCGCGTACGCGTACGTATGGCGGCGCGGCGGCCTGGAATGGGACTGAGGGGCCTTTAACTCATGGGACTCGAAGAAAAGCTGCCGAGCGGCTTCCTGCTGACCACCGTCGAGCAGGCCGCGGGCTGGGTGCGCAAGGCGTCCGTCTTCCCGGCCACCTTCGGCCTGGCCTGTTGTGCCATCGAGATGATGACCACGGGCGCCGGACGCTACGACCTGGCCCGCTTCGGCATGGAGGTCTTCCGCGGCTCACCCCGCCAGGCGGACCTCATGATCGTCGCCGGCCGGGTCAGCCAGAAGATGGCGCCGGTGCTGCGGCAGGTCTACGACCAGATGCCGAACCCCAAGTGGGTCATCTCCATGGGGGTCTGCGCCTCCTCGGGCGGCATGTTCAACAACTACGCGATCGTGCAGGGCGTCGACCACATCGTCCCGGTCGACATCTATCTGCCCGGCTGCCCGCCACGGCCCGAGATGCTGATGGACGCCATTCTCAAGCTCCACCAGAAGATCCAGACCTCCAAGCTCGGCGTGAACGCCGAGGAGGCGGCCCGTGAGGCGGAGGAAGCGGCGCTCAAGGCCCTGCCCACGATCGAGATGAAGGGGCTGCTGCGGTGAGCGACGCGAACGGCACGAGCAACGGTGCCTCGAACGGGGTGAACCCCGAGAAGGATCTCGGCGCCTCCAACCTCCCCGGCCAGCGCGGCGAGGGCGGTGAGGAGATCCGCGTCCAGCGCGGCATGTTCGGCGCCAACAACGGCGGCGACACCTCCGGCTACGGCGGCCTGGTCCGCTCGGTCCGCCTCCCGGGACCGGCGGCCCGCCCGTACGGCGGCTGGTTCGACGAGGTCGCCGACGAGCTGGAGGGCGCCCTGGAGGAGCAGGGACTGCTCCCCGACAACGCGATCGAGAAGACGGTCGTCGACCGCGGCGAACTCACCTTCCACATCGAGCGCGAGCACCTCCTGCGGGTCGCCCAGACCCTGCGCGACGACCCGGCCCTGCGCTTCGAGCTCTGCACCGGTGTCAGCGCGGTCCACTACCTCCACGACAAGGGCCGCGAGCTGCACGCCGTCTACCACCTGCGCTCGATCACCCACAACCGGCTGATCCGCCTGGAGGTCAGCGCCCCGGACGCCGATCCGCACATCCCGTCCCTGGTCTCCGTGTATCCGACCAACGACTGGCACGAGCGCGAGACCTACGACTTCTTCGGGATCGTCTTCGACGGTCACCCGGCCCTGACGCGGATCATGATGCCGGACGACTGGCAGGGCCACCCGCAGCGCAAGGACTACCCCCTCGGCGGCATCCCCGTCGAGTACAAGGGCGCCCAGATCCCGGCTCCGGACCAGCGGAGGTCGTACTCGTGAGCACTTCCCACGCATCCCCCCGCGAGACCACGGAAGGCGCCGTATACACGGTCACCGGCGGTGACTGGGACGAGGTCGTCCAGTCCGCGGCCCGCGCCGACGACGAGCGCATCGTCGTCAACATGGGACCGCAGCACCCCTCCACTCACGGAGTGCTCCGCCTGATCCTGGAGATCGACGGCGAGACGGTCACCGAGGCCCGCTGCGGTATCGGCTACCTCCACACCGGCATCGAGAAGAACCTCGAGTTCCGCACGTGGACGCAGGGCACCACGTTCGTGACGCGCATGGACTACCTGACGTCCTTCTTCAATGAGACCGCCTACTGCCTCGCCGTCGAGAAGCTCCTCGGCATCGAGGACGAGATCACCGACCGGGCCGAGATCATCCGCGTGCTCCTGATGGAGCTGAACCGGATGTCCTCGCACCTGGTGTGCATCGCCACCGGCGGCATGGAACTCGGCGCCACCACGATCATGATCTACGGATTCCGTGATCGTGAAATGATTCTCGACATCTACGAGCTCATCACGGGCCTGCGGATGAACCACGCGTACATCCGCCCCGGCGGACTCGCCCAGGACCTGCCGCCCGGCGCGGTGGACCACATCCGCGAGTTCGTGAAGAAGATGAAGAAGAACCTCCCGGAGTACGACAAGCTCGCCACCGGGAACCCCATCTTCAAGGCCCGTATGCAGGACGTCGGCTACCTCGACCTGGCCGGTTGCATGGCCCTCGGCGCCACCGGCCCCATCCTGCGCTCCACCGGCCTGCCGCACGACCTGCGCAAGTCGCAGCCCTACTGCGGCTACGAGACGTACGAGTTCGACGTCCCGACCGCCGACACCTGCGACTCCTACGGCCGCTTCCTGATCCGCCTGGAGGAGATGCGCCAGTCGCTCAGGATCATCGAGCAGTGCCTGGACCGGCTGCAGCCAGGACCGGTCATGGTCGCCGACAAGAAGATCGCCTGGCCCGCCCAGCTCGCCCTGGGCCCCGACGGGCTCGGCAACTCCCTCGACCACATCAAGAAGATCATGGGCACCTCCATGGAGGCCCTGATCCACCACTTCAAGCTGGTCACCGAGGGCTTCCGCGTCCCACCGGGGCAGGTGTACGCGGCCGTCGAGTCGCCCAAGGGCGAACTCGGGGTGCACGCCGTGTCCGACGGCGGCACCCGCCCCTTCCGGGTCCACTTCCGCGACCCGTCCTTCACCAACCTTCAGGCCATGGCGGCGATGTGCGAGGGCGGCCAGGTCGCCGACGTCATCGTCGCCGTCGCGTCCATCGACCCCGTGATGGGAGGCGTCGACCGGTGACCACCAGTTCTTCCGAGCGGGGCGTCAGCCTGGGCATGCCCGAACTGCCCGCACCCGCTTACCCGGACGACGTCCGAGCCCGGCTGGAGGCGGACGCGCGCGAGATCATCGCCCGCTACCCGGACTCCCGCTCGGCCCTGCTGCCGTTGCTGCATCTCGTGCAGTCGGAGGAGGGCCACGTCACGCGCACCGGGATGCAGTTCTGTGCCGACGTGCTGGAGCTGACCACGGCCGAGGTCACCGCGGTGGCCACCTTCTACACCATGTACCGGCGCAGGCCGTCCGGTGACTACCAGGTGGGTGTCTGCACCAACACCCTGTGCGCGGTGATGGGCGGCGACGCGATCTTCTCGGAGCTCCAGGAGCACCTGGGCGTCGGCAACGGCGAGACCACCGACGACGGCAAGGTCACCCTGGAGCACATCGAGTGCAACGCGGCCTGCGACTTCGCGCCGGTCGTGATGGTCAACTGGGAGTTCTTCGACAACCAGACCCCGGCCAGCGCCAAGCGCCTCGTCGACGACCTGCGCGCGGGGCGGGCCGTCGAGCCCACGCGCGGGGCGCGCCTGTGCACGTTCAAGGACACCGCGCGGATTCTTGCCGGTTTCCCCGACGAGCGGCCAGGGGCCGTCGAGGAGAGCGGCAGTGCGGGACCGGCGTCGCTGGTGGGTCTCCGCCTGGCCAGGGGAGAGACCGCACCCGCGCGCGTGGTCCATCCGCGCGACGGCGCACCGCAGGACAGGGACGTCCACGAGCCGTCCCCGGCGGAACACCTGAGCTCACACGACGCGCCACAGGACACGTCGGCCTCCGACCCTGCCCACCCGGCAGGGCCCGCCGCCGAGGAGGGGGAGTGATGACCTTGGCACCCGAACTCAAGAACAACAGCCCCGAGAAGCTGCTCGCACCCGTGCTGTCGGCTTTCTGGGACCAGGACAGGTCCTGGACGCTGGACGTCTACAAGAGGCACGAAGGGTACGAGGGGCTCCGCAAGGCGCTCGCGATGTCGCCGGACGACCTGATCGCGTACGTCAAGGACTCCGGTCTGCGCGGCCGTGGCGGCGCGGGATTCCCCACCGGAATGAAATGGCAGTTCATTCCCCAGGGAGATGGAAAGCCGCACTATCTAGTTGTCAACGCCGACGAGTCGGAGCCCGGGACCTGCAAGGACATCCCGCTCCTCTTCGCGAACCCGCATAGCCTCATCGAGGGCATGATCATCGCGTGTTATGCCATCAGGTCTTCGCATGCCTTCATCTATCTGCGCGGTGAAGTCGTCCCTGTGCTGCGGCGGTTGCACTCGGCCGTGAGCGAGGCCTACGCGGCCGGCTACCTCGGACAGAACATCCTGGGCAGCGGCCTCGATCTCGACATCACCGTGCACGCGGGCGCGGGCGCGTACATCTGCGGTGAGGAGACCGCACTGCTCGACTCGCTCGAAGGCCGCCGTGGTCAACCGCGGCTCCGTCCCCCTTTCCCTGCGGTCGCGGGCCTCTACGCCTGCCCGACTGTTGTAAACAACGTGGAGTCGATCGCGTCGGTTCCCGCGATCCTCACTCGGGGCAAAGAATGGTTCCGGTCGATGGGCAGCGAGAAGTCCCCGGGCTTCACGCTCTACTCGCTCAGCGGCCACGTCGCCAACCCGGGCCAGTTCGAGGCCCCGCTCGGCATCACGCTCCGCCAGCTCCTTGAGATGAGCGGTGGCATGCGGCCGGGCCACCGCCTCAAGTTCTGGACGCCGGGCGGCTCCTCCACGCCGATGTTCACCGACGAGCACCTCGACGTCCCCCTCGACTACGAGGGAGTCGGCGCCGCCGGTTCCATGCTCGGCACCAAGGCCCTGCAGTGCTTCGACGAGACGACCTGCGTGGTCCGCGCCGTCACCCGCTGGACCGAGTTCTACGCCCACGAGTCCTGCGGCAAGTGCACTCCGTGCCGTGAAGGGACGTACTGGCTCGTGCAGTTGCTGCGCGACATCGAGGCCGGCAAGGGCGTCATGTCCGACCTCGACAAGCTGAACGACATCGCCGACAACATCAACGGCAAGTCGTTCTGTGCCCTCGGCGACGGTGCCGCCTCGCCGATCTTCTCCTCGCTGAAGTACTTCCGCGAGGAGTACGAGCAGCACATCACGGGCCGTGGCTGCCCCTTCGACCCGGCCAAGTCGACGGTCTGGGCCGATTCCCGCACGGAGGTGAACGCATGACCGTGACCACCAACGCTCCCTCGGGTGGGGGGGAAGCGGCGGTCCCGCCGGAGGATCTCGTCTCGCTGACCATCGACGGCGCCGAGATCAGCGTGCCCAAGGGCACCCTGGTCATCCGGGCCGCCGAGCAGCTGGGCATCGAGATCCCGCGCTTCTGCGACCACCCCCTCCTCGACCCGGCCGGCGCCTGCCGCCAGTGCATTGTCGAGGTCGAGGGCCAGCGCAAGCCGATGGCCTCGTGCACCATCACCTGCACCGACGGGATGGTGGTGAAGACCCACCTCACCTCGCCGGTCGCCGAGAAGGCCCAGCACGGTGTGATGGAGCTCCTCCTCATCAACCACCCGCTGGACTGCCCGGTCTGCGACAAGGGCGGCGAGTGCCCCCTGCAGAACCAGGCGATGTCCCACGGCCAGGCCGAATCCCGCTTCGAGGGCAAGAAGCGGACGTACGAGAAGCCCGTCCCCATCTCCACCCAGGTGCTGCTCGACCGTGAGCGGTGCGTGCTGTGCGCCCGCTGCACCCGCTTCTCCAACCAGATCGCCGGCGACCCGATGATCGAGCTGGTCGAGCGGGGCGCACTCCAGCAGGTCGGCACCGGCGAGGGCGACCCCTTCGAGTCGTACTTCTCCGGCAACACCATCCAGATCTGCCCGGTCGGCGCGCTCACCTCTGCGGCGTACCGATTCCGCTCCCGCCCCTTCGACCTGGTGTCCTCCCCGAGCGTGTGCGAGCACTGCTCCGGCGGCTGCGCCACCCGCACCGACCACCGGCGCGGCAAGGTCATGCGCAAGCTCGCGGCCAACGACCCCGAGGTCAACGAGGAGTGGATCTGCGACAAGGGGCGCTTCGCCTTCCGGTACGCGCAGCAACGCGACCGGCTCCAGACACCCCTGGTGCGCAACCCCGAGGGCGACCTCGTACCGGCCTCCTGGCCGGAGGCACTCCAGATCGCCGCCCAGGGGCTGCTCGCCTCACGCGGCCGGGCCGGCGTCCTGACCGGCGGCCGCCTCACCATCGAGGACGCCTACGCGTACAGCAAGTTCGCGCGCGTGGCGCTCGACACCAACGACATCGACTTCCGCGCGCGCGTGCACAGCGCCGAGGAGACCGACTTCCTGGCCGCGCGGGTCGCCGGACGCGGCCGTGACCTCGACGGTACGGGCGTCACGTACACCGCTCTGGAGAAGGCGCCCGCCGTCCTGCTGGTCGGGTTCGAGGCCGAGGAGGAGGCGCCCGGCGTCTTCCTGAGGCTCCGCAAGGCCTGGCGGGGGCACGGCCAGAAGGTCTTCTCCCTCGCCACCTACGCGACACGAGGCCTGGACAAGGCCGGCGGCATCCTGCTGCCCGCCGCTCCCGGCACCGAGACCGAGTGGCTGGACGCGCTGGCCGGCGGAGTCGGCCTGGAGGAGGACGGCAGCAGGGCCGCCGAGGCGCTGCGCACCCAGGGCGCGGTGATCGTCGTGGGCGAGCGGCTGGCCGCCGTGAAGGGCGGACTGACCGCCGCCGTACGAGCCGCCTCCGCCACCGGAGCTCAGCTGGTGTGGATCCCACGGCGGGCCGGAGAACGCGGTGCCGTCGAGGCAGGCGCGCTGCCCTCGCTCCTGCCGGGCGGACGCCCGGCCACCGACCCGCGCGCGCGTGAGGAGGTCGCCGCGGTCTGGGGCGTGGCCGAACTGCCGCACCGCTACGGGCGGGACACCAGCCAGATCGTCGAGGCCGCCACCAGTGGAGAACTTCAGGCGTTGGTCGTCGCGGGCGTGGAGATCAACGACCTGCCCGATCCGCAACGCGCGCGTGAAGCCCTCGTCGAAGTCGGCTTCCTGGTCTCGCTGGAGCTGCGGCCCAGCGAGATCACCGAGCACGCGGACGTCGTCCTGCCGGTGGCGGCAGTCGCCGAGAAGGCCGGCACCTTCCTCAACTGGGAAGGCAGGGTGCGGTTCTTCGAGACCGCGCTCAAGCCCGACCAGATGACCCGCCGCCTCGCGCCCACCGACGCACGGGCGCTGCAGATGCTGGCCGACGCCATGGACGTACACCTGGGCCTGCCCGATCTGCGCACCACGCGCGCGGAGATCGACCGGCTCGGTCCCTGGGACGGGCCGCGCGGCACCGACCCTCTGGAGACCGGTGCCCAGTTGCCGCGCCCGGCCGCCGGAGAGGCCGTGCTGGCCGGACACCGGCTGCTGCTCGACCAGGGCCTGCTTCAGCAGGGCGACGAGGCACTCGCCGGAACCCGGCACGCGGCACGCGCACGCGTGTCGGCCGCGACGGCCGCCGAGGCGGGCGTCAAGGAAGGCGACCTCCTTGCCGTGACCGGCAAGACCGGAGTCGTCGAACTGCCGCTGCAGATCACCGAGATGCCCGACCGCGTGGTCTGGCTCCCGCTGAACTCCACCGGCGGGGGCGTCGCCTCCGACGCCGGAGTACATCCCGGCTCCCTCGTCCGTATCGGCCCGGCCACGCTCGCCGCCGAAGCCCCCAAGGAGGTGGAGGCATGAGCCCGTACCTCGCCGCGGAAGACCTCTCGATGTTCGGCACCGACCCCTGGTGGCTCGTCGTCATCAAGGCCGTCTTCTGCTTCGCCTTCCTGATGGTGACCGTGCTGTTCTCCATCGTCTGGGAGCGCAAGGTCGTCGCCTGGATGCAGCTGCGCATCGGCCCCAACCGGCACGGCCCCTGGGGCATGCTCCAGTCGCTCGCCGACGGCATCAAGCTGATGCTGAAGGAAGACGTCATCGTCAAGCGCGCGGACAAGGTCGTCTACGTCCTCGCGCCGATCGTCGCGGCCATCCCGGCCTTCATGGCGATCGCGGTGATCCCCTTCGGCCCGGCCGGCAACGAGATCTCGATCTTCGGCCACCGCACGGCGATGCAGCTCACCGATCTCCCGATCGCGATGCTCTACATCCTCGCGGTCGCCTCGGTGGGCATCTACGGCATCGTCCTGGCGGGCTGGAGCTCCGGATCGACGTATCCGCTCCTCGGCGGTCTGCGCTCCTGCGCGCAGATGATCTCGTACGAGATCGCCATGGGCGCGGCCTTCGCCTCGGTGTTCCTCTACTCCGGGTCGATGTCGACCTCGGCGATCGTCGAGGCCCAGCAGGACCGCTGGTACATCGTCCTGCTGCCGGTCTCCTTCGTGATCTACGTCATCACCATGGTCGGCGAGACCAACCGCGCACCCTTCGACATGCCGGAGTCCGAGGGCGACCTGGTCGGCGGCTTCAACACCGAGTACTCGTCGATCAAGTTCGCGATGTTCATGCTCGCCGAGTACGTGAACATGGTGACGGTCTCGGCCGTGACGACCACGCTCTTCCTCGGCGGCTGGCGGGCTCCCTGGCCCGTCAGCACCTTCTGGGAGGGCGCCAACCACGGCTGGTGGCCGCTCCTCTGGTTCGTCATCAAGGTGCAGCTGCTGCTGTTCTTCTTCATCTGGCTGCGCGGCACGCTCCCTCGCGTGCGCTACGACCAGCTGATGAAGCTCGGCTGGAAGGTCCTCATCCCGGTCTCCGTGGTGTGGCTGATGCTCGTCGCGACCGTGCGGACCCTGCGCAACGAGAACTACGACTTCGCCGACATCGCCCTCTACATCGGCGGCGGGGTCCTGGTCCTGCTGCTGCTCTCGTTCGTCGCCGACATGTTCCGGGAGAAGTCGAAGGCGGCCGCGCAGCCCGCCGAAAAGCCGGCCGGATTCGACCCGACGGCGGGTGGATTCCCCGTCCCGCCGCTGCCCGGACAGGAGTTGCCGCCGGTGCCCAGGCGCCGCTCGCGCCAGGAGCGGGAGCTGATTGTCAGTGGCGGGTCCGATACTCAGAGTGACGGATCGCTGAGCGGTTCCACGGAGGGAAAGGAGGCGTCCGATGGCTGAGGAGCCCAAGGAGGCCGGGCCGACGAAGCCCGGCTTCATGAACCCCGTCGCCGGCTTCGGCGTGACCTTCAAGGCCATGTTCAAGAAGCGGCTGACCGAGCAGTACCCGGAGCAGCAGAAGACCACCGCTCCGCGGTTCCACGGACGGCACCAGCTCAACCGCCATCCGGACGGCCTGGAGAAATGCGTCGGCTGTGAGCTGTGCGCCTGGGCCTGCCCCGCCGACGCCATCTATGTGGAGGGCGCCGACAACACCGACGAGGAGCGCTACTCCCCGGGCGAGCGCTACGGCCGCGTCTACCAGATCAACTACGCCCGCTGCATCCTGTGCGGCCTGTGCATCGAGGCGTGCCCCACACGCGCCCTCACGATGACCAACGAGTTCGAGCTGGCCGACAGCAGCCGCGCCAACCTCATCTACACCAAGGAACAGCTGCTCGCCGGGCTCGACGAGGGCATGGTCGACAGCCCCCACGCGATCTACCCGGGCATGGACGAGCAGGACTACTACCGGGGCCTGGTGACGGAGGCCGCGCCCGGCACCGTGCCCCAGGTCGCCGTCTCCAAGGGCGAGAAGCCTGACGAAGAGGAGGTGGACGCATGAGTGCGCAGCTCGCCGCCTACTCGACCTCCACCGGCGAGGCCTTCCAGTTCTGGGTCCTCGGCACCGTCGCCGTGATCGGCGCCCTGTGCACCGTCTTCATGAAGAAGGCCGTGCACAGCGCGCTCTGTCTCGCCGGCACCATGATCATCCTGGCGGTGTTCTACCTCGCCAACGGCGCCTACTTCCTCGGCGTCGTGCAGATCGTCGTCTACACCGGCGCGATCATGATGCTGTTCCTGTTCGTCGTGATGCTCGTCGGCGTGACCGCCGCGGACTCCCTCCAGGAGACCATCAGGGGCCAGCGCTGGCTGGCCCTTCTCTGCGGCCTCGGCTTCGGCATCCTGCTGTTCGCGGGCATCGGCAACGCCTCCCTCACGGAGTTCAACGGCGTTGCCCAGGCGAACTCGGGCGGCAATGTGGAGGGCCTCGCGACCCTCATCTTCACCAAGTACGTCTTCGCCTTCGAAATCACCGGCGCCCTTCTGATCACGGCCGCCGTCGGCGCCATGGTCCTCACGCACCGCGAGCGCACCGAGCGCGCCAAGACCCAGCGCGAGATGGCCGAGGAGCGGGTGCGCGAGAACAAGCACGTCCCGCCGCTGCCGGCCCCGGGTGTCTACGCCCGGCACAACGCGGTGGACATCGCGGGCCTGCTGCCCGACGGCACCCCGTCCGAGCTCACGGTCAGCAAGACGCTGCGCGAGCGCGGCCAGATCCGTGACGTGTCGGCCGAGGCGCTGAACGACCTCAAGGCGCTGGAGCAGCGCGCGGAGGAACGCCTGGAGCGGACCGAGATCGAACCGGCCACCTTCAAGAGGGAGGCGTCGAAGTGAACCCCGTCAACTACCTCTACCTCGCCGCCCTGTTGTTCACGATCGGCGCCACCGGCGTACTGATCAGGCGCAACGCGATCGTCGTGTTCATGTGCATCGAGCTCATGCTCAACGCCTGCAACCTCGCGTTCGTCGCCTTCTCCCGGATGCACGGCAATCTCGACGGCCAGATCATCGCCTTCTTCACGATGGTCGTCGCCGCCGCGGAGGTCGTGGTCGGGCTCGCGATCATCGTGTCGCTGTTCCGTTCCCGCCACTCGGCCTCGGTCGACGACGCCAGCCTGATGAAGCTGTAAGGGGTCGCTGAATCGTGGAGAATCTGATCGCGCTGCTTATCGCGGCGCCTCTGCTCGGAGCGGCGGTCCTGCTGACCGGCGGCCGGCGGCTGGACGCCGTCGGCCACTGGATCGGCACCCTGCTCGCCGGTGCCTCCTTCGTGTTCGGCGCCATCCTCTTCGCCGACCTGCTCGGCAAGGACGCCGAGCACCGCACGCTCATCCAGCACCTGTTCAGCTGGGTCCCGGTCGAGGGCTTCCAGGCCGACGTCGCCTTCCGCCTCGACCAGCTGTCGATGACGTTCGTGCTGCTGATCACCGGCGTCGGCTCGCTGATCCACCTGTACTCGATCGGGTACATGGAGCACGACGAGCGGCGCCGCCGCTTCTTCGGCTATCTGAACCTGTTCCTCGCGGCGATGCTGCTGCTCGTCCTCGCCGACAACTACCTGCTGCTGTACGTCGGCTGGGAGGGCGTCGGTCTCGCCTCCTACCTGCTGATCGGCTTCTGGCAGCACAAGCCCAGCGCGGCCACCGCGGCGAAGAAGGCCTTCCTGGTCAACCGCGTCGGCGACATGGGCCTGTCCATCGCGATCATGCTGATGTTCACGACGTTCGGCACCTTCGCCTTCGGCCCGGTCCTCGGCACCCACGAGGAGCCCGGACTCGTCGACGGCGCCTCCGAGGCCACGCTCACCGGCATCGCCCTGATGCTGCTGCTCGCCGCCTGCGGAAAGTCGGCCCAGGTGCCGCTGCAGTCCTGGCTCGGGGACGCGATGGAGGGCCCGACGCCGGTCTCGGCCCTCATCCACGCGGCGACCATGGTGACCGCGGGTGTCTATCTGATCGTCCGCTCCGCCAACATCTTCAACCTCGCTCCGGACGCCCAGCTCGTCGTCACCGTCGTCGGTGCCGTCACGCTCCTGTTCGGTGCGATCGTCGGTTGCGCGAAGGACGACATCAAGAAGGCCCTCGCGGGCTCGACCATGTCGCAGATCGGCTACATGGTCCTCGCCGCGGGTCTCGGCCCGATCGGCTACGTCTTCGCGATCATGCACCTGGTGACACACGGCTTCTTCAAGGCCGGACTGTTCCTCGGCGCCGGTTCGGTCATGCACGGCATGAACGACGAGGTCGACATGCGGAAGTACGGCGGCCTCAGGAAGTACATGCCGGTCACCTTCGTGACCTTCGGCCTCGGTTACCTCGCCATCATCGGTTTCCCGGGCCTGTCCGGCTTCTTCTCCAAGGACAAGATCATTGAGGCGGCCTTCGCCAAGGGCGGCACGGAGGGCTGGATCCTCGGCGGCGCGGCCCTGCTGGGCGCGGCCATCACCGCCTTCTACATGACGCGCGTGATGTTGATGACGTTCTTCGGCGAGGAGCGCTGGAAGAACCAGCCGACCCGCTCCCCGGAGGTCCCGAGCGCCGAGCCAGCGGCCGAACACCACGGCGAGCACGCTGAACCCCACCCGCACGAGTCCCCGAAGTCCATGACGATCCCCATGATCGTGCTGGCCTTCGGATCGGTCTTCGCGGGCGGCCTGTTCAGCATCGGCGACCGCTTCCTGCACTGGCTGGAGCCCATCACCGGGCACGACCACGGAGACGCGCCGATCAGCGCGGCGACAGTCACGGCGGCCACCGTCACCGTGATGGTCATCGGCGTCGCCATCGCCTGGCTGCAGTACGGCAGGCGCCCGGTCCCGGTCGTCGCCCCGCGCGGGTCGCTGCTCACCCGGGCCGCCCGGCGCGACCTGCTCCAGGACGACTTCAACCACGTCGTCCTGGTCCGCGGCGGAGAACACCTCACGCGATCCCTGGTCTACGTCGACCACACCCTGGTCGACGGCGTGGTCAACGGCACGGCGGCCTCGGTCGGCGGCCTCTCCGGCCGGATGCGCAAACTGCAGAACGGCTACGCGCGGTCGTACGCGGTCTCGATGTTCGGCGGTGCGGCCATCCTCGTCGCCGCGACCCTGCTGATGAGGGCGGTCTGATACCGAATGTCTGAATCGAGCACAGTCTTTCCTCTGCTGACAGCGACGGCGGCGCTCCCGGCGATCGGGGCGATCGCCACGGCCGCCGTACCGGCCGCGCGGCGAACCGCCGCCAAATGGCTGGCGCTGCTCGTCTCGCTCGCCACACTCGCCCTCGCGATCACCGTCCTGGTCCGCTTCGACCCCGACGGCGACCGCTACCAGCTCACCGAATCCCACGCCTGGATCGCGGACTTCGGGGTCCGCTACGAACTGGGCGTGGACGGCATCGCGGTCGCGCTCATCGCGCTGACGGCGCTGCTGATCCCGTTCATCGTCCTGGCCGGCTGGCACGACGCCGACCCGCTGGAGACCGGAAGCAGGCGGTGGCGGCCGACGCAGGGCTTCTTCGCCCTGATCCTCGGCGTCGAGGCGATGGTGATCATCTCCTTCGAGGCCACGGACGTCTTCCTCTTTTACATCTTCTTCGAAGCCATGCTCATCCCGATGTACTTCCTCATCGGCGGCTTCGGGGACCGTGCCCACGCGGGCACCGACGAGAACGCGGCGGCCCAACGCTCGTACGCCGCCGTGAAGTTTCTTCTCTACAACCTGGTCGGCGGCCTGATCATGCTGGCCGCGGTGATCGGCCTCTACGTGGTCGCCGGGAACTTCAGCCTCACCGAGATCGCCGAGGCGCGGGCCAACGGCTCGCTCGACATGGCGACCAACACCGAACGCTGGCTGTTCCTCGGGTTCTTCTTCGCCTTCGCGGTGAAGGCACCCCTGTGGCCGCTGCACACCTGGCTGCCCAACGCGATGGGGGAGGCCACCGCACCGGTCGCCGTGCTCATCACGGCGGTCGTCGACAAGGTGGGCACCTTCGCGATGCTCCGCTTCTGCCTCCAGCTCTTCCCGGAGGCGAGCAAGTGGGCGACACCCGCGATCCTCGTCCTGGCGGTGATCAGCATCATCTACGGGGCGCTGCTCGCGGTCGGCCAACGGGACATCAAGCGGCTGGTGGCGTACGCGTCGATCTCGCACTTCGGCTTCATCATCATGGGCATCTTCGCGATGACCAGCCAGGGCCAGTCCGGAGCGACGCTCTACATGGTCAACCACGGGATCTCCACGGCCGCGCTGATGCTGGTGGCCGGCTTCCTGATCTCGCGGCGCGGCTCGCGGCTCATCGCCGACTACGGCGGGGTCCAGAAGGTCGCCCCGGTGCTCGCCGGCACCTTCCTGATCGGCGGCCTGGCGACGCTCTCGCTGCCGGGACTCGCGCCCTTCGTCAGTGAATTCCTGGTCCTGGTGGGCACGTTCGCGCGCTACCCGGCGATCGGCATCATCGCGACCTTCGGCATCGTGCTCGCCGCGCTCTACACCCTCGTCCTCTACCAGCGGACGATGACGGGCCCGGTGAAGCCGGAGGTCTCCGCGATGCCCGATCTACGCGCGCGTGAACTCGTGGTCGTCGCCCCGCTGATCGTGCTGCTGATCTTCCTGGGCGTCTACCCGAAGCCCGTCACGGACATCGTCAACCCGGCGGTGAAGTCGACCATGTCCGACGTACACAAGAAGGACCCCAAGCCCGAGGTGGAGGCGGCCAAGTGAGCGCAGTAGCCGTCCACAGCCTGTGGACAACCGCGGCCGACCCGATCTCGAAGATCGACGCGCCGAAGATCGAATACGGGCAATTGTCGCCCACCCTGATCGTCGTGGGCGCGGCGATCATCGGAGTGCTGGTCGAGGCGTTCGTCCCGCGCAAGTCCCGTTATTACGCCCAGCTGTTCGTGTCCGTCGTGGCGCTGTGTGCCGCCTTCGCGGCGGTCGTGGCACTCGCCGCCGACGGGTACGCCACGACGAAGGCGGGCATCGCGGCCATGGGCGCGATCGCCGTCGACGGACCGGCCCTGTTCCTGCAGGGCACGATCCTGCTGGCGGGCCTGGTGGGCCTGTTCACCTTCGCCGAACGGCGGCTCGACCCCGAGACGCACGGCAACCGCGTCGACTCGTTCGCCGCACAGGCCGCCTCCGTGCCGGGCAGTGACAGCGAGAAGGCGGCCGTGAAGGCCGGGTTCACCACCACCGAGGTGTTCCCGCTGCTGCTCTTCGCCGTCGCCGGCATGCTGATCTTCCCGGCCGCCAACGATCTGCTGACGCTGTTCGTGGCCCTGGAGGTCTTCTCCCTACCGCTGTACCTGCTGTGCGCGCTGGCCCGCCGCAAGCGGCTCATGTCGCAGGAAGCCGCGGTCAAGTACTTCCTGCTCGGGGCGTTCGCCTCCGCGTTCACCCTGTTCGGTATCGCGCTGCTGTACGGCTACGCGGGCTCGGTGTCGTACGGCACGATCGCGCAGGTCGTCGACGGCACCATCACCACCGTGGACCCGGCGCTCGTGGACACCATGGGCAACGACGCGCTGCTGCTGATCGGCGCCGCGATGATCGTCATGGGCCTGCTGTTCAAGGTCGGCGCCGTCCCGTTCCACATGTGGACGCCGGACGTCTACCAGGGCGCGCCCACCCCGGTCACCGGCTTCATGGCGGCGGCGACCAAGGTGGCCGCCTTCGGCGCGCTGCTGCGCCTCCTGTACGTCGTGCTGCCGGGCCTGCGCTGGGACTGGCGGCCGGTCATGTGGGCCGTCGCGATCGTCACCATGCTCGGCGGTGCGATCGTGGCGATCACGCAGACCGACATCAAGCGGCTGCTGGCGTACTCGTCGATCGCGCACGCGGGATTCATCCTCGCGGGTGTCATCGCGACCACACCGGACGGGGTCTCGTCGGTCCTCTTCTACCTGGCCGCGTACTCGTTCGTGACGATCGGCGCGTTCGCGGTGGTGACCCTCGTACGCGACGCCGGTGGTGAGGCGACGCACCTGTCCAAGTGGGCGGGCCTGGGTCGTCGTTCGCCGCTGGTGGCCGCCGTGTTCGCGGTGTTCCTGCTGGCTTTCGCCGGAATCCCGCTGACCTCCGGCTTCGCCGGGAAGTTCGCCGTGTTCAAGGCGGCGGCGGAGGGGGGCGCGGCACCTCTCGTCGTGGTCGGTGTGATCTCGTCGGCGATCGCCGCGTTCTTCTACATCCGCGTGATCGTGCTGATGTTCTTCAGCGAGCCGCGCCCGGAGGGGCCGACGGTCGCCGTGCCGTCGCCGCTGACGATGACGGCGATCGGGGTCGGCGTGGCGGTCACGCTGGTGCTCGGCGTGGCGCCGCAGTACTTCCTCGACCTGGCGAACCAGGCGGGAGTGTTCGTGCGCTGACCTGCGGCGCCTGCGCCTTTCGCACGCGTCGGGCCCCGGCTCCCTACGAGGGAGCCGGGGCCCGACGCGTGCGGTCAGGGTGTCGGACACGTCACCGTCGGGTTGGCCCCTTGCGCCGGGTGACGTCGGTTGATCGAATGACCACGGAATGTCACCGGCCCGGCCTGTGGATAACTCCGACGCTGTCAGTCGCGGCCCCTATCGTGGACGCAGTGGTCGAAGGACGACGTACGGGGGACGGGACTATGGGCGGGATGGGCGGTATCAGCGAGATGCCAGGGATCACCGGGACACCGGGCGCGAGCGACAGCGAGGCACTGGCCACGCTGCACCGGGTCTTCGGATACGACGCCTTCCGCGGCGAACAGGAAGAGATCATCGAGCATGTGGTGGCCGGCGGGGACGCCGTCGTCCTCATGCCGACCGGCGGCGGCAAGTCGCTGTGCTACCAGATTCCGTCCCTGGTCAGGCCCGGCACGGGCATCGTCGTCTCACCCCTCATCGCGCTGATGCAGGACCAGGTGGACGCGCTCAGGGCGCTCGGCGTGCGCGCCGGGTTCATGAACTCCACGCAGGGCTTCGACGAGCGGCGAGTGGTGGAGGCCGAGTTCCTGGCGGGAGAGCTGGACCTGCTCTACCTCGCGCCGGAGCGGCTGCGGCTCGACGCCATGCAGGACCTGCTCTCGCGCGGCAAGATCGCCGTGTTTGCCATCGACGAGGCGCACTGTGTCTCCCAGTGGGGCCACGACTTCCGGCCCGACTATCTGACGCTGTCCGTGTTGGGTCAGCGCTGGCCCGACGTCCCGAGGATCGCGCTCACCGCGACAGCCACGCGTGCCACGCACGAGGAGATCACCCAGCGGCTGAACATGCCGACGGCCCGGCACTTCGTGGCGAGCTTCGACCGGCCCAACATCCAGTACCGGATCGTGCCGAAGGCCGACCCCAAGAAGCAGCTGCTCACCTTCCTGCGCGAGGAGCACTCGGGCGACGCGGGCATCGTGTACTGCCTCTCGCGCAAGTCGGTGGACACGACGGCCGAGTTCCTCTCGCGCAACGGCATCGAGGCGGTGCCGTACCACGCGGGGCTCGACGCGGGAACCCGTGCCGCCCACCAGTCCCGCTTCCTGCGCGAGGACGGCCTGGTCGTGGTGGCGACCATCGCCTTCGGCATGGGCATCGACAAGCCGGACGTCCGCTTCGTCGCCCACCTCGACCTGCCCAAGTCGGTCGAGGGCTACTACCAGGAGACCGGCCGCGCGGGACGCGACGGACTGGCGTCCACGGCCTGGATGGCCTACGGCCTGAACGACGTCATACAGCAGCGCAAGCTGATCCAGTCGGGCGAGGGTGACGAGGCGTTCCGGCGTCGGGCCGCCTCCCACCTCGACTCGATGCTGGCTCTGTGCGAGACCGCGCGGTGCCGGCGCGGGCAGCTCCTGAACTACTTCGGTCAGGAACCGGACCCGACGGGCTGCGGCAACTGCGACACCTGCCTGACCCCGCCGGAGACCATCGACGGCACCGTGGCGGCCCAGAAGGTGCTGTCGACGGTGGTGCGGTTGCAGCGGGAGCGGGGGCAGAAGTTCGGCGCGGTGCAGATCGTCGACATCCTGCTCGGCAAGCGCACCGGCAAGGTCATCCAGTTCGACCACGACCAGCTGTCCGTGTTCGGCATCGGCGAGGAGCTCTCCGAGGGCGAATGGCGGGGCGTGGTAAGGCAGTTGCTGGCGCAGGGGCTGCTGGCGGTCGAAGGGGAGTACGGCACGCTGGTGCTGACCGAGGCGAGCGGAGCGGTGCTGCGGCGGGAGCGGGAGGTGCCGCTGCGCAAGGAGCCGAAGAAGCCCGCGAGCTCCAAGTCGGGCTCCTCGTCCTCGTCCGGGCGGGGCAAGGCCAAGGCCGTGGTGGCCGAGCTGCCCGAGGCACTGCTGCCGGCATTCGAGGCACTGCGGGCCTGGCGTGCCGAGCAGGCCCGTGAGCAGGGTGTCCCGGCGTACGTCATCTTCCACGACGCCACGCTCAGGGAGATCGTCACGGTATGGCCCACCTCGGTGCCCCAGCTCGGGAGCATCGGCGGGATCGGCGAGAAGAAGCTCGCGACGTACGGGGAGGGTGTGATCGGGGTGCTCGCGGGGCTGGGTGACGGGGGTGCGGCCACGACGGCACCGAGTCGGGCGGGCGAAGCGGATCCGGGCGCGGACCACTGGCCCGAGAGGGACGCGGAGCCGGAGCCGGAGGACTGGATATAGACCGGATGACTGGATGTGGAGGGCCGGGACGACACGAGGATCGTCCCGACCGGGTGATGCGGGGGGTCTCTACGACGGGTCCCGCACCGGGTCCCGCACGGGGTTCTGCAGACCCCTCGCCGCGTACGCCCTGACATCCGCGTCCGAGTCCGTCGTCGCCGTGGCCAGGGCCGCGCGGGCGTCCTCGGAATCCGGGTGCCGGGTCAGGGCCAGCACGGCGGCCTTGCGGACGTCGGCGTTCGGGTCGGCGAGTGCCTTGGCCAGAGCGGGGACGGCCACGTCCGGCTCCGCCGCGGCCAGCGCGGTCGCGGCGCCCGACCTGACCTGCCAGGCGGCGGCCGACAGGGCGGCGACGGCGCGGGCGGTGAGCGGCGCGGGGCACCCGGTGGTGGCCAGCGCTCCGTAGGCGGCGCCCTGTACAAGGGCGTCGGGATCGTCGGTGAGCTGGTCCAAGGCATCGAGGACGACACCGAGCGGGCGTTCCGCCGACACCGTCGCCAGCGCCTTCGCGAGGGTCACGCGGACCTCACGGGAGGGGTCGGTGAGCGCCGCGTGGGCCAGTTCGGTGGCGGCGTCGACCGAGACGAGGGCACGGACGGCCTCGATGCGGACGGGGATGTCCTCGTCGGTCAGGGACCTGGCGAACAGCTCCGCGTCACCGAGGCGCAGCGCGCGCAGAACGTCCAGGGAGGCCGCACGGACGACCGGGTCGGGCTCGGCGAGGGCAGCGGCGAGGCTGTCGCGCAGGGCCGGTTCGGGCGGCAGGGTCTCCACGAGTTCGCGCAGGGACGCGGCCGCGCCGGCCCTGACCTCGGCGGCCGGGTCGCGCAGCGCCTCGGCGAGGGCGGGGCCGGTGCCCGGAGGCAGGGTCTCGGTCAGTACGGCGACGGCCTCGCGCCGGACGGCGGGCGCGGGGTCGGCCAAGTAGGGCCGCAGGGCTTCGAGTTCGGGCTCCTCTTCGGCGAGGGCGACGAGTTCGAGGAGGCGGGCGGAAGTCTGCTCGGCGGTCGGGCGGACGGTCGGGCGGGCGTCGGCGCTGTGAGGAGGCGGGGCGTCGAGGAAGCCCTGCCCGGCACCGCCGCCGACACCCGCTGCCGCCTCGGCACCGGTGCCTCCGATGCCGGCTACACCTCCGGCACCGGCTACACCTCCGGCTACACCTCCGGCTACACCTCCGGCACCGACACCGACCGCCCCGACCGCCCCGACCGCCCCGTCCACACTGACCGCCCCGACCACACCGGTCGCACCGCCCACGCCCCCAACGCCACGCCCTGCCTCGACCCACCCGACGGTCTCGCTGTCGGCCGGGTTCCCGGATGTTCCCGTCGGGCCCCCGGCCCCCGCCGCCACGGCAACCGGCGCCCGATCCCGCGCCCCCGCCGTCGCCACATCCTCCGGATGCACCTCGCCGAGGTGTCGGGAGGGACCGCCGACCGGCGTGAACTCGTCGATCGGGACCAGATAGGGAGCCACGGGACGGGCCGTGAACTCCATCGCACCGGAGGAGGACTTGTGCAGGTCGAGATGGTGGAACCAGGAGGTGTCGTCGCGATGGGGGTGGTCGAGGCGGTCGTGGTACAGGCCCCAGCGGGACTCCGTACGGGCCAGGGAGGCACGCGCGGCCATCTCCGCGCAGTCGCGGATGAAGGAGACCTCGGCACAGCGCATCAGTTCGTGCGGGGTGCGGGCACCCATCGCGGCGATGTCGGCATGCATCCGCTCGAAGGACTCCAGGGCCAGCGAGAGACGGGCGCCGGACTTCGGCGGTGCCACGTAGTCGTTCACGAAGCGGCGGAGCTTGTACTCGACCTGGGGCTGCGGCGGGCCGTCCGGGTTGCGCAGCGGGCGGTAGATCAGTTCGTGCGCCTCGCGGAGCTGGTCGGGCGGCAATTCCCCTTCGTACGGCGCGTACTGGGAGGCGTCCGCGCCCGCGAGGTCGCCGAAGACGAACGCGCCGATCATGTAGTTGTGCGGGACGCAGGCCAGGTCGCCGGCGGCGTACAGGCGGGGCACGGTGGTGCGGGCGTGGTCGTCGACGCGGACGCCGGAGGCCGAATGGCCGCCGCACAGGCCTATCTCGGAGATGTGCATCTCGATGTCGTGGGTGCGGTAGTCGTGGCCGCGGCCCTCGTGGAACGTCCCTCGGGTGGGCCGTTCCGTGGAGTGCAGGATCGACTCAAGCGACGAGATCGACTCCTCGGGGAGGTGGCTCAGCTTCAGGTACACCGGCCCCCGGTCGGAGGCGACCTCCGCCGCGAACTCGGCCATCATCTGGCCGGACCAGTAGTCGGAGTCGACGAAGCGTTCGCCGTGCCGGTTGACCTGGTAGCCGCCGAAGGGGTTGGCGACGTAGGCGCAGGCGGGGCCGTTGTAGTCCTTGATCAGCGGGTTGATCTGGAAGCACTCGATGCCGGTGAGTTCGGCGCCCGCGTGGTAGGCCATGGCGTAGCCGTCGCCCGCGTTGGTCGGGTTCTCGTAGGTGCCGTACAGGTAGCCGGAGGCGGGCAGGCCCAGGCGGCCGCAGGCGCCGGTCGCCAGGATCACCGCGCCCGCGCGGACCGTGACGAAGCCGCCCGTGCGGGTGTTGAAGCCGACCGCCCCCACGGCCCGTCCGTCCTCGGGAGCGGTGAGCACCCGCACCGGCATCACCCGGTTCTCGATGCGGATCCTCTCCCGCATCTCGCGCCGCCGCAGCTGCCGGTACAGGACCTTCTTGACGTCCTTGCCCTCCGGCATCGGCAGCACATAGGAGCCGGAGCGGTGGACCTGGCGGACCGCGTAGTCGCCGTGCTCGTCCTTCTCGAACTTCACGCCGTACGACTCCAGTCGCTGCACCATGCCGAAGCCGCGGATGGCGGTCTGGCGGACGGTGGACTGGTCGACGATGCCGTCGTTGGCGCGGGTGATCTCGGCGACGTAGTCGTCGGGCTCGGCGCGGCCGGGGATGACCGCGTTGTTGACGCCGTCCATGCCCATGGCGAGCGCGCCGGAGTGCCGGACATGCGCCTTCTCCAGCAGGATGACGTCGGCGCCGTGCTCGGCCGCGGTAAGGGCCGCCATGGTGCCGGCGGTGCCACCGCCGACGACGAGGACGTCACAGGTGAGCTCCTCTGCCTCGCTGAGGGCGGGGATCTGCAAGGGGGTGTCCACCAGGGTGCCTTTCACGTTCCGGGTCACGTACCGAGTCAGGTGTCGAGTCACGTGCCGAGTGAGGAGAGGACGTCGCGCCGCAGCGCCACGCGCGCGGGATCGTCATGCGCCGTACGGTCGCGCGGGCGCGGGATGTCGCGTACGGCGGTCAGGCGGCCGCCTCCGAGGAGGGCCACCCGGTCGCCGAGGAACAGGGCCTCGTCCACGTCGTGGGTCACGAAGACGACGGTCGCGCCCGTGCCGTGCAACACCTCCACCAGCAGGTCCTGCATGCCGGCGCGGGTCTGGGCGTCGAGGGCGCCGAAGGGTTCGTCCATGAGGACGGCGCGGGGGTGTCCGGCGAGGGCGCGGGCCAGCTGGGCGCGCTGGCGCTGCCCGCCGGAGACGCGGTGCGGCAACTGCCAGGCGCGGTCGGCGAGTCCGACCCGGTCCAGCCAGGACTCGGCCTGGGTGCGCCGTTCGGTGCGCGGCAACCCCTTGATGGCCAGCGGGAGTTCGATGTTGGCGCGCAGGGTGCGCCAGGGCAGGAGGGCGTCCTCCTGGAAGACCAGGGCCCGTTCGGCGCCGGGGCCGGCGAGCGGGCGGCCGTCCTGGGAGACCTCGCCGGAGAGCAGGGGGAGGAGGCCGGCCAGGGTGCGCAGCAGCGTCGACTTGCCGCAGCCGGAGGAGCCGACGACGGTGAGGATCTCGCCGGGGGCGATGTCCAGGTCGACGCCGGTCACGACGGGGGCGCCGGGGCGGCCGAGGGTGGCGTCGCGCAGGGTGAGGCGGGTGCCGCGTGCGGCGGGCGGTGCCTGGGCCGCCGTATCGACGACGGTGTCAGACGAGGTGCTCATCGCGTGCCTCCGCGGCCTCGGATTCGGGTCCCTCGCGCAGGGACGTGGGCGACAGCGGGGCGGTGGCGCGCGGAGTCCTGGGTCGGGCACCGGTGACGTACGACGTCCGTGGCAGCCAGTGGGTCAGCCGACGCCCCAGCAGTTCCACGGCCGTCGACGTGAGCCAGCCGAGGACGCCGATGGTGACCATGCCGACGAAGACGCCCGCGTAGTTGACGACGGTGTAGTCCTGCCAGGTGCGGTAGCCGACGCCGTACTGGCCGGAGATCATCTCGGCGGAGATCACACAGATCCAGGAGACGCCGATGCCGACCGAGAGGCCGCCGAAGATGCCCGGGAGCGCGCCCGGCAGGACGACCGAGGCAAGGATCCGCCACCGGCCGCCGCCCATCGTCCGTACCGCTTCCTCCCACACGGGGGTGAGCGCGCGGACCGCGTGCCGGGTGGAGACCAGCACGGGGAAGAAGGCGGCGGTGCAGGTGATGAAGACGATGCCCTGCTCGTTGGAGGGGAACAGGAGGATCGCGACGGGGACCAGGGCGATCGCGGGGATCGGGCGGACGACCTCCAGGACCGGACCGAGAAGGTCCTCGGCGAGGCGGGAGCGCGCCACGAGCACGCCCGTCGCCACGCCGAGCACCGCGGCGAGCAGGAAGCCGGTGAGGATGCGGGTGACGCTGTCGGTGAGGTCCGTCCAGTAGTCGGGGCCGGACACCCGGTCGGCGAAGGCGCGGGCCACGTCGGCGACCGTGGGGAACTGCGAGAAGCGCAGCCACAGGTCGATGTTCAGGCTGGTCAGCAGCTGCCAGAGGCCGAGGGCGACCGACAGCGAGGCCGCTCTCAGCGCATACCGGCCGGCTTTCGGCAGGGGTCGGCTCACGACGCCCGCTCCAGAGCGTTGGCGTACGTGATGACACGGGCGCCGCCGTGCGCGGAGACGTACGCCTGGGCGGTCTCCGGGGCGACGAAGGGCAGGAGTTGGCCGCCGTCGGCGACCCAGACCGCCTTGTCGGCGAACCAGAGGGTGCCGGTGGTGGCGTCGGGGACGTAGGCGGCGCGGACGCCGTCCTTGTGCGCGGAGACGTAACTCAGCAGCTCGGCAGGTGCCTTGAAGCTCTTGGTCTCGGAGGCGCCCTTGGGCCACACCTCGCTCGCCGCGGCGGCGGGAGCAGCGGCGAGCCGCTTGGCGTAGTCGGACCCCAGGGCCTTCTTGACGTACTGGTCGTCGACGAAGGAGTCCACGTCGATGTCCCCGGTCAGCTTGGCCGACTTCAGGACCGAGACGTCCTGCTTCAGCGCGGAGACCAGCTGGGGCTTGATCGCCGTGTCGAAGGTGGCGATGCCGTGGGCGCCGTTGTAGAGGTAGACGACCTCGGCGGGCAGTCCGGTGGCTTTCGCGACGGACTCGGCGGCGGCGACCGGGTGGGCGTTGAGGTAGTCCGTGGCTTCGGCCTGGGCCTTCAGAAACGCCTCCAGGACCGTCGGTCGCTGCTGGGCGAAGTCCTCGCGGGCGGTGACGCCGTGGAAGGTGGGCAGGTTGAGCTCGGCACCGTCGTACAGCGCCTTCGCTTTGCCCTGATGGGCGAGCAGGCCGGGCCAGGCGACGAACTGGGAGAGCGCGTCCGCGCTGCCCGCCGACAGGGCCGAAGTACCCACCGCGGGCTGCTGGTTGAGCTTCTCGATGCCCTTGTCGGGGTCGATGCCGGCGCGCTGCAGGGCCCGTACGAGGGTGCCGTCGGCGGCGGAGCCGACGCTCGTGGAGACCTTCTTGCCGCGCAGGTCCGTCAGGGAGGCGAGCTTGGAACCGGGGGAGGTGACGATCGTGTTGAGGCCGCCGCGGAGGTTGTAGCCGGTGACCGAGACCAGGTGGGTGGGCTTGCCCAGCTGCGTGCCGCGTGCCGCGTTGATGAGGAGCGGGAAGTCGCCCATCGAACCGATGTCGATCTTCCCGGCGGTCATCTGCGCGGTGATGGGAGCGCCGGTGGCGTAGTCCTGCCAGTCGACCTTGTAGGTCTTGCCGTCGTGCAGCGAGTTCAGCTGTTTCTCGAAGTAGCCGAGGGAGCGCAGCAGGGTGCCGGCGGTGACGGTGTTGATGGTCTTGGACTGGTAGCCGACGGTGACGGTGACCGTGGAGCCGTCACCGGCCTGGGCGCTGCCGCAGGCCGTGAGCGGGGCCAGCAGCAGCATGGCGGCGACAACTGGTTTGTGTTTCATGGGAGTTCGGGGCCTCTCACCGGAGCAGATAGGGCATGTTGACCGTGACGGCTCCGGTGGGGCAGCGGGCCGCGCAGGGGCCGCAGTACCAGCACTCGTCGACGTGCATGTAGGCCTTGCCGCTGCTGGTGTCGATGGCCAGGGAGTCCAGCGGGCACATGTCCACGCAGAGCGTGCAGCCGTCGATGCACTTCGACTCGTCGATGGTCACGGGCACGTCGGCCCGCTGGGGCGCCAAGGGCATGGCTGTCTCCAGGAATGTGCGAGCAGGGGGTTCTACAGGGAGCGGTGCAGCAGGCCGCTCATCGTGATGCGGTCGCCGCGGAAGCGGATGAACTCCAGGTCGACGGGGCGGCCGTCGGCGAGGTGGGTGAGGCGTTCCAGCATCAGGACGGCCGCGCCGCGCGGGGCTTCGAGTACGGCGGCGGAGTGGGCGTCCGCGTTCACGGCCTCCAGGGTGATCTCGGCGTGGCCGAGGCGCTGGCCGGTGATCGTCTCCAGGAGGCGGAAGACGTCGGTGTTCTCCAGGTCGGCGCCGAGCAGGGCGGTGCCGATGTCGAGCGGGAGGTAGGTGAGGTCGAGGGAGAGGGGGAGGCCGTTGAGGCGGCGCAGGCGTTCGATGTAGAGGACGTCGGTGCCGGGGGTGACCTGGAGACGCCGGGCCACCGGGTGCGGGGCGGGGGCGGGGCCCATGGTGCGGACCTCGTTGGTGACCGTGCCGTGTTCGCGGAGTGTCTCCGCGAGGCCCATCAGACGGTCCAGGCCGTGGGGGTACTTCCGGCCCACGACGACGGTGCCGACGCCGGGGTGGCGTTCGACCAGGCCTTCCGCGCGGAGCAGGTCCAGGGCTTGGCGGACCGTGTTGCGGGAGGCGCGGTAGTCGGTGGCGAGGGTGGTCTCGTGGGGGAGGGTGCCGCTCTCGAAGCCGCCGGTGAGGAGCTGATGGCGCAGGAGGTCGGCGAGCTGCCTCGCCTGGTCGGCGCGCAGCCGGCGCCGGGCGCGGGCTGCGACGGTGGTCGCGCCTTGGCCGGCGTGGTCCCGGATGCGGTCGGTGGGTGGCATGGCTGGAACCATACCCATCCGGTAGGGAAAGCTGTGTTGCCGGATTGTTGCGCCACCTGAAGCTGTGACGGATCCGGCGCTGACCTGCGGTTACTGGTGCTGTGGGGTGAGATGTGCCACCTGGTGCGGGCCGGGGGCGGGTCTCGCTCACCGGCGCTGGCGGGGTGCCGCTTCTGTGGGCCGGGAGCCGCCCCAGCGGCACGACTGCCCGCAGCTACGGCGGACCGAAGGCCGGCGCTGCTTGGGTGGGCGGTGCCTCGGCTACGGCGGCATTTCGGTCGGCGGCGGCTGCAACCTACCCAGGGGCGCGGGGAACTGCGCGACCAGCCCCCACCGGTCCGCAGCCGGAACACGACCGATCCTCACCGGTCCGCAGCCGGAACACGACCGATCCCCACCGGCACGCGGCCGAGAATCGACGGTCCTACGCGAGTGCCGACAGCCCGGGGCCGAAGACGATCAGCAGGGGCAGCAGAGGTACCAGGGAAGCCATCGCCGTGGTCAATGCCCGCTGCCGCAGAAGCAACCGCGGCGGAGGCTCCAGCAACCGGTCCACCCGCTCACCCAGCAGCCGATGACTGGACGCACACGACAGCACTCCTCGGTGCTGGTTCAGCTCGATCAGTGCCAAAGCCGTCGTCAGATGGCCGCACCGCCGAGACGCCGTGTCGTCCGCCGCCAGCTCCACCAACCGGTGGGTCTGGTCGCAGAAGTGGGCGAACAGCGGCACCCGCGGAAACCCCGTAGCCAGCGCCGTGGACAGATGGAGCAACCAGTCGTGGCGGGCCCGCGCATGCCCGCGCTCATGGGTCAGGACCGCGTCCAGCTGATGGTCGGTGAGCCGGTGCAGCGCACCCGTCGTCACGATCAACTGCGGCGGATTCCCCGGCATCCACCAGGCGTCCGGATACTCGTCCTCCAGGACGAGCAGCGGACCGCGCGCCACCGACCCCAGCCCGGCGGGCAGATCCGGCGCGCGTTCCCGCAGATGAGCACGGGCGGCGCTGCGGCGACGGCGGGCCTCGACCAGCTCACGGGCCAGCATCGCCGTGGTCCACCCGGCTCCGGCCGCCAGCAGCCCGGTCGACACGACCGCCCAGACCGGCGCCGCCGAGAGGTCGTACGCCGCGGTCACGGCCGACGGCGCCGGGGCGAACACATGGTCGCGGACCGTGTGGAAGACCGCCGCCGCGCCCAGGACCAGCGCGGTGAGGCAGCACAGCAGGACGGTTGCGACCAGGCACTGCCACACCCACAGGCCGACCACCGGCTCCCGTTCGGGCCAGGCGGCCCGGGTGAGCGCGCGCGGCACCGGCACGGCGGCCGCCACGGCGACGGTGCTCAGCAGGAGCAGGCAGAGAGTCATGCCACGGGCTCCGCATCCTGATCGGAAAAGGGTGGGGCTGTGCGGTGAGGCGGTGCGGGGCGGTCAGTGCGTCGTCCCACGCATGCCGTCCGCCGTCAGTATGCCGTGCCCCGAGGCCCCGCGGCAGGACTCGGACGACTCCGGACGCCTCACACGCCCCCGGGCACCACCCGCCCCACGACCTCCCCGAGCCCCACCCGAACCCCGGCGGGCCCGGGCGCCCACGCCGACAGCGTCACCACGTCCCCGTCCTCCAGGAAGGTCCGCTTCCCGTCGGGGAGTTCGAGCACGTCCCGCCCGTTCCAGGTCAGCTCCAGCAGTGACCCCCGCTCGCCCGCGGAGGGCCCGCTCACCGTCCCCGAGCCGTACAGGTCACCGGTCCTCAGCGACGCCCCGTTCACCGTCATGTGGGCCAACTGCTGGGCCGCCGTCCAGTACATGGAGGAGAAGGGCGGCCCCGACACCACGTGACCGTTGATCGCGACGGAGATCCGCAGGTCGTAACCGCCCGGCTCCACCTCGGAAGACGTGTCGTCCAGATACGGCAGCAGCTCGTGCGTTCGCGAGGGCGGCGCCACCCGTGCCTCCTCCAGCGCGTCCAGCGGGGTGATCCACGCCGACACCGACGTGGCGAAGGACTTGCCGAGGAACGGGCCGAGGGGGACGTACTCCCAGGCCTGGATGTCGCGCGCAGACCAGTCGTTGAGCAGGCACAGCCCGAAGACGTGCTCGCGGAAGTCACCGAGCCCCACCGGCCGGCCCATTTCCGAGGGCACCCCGACCACGAAGCCCACCTCGGCCTCGATGTCGAGCCGCACCGACGGCCCGAAGACGGGCGCCGCGTCCGGAGCGGGACGACGCTGCCCTGAAGGCCGTACGACATCCGTCCCCGACACCACCACCGTGCCCGAGCGGCCGTGGTAACCGATCGGCAGGTGCTTCCAGTTGGGGGTCAGGGAGTCGGCGGCGTCGGGACGGAAGATCTGGCCGACGTTCCGCGCGTGGTGCTCGGAGGCGTAGAAGTCGACGTAGTCCGCGACCTCGAAGGGGAGATGGAGTTCGACGGAGGACAGCGGGTGGAAGAAGCCCGCGATCGCCTCACGGTGGGCCGGGACCGTCACCCACGCCGTCAGCGCCCGCCGGACGTCCGACCAGGCGGTGCGGCCGGCGGCCAGCAAAGGCCCCAGCGACGGCTGGGCGAGCAGGGAGACATACGGAGAGCCGAGGGCGACCGCGGCCGCGCTCGCGTCGAGGACGTGGTCGCCGAGCCGGACGCCGACGGTCCGCCGGGAGGACGTGGTGGAGAAGACTCCGTACGGAAGGTTGTGCGGACCGAAGGGGTCGCCCTCGGGCAGGTCGAGGGGGACATCGAAGGGGGGCATGGGGTACTGCCTCACTCTCGCGCATGCCGTGCGGTGCAGATGGTCGCGGCACACGTTACGGCTGGGACGCCTGTCGCGGCAGTGCCTAAAGGGTTAGCAATGTGGCTAAAGAGTTAGCAATGTCCTGTTAAGGGATAGTCGGAGGCTTCCATTCCGGCTTAGCGTCCTTTGCGAGGCACGGACGGGATGGGTGGGGTCGCGTCCGCTGGGGGACGCGTGGGGGGACCGTGGCCAGGAGTACGAGCAGTGTGCCGTTCGAGGCCGACAAAGACGTACCGGCCTTGATCGTCAAGTTCGGCGACTACCCGCTGCACCACGGCGGCGTGGGCGCGATCCGCAGTCTGGGCCGTCTCGGCGTGCCCATGTACGCCATAACTGAGGACCGTTGCACACCCGCGGCCGCCTCCCGGTACCTCACGCGCGCGTTCGTCTGGCCGACGACCGGCACCGAGGACCCGGGCCGGCTGGTCGAGGGACTGATCCGGATCGGGCGCCGCATCGGCCGCCCCGCCGTCCTCGTACCGACCGACGAGGAGGCGGCGGTCCTGATCGCCGAACACCAGAGCGACCTCTTCGGCCGCTTCCTCTTCCCGCGCGTGGAGCCCGCCCTGCCGCGTCGCCTGGCCAGCAAGCAAGGACTGCACGAACTGTGCGTGGAACACGGCATCGCGAGCCCGGAGGCCGCCTTCCCGCAGTCGTACGACGACATCGTGGCCTTCGCCGAGAAGGCCCGCTTCCCGGTGGTGGCCAAGAATCGCGAGGCGTTCGTACGGCGTCGGCGGCCCGCTGTGAACGGCACCACGCGCATCGCCACCCGTGAAGGGCTGCTCGCCCTCGCCCGTGACTGGGGCGAGCGGCCCGGGGTGATCCTCCAGGAGTACCTGCCGCGAGAGGAGGCCGAGGACTGGATCGTGCACGCCTACTTCGACCACAACTCCACCCCGCTGGCCATGTTCACCGGCGTCAAGGTGCGCTCCTGGCCGCCGCACGCGGGTATGACAGCGAACGCGTACGTCGTCGACAACCCGGAACTCGCGGACCTCGCCGCGCGTTTCATCAAACAGATCGGCTACACCGGCATCATCGACCTCGACCTGCGCTTCGACCGGCGCGACGGTCAGTACAAACTGCTCGACTTCAACCCACGCATGGGAGCCCAGTTCCGGCTCTTCGAGAGCGAGTCGGGGGTGGACGTCGTCCGCGCCATGCACCTGGATCTCACAGGGCGTGCTGTTCCGGAGGGGGAACAGCGGGCCGGCCACCGCTATGTCGTGGAGAACATCGACCTGCCCGCCCTTCTCGCCTACCGACGCAGCGGCTATACGACCCCGCACGCGCCGAAGCGGCCCAGCGGGACCGAGCTGGCCTGGCTCGCGGGTGACGACCCGCTGCCGTTCCTCACCATGCTCGGGCGCTTCGTGCGGCCGGGCGCCAAGCACCTGTACCAGCTGTGGCGGACCAACCGCCGTGGTGGCAGTACCCGTTCGGGTGGCTAGCCAGTACCGACCACCCGCCACCCGCACGGCCACGAAGTGACGAAGTGACGTCCTGGGGAGGGACTTCGTGATCCATCCGGTAGCAGTCATCGGCGCCGGGCCCTTCGGCCTGTCCACCGCGGCCCATCTGCGGGCGCGCGGCATACCCGTGCGCGTCTTCGGCGACCCCATGGTCAGCTGGCGCGACCACATGCCCGCGGGCATGCTTCTCAAGTCCACCCCGGCCGCCTCCAACCTCGACGCACCCCAGCGCGGGCACACACTCGTCGACTACTGCGACGAGGCGGGGATACCCCGGCTGGTGACGGACGAGGACATCGTCCCCGTGGAGACCTTCATCGCCTACGGCCAGTGGTTCCAGCAGAAGCTGGTGCCCGAGCTGGAGCGGGTGCGGGTGGTCTCCGTGGACCGCGGCGAGCGCGGCTTCACACTGAAACTCGACTCGGGGGAGACGTTCACCGCGCGGGCGGTCGTCGTCGCCACCGGCCTGTCCGGGCTGTCCCATCTGCCCCCGGAACTGGCCGCCGCCGCACCCGAGGGGCCCACCCCGACGGGCCCGGTCTCCCACAGTTCCCAGCAGCACGACCTCACCCGCTACTCCGGCAAGGAACTGATCGTCGTCGGCGCCGGCCAGTCCGCGCTGGAGACGGCCGCGCTGGCGGCGGAGGCGGGCGCGCAGGTCCGGGTGGTGGCGCGGGGACGCGGCAGCGTGGCCTTCGGCGCACCGCCGTGGAAGCAGCCGAGGCTGCGCCCCGAGTCGCCCTTCGGCCGGGCCTGGTCGCTGTGGGCCCTGACCTACTACCCGCACCCCTACCGCCGTCTTCCGGCCCGCACCCGCCACTACCTGGTCCGCCGGGTCCTCGGCCCCCTCGGCGCGTGGTGGCTGCGCGACCGCTTCGAGGGCAAGGTGCGGGTCACCGAAGTGGACCGTATCCGGAGTGCGGACACGACCGACGGTCACCCGACCCTGAACGTCCTCACCCACGCCGGTGATACGGCCCGTCTCTCCGCCGACCACGTCATCGCGGCCACCGGCTACCGCGTCGACCTCGCCGCGATGGACTTCCTCGGCCACGAACTGCGCACCGCGCTCGCCGTCAGCCGCGGCACGCCCAGGCTGGGGACCGGATACGTCTCCTCCATACCGGGCCTGTACTTCACGGGCCTGCCGGCGGCAGCCTCCTATGGTCCGGTGATGCGCTTCGTCTGCGGCACGGAGTTCGCCTCACCGAGGCTGGCGCGGCACTTGGCGGCGGCTCACGGTTAGGGGCCCTGTCCGACGGATCATGTCGGCGTCGGCCCACCAGCGCAGTCTCTTGCAGCCGGCCTGGTCCGCCGGACCAGCCCCGGCGTCAGGATGTGCAGACGTCCTTCAGCTTGGCGGCCGCCGCGTCGATCCTGCTGGAGTCCGGGTCGGTGTCGCCGTTGAGGATGGACTTGTTGTAGTCCTCGATCGCCTTGTCGAGGTCCTTGACGGCCTGGTCGACCTCGCTGTCGTCCGAGTTGTCCTGGATCTTGTTGATCCGGTCGACGTTCTTGTCGATCGTGTCGATGGAGTCCTCGGCCTTCGACGGGTCCTTCACCGCGTCCCAGCCGGCCTCATGGATGGCCTTGACGCTGTCCGCGATCGTGTCGGCGTTGGACACACAGTCCAGGGAGGTGTCGATGTCGTCCGGGTCGCAGCCGGTGACGAGCACGGCGGTGAGGGCGACGGCGGTCAGGGCGGTGACGACGGTGAGGCTACGGCGACTGCGCATGGCTGTGGCCAACCTTTTCTCGGGGCGGGATTCGATGCCCTCCACGATTCCGTCGCCCGGCCGCGGCCACGAGGGAGCTGTCTGGCGTATGCGGGGTGTAGCTCCCTACACCCCGCAGCTCGGGACTACGACCGATACCGCCCCAGCGTCCGCAGCCCCGGCAGCGCCCTGTCCTGGAAGTCGAACAGGGCCAGGTTCTCCCACGCGTTGCCCGAGGACGGGTCCGTCGAGTCCCAGCCGCTGCCCGCGCGGTAGGTCCACAGGCCCTCCCAGTAGCAGTAGCCGAGCCCCTGTCCGTCCGGTACCCCGGCCGCGAGGTCGGCCACCGCGCGCAGCCAGGCGGCCTGGCCCGCGGGCGTGGCAGGGAAGCCCTCGGTCAGCTGTGAGGGGTCGTTCAGGATGTCGTTGACGTCGTCCTCGCTCTCCAGCGTGAACGGGTACGCCGTCTCGGCGATCACGCACGGCTTGCCGTAACGCGCCGTGATGTCGGCCATGTTGGCGGCCGCGTTCGCGATCGGGCCGTGCCAGAACGGGTAGTAGGAGAGCCCGATGATGTCGAAGTCGACGCCGTACGACACCATGTTGTCGAACCACCAGCGGTACAGCCCGTTGTCGCCGCCGTTCGCCAGGTGCAGGATCGTCCGGACGCGCGGGGTGGTGTCCTTGGCCGCGCTCAGGCCCGCCTGGAGGAATGCGGTCATGGCGTCGAAGTGCTCCCAGTTGCCCTCGGGCCACAGCAGACCGCCGTTCAACTCGTTGCCGATCTGCACGAGTTGAGCCGGGGTGCCCTGTCTGCGCAGGGCGCCCAGCACATCCGCCGTGTGGTCGTGGACCGCCCTGGTCAGGCCCGCCACGTCCAGGTCCGCCCACGCGGCCGGCTTGGTCTGGTGCGCCGGGTCGGCCCAGCTGTCGGAGTAGTGGAAGTCGATCCAGATGCCGACCCCGGCCCGCTTCAGACGGCGGGCGAGCGGCAGGATGTGCGCCTTGTTGTTGTAGCCGTCGACCGGGTTCACCCACACCTTCAGCCGGGCGTGGGTGACGCCGGCCTGTGCCATGAGGCGGATCGGGTCCTGACGGTGGCCGTCGGAGGTGCGGTACACCGCTCCGTGGTCCTCGTTCTTCGGCAGCGAGGAGATGTCGATGCCCCGGATCTCCAGGCGACGGGCACCGGAAGAACCGGAAGAACCGGAAGCCCCTGAAGAAACGACCGAGCCCGGAGCGGCCACGGCCTGGGCCGCCCCCAGCACCGGAGCGGCCAGCGCGGCGGCTCCGGCAGCGGCGAGGACACTGCGTCTGCGCATGTCAAAGGGTCCTTTCACGGACGGTCACGGCGATACCGGCGCCGCGGTGAGTCCGGCGGCCGGGGGAGGGCCGGAAACGGGGGCGAGGGGAGCCACTGGAACACCGTACGACCGAGAAAACCCCTCATTTTCTGTGATCGTGCACAGCTCCCCTCGCCCCTGTCAGCGGCGAACAACAAGTAGGTAACCCCACGCCTCCGCCATTGACAAGGGGCCGAAACAATTCTCTACTGTGCACGATCACAGAGCCGCGCGGTCCTCGCGCACAGCCTCTCGGTCACGTCCGCAGAACCTCCCCCCACGGCGGTTGCCGCGAACGCGGGACGTTTCGAGACCGGCTGGTTCCAAGTCAGGGGAGATGAAGATGTCGATCAACCGCCGCCAGATCAGCAGGCGCAGCATCCTTGCCGGGGCCGCAGCCCTCGGCCTCACCAGCACCCTCGCCGCCTGCGGCGGTTCCGACGACGACTCCGGCGACAGCGACAGCGGGCCGGTCAAGCTGACCTACTGGTCGTGGGCGCCGAACATGGAGAAGGTCGCCGCGATCTGGAACAAGAAGAACCCGGACATCACGGTCACCGTGTCCAAGCAGGCCAGCGGCGGCGAGATCGTCTCCAAGCTGATCACCGCGAAGAAGGCCGGCAACGCCCCCGACCTCATCCAGGTCGAGTACCAGTCCCTGCCGACCCTGGTCTCCAACGACGTCCTGGCCGACATCACCAAGTACGCCGGTGACACCAAGTCCCAGTTCGCCGAGGGCCTGTGGGGCATGGTGACCCTCGGTACCGACGCGCTCTACGCGATCCCGCAGGACGCCGGGCCGCTGATGTTCTACTACCGCGAGGACCTCTTCAAGAAGCACGGCCTCACCGTCCCGAAGACCTGGACGGAGTTCGCCGAGACCGCCCGCGCCGCCAAGAAGGCCGTCCCGGACGCCTACTTGACCACCTTCTCCGCCAACGACCCCGGTCTGTTCGCGGGCCTCGCCCAGCAGGCCGGCGGCAAGTGGTGGACCGTCGACTCGGCCGGCAAGTGGACCGTCGGCATCGACGACGCGGCCACCAAGCAGGTCGCCGAGTTCTGGGGCGGCCTGGTGCAGGAGGGCGTCATCGACAATCAGCCGATGTACACCCCGGCCTGGAACAACGCCCTGAACAAGGGCACCCACCTCGCCTGGGTCTCCGCCGTCTGGGCGCCCGGTGTGCTGGTCTCCTCCGCGCCCGACACCAAGGGCAAGTGGCGCATGGCCCCGCTGCCGCAGTGGAAGTCCGGCGAGAACGTCACCGGCAGCTGGGGCGGTTCCTCCACCGGTGTCTCCACCGACTCCAAGCACGCCGAGGCCGCCGCCAAGTTCGCGACCTGGCTGAACACCGACCCGGAGGCGCTGGCCGCCCTGGTCAAGGAGGTCGCGATCTACCCGGCCGCCACGAAGGGCCAGTCCGGGGACGTCCTGACCACGCCCGAGTTCTTCTCGAACCAGGCGGACTTCTACACCACGGCCGGCGACATCGCCGCCACCACGGCCACCGCGGCCTGGGGCCCCAACGTCAACACGGCCTACACCACCTTCCAGGACGCCTTCGGCAAGGCCACCAAGGCGAAGAAGGAGTCCCAGTTCGACTCCGCACTCGCCACCATGCAGTCGAAGACCTTCGGCGACATGAAGAAGCAGGGCTTCGAGGTGACCGAGGCATGACCAGCGCTCCGCTCAAGGGCTCCGACCTCACCGAGGTCGGGCCCTTGGCGGACGGCACCGGCACCGCCCAGTCCGTCCGCCCCAGCCGCCCCCGCCGCCGTGGCCGCAGCGCACCGTACTGGTTCCTGGTGCCCACCCTCACCCTCTTCGCCGCCTTCACCGTCGTGCCCATCGGGTACGCGATCTGGCTGAGCCTGCACAAGGTCCAGGTCAAGGGCATCGGCCTCGGCAAGGGCGCCCGGCAGCAGGTCTGGAACGGCATCGGCAACTACACCGACGTCCTCAACGACTCCGAGTTCGGCCACAGCGTCCTGCGTGCCTTCGGCTACGGCCTCATCGTCATCCCGACCATGCTGGGCCTCGCGCTGCTGTTCGCGCTGATGCTGGACACCCCGAAGGCACGCAGCGCGCCCTTCGCCCGGCTGATGATCTTCCTGCCGTATGCGGTGCCGGGCATCATCGCCGCCCTCATGTGGGGCTTCCTGTACCTGCCGGACGTCAGCCCCTTCTACTACCTGCTCGACAAGTTCGGCCTTCCGCAGCCCGACCTGTTCGACGGCGGCAACCTCTACCTCTCCTTCGCGAACATCGCGGTCTGGGGCGGCACCGGCTTCAACATGATCGTCATCTACACCGCGCTCAGGGCGATCCCGCCGGACATCTACGAGGCGGCCCGGATCGACGGCGCGACCGACCTGCACATCGCCCTGAAGATCAAGATCCCGATCGTGATGCCCTCCCTGGTGCTCACCTTCTTCTTCTCGGTGATCGCCACCCTCCAGGTCTTCACCGAGCCGATGGCCCTCAAGCCCCTGACCAACGGTCTGCCCAGCTCGTGGAGCCCCCTCATGGCCATCTACGACAAGGCCTTCCTGCAGTCCGACATCTACGGCGCCTCCGCCACCGCGGTCGTCCTGGCCCTGGCCACGTTCGTCCTCTCCTTCACCCTGCTGCGCATCTCCGACCGCTACACCCGGGAGGACCGGGCATGACCCCCCTCACCCTCACCGCCGACACCACCGGCAAGGCACGCCGCACCGCCTGGGTGCCCACGATCGTGCTCATCCTCGGCGCGCTGTACTGCCTGATCCCCATCGCCTGGGTGGTCATCGCGGCGACCAAGGACCGGTCGGAGCTCTTCTCCACCTTCACCCTCGCCCCCGGCAGCGGCTTCTTCCAGAACCTGAGCGACCTGACCGCCTACAGGGACGGCATCTTCTGGCGGTGGATGGCCAACTCGGCCTTCTACGCCGGTTTCGGCGCCCTGCTTTCCGCCGCGGTCTCCGCCGCCGGCGGCTACGCGCTCGGCCGGTTCGCCTTCCGGGGCCGCGAGGCCATCTTCAAGATGATCCTGGCCGGCGTCCTGGTGCCGTCCATCGTGCTCGCCGTGCCGCAGTACCTACTGCTGTCGAAGCTGGGCATGGCCGACTCGTACTGGTCGATGCTGCTGCCGTCGATCCTGTCGCCGTACGGCGTCTACCTGGTCCGCATCTACGCGGCCGCGTCGGTGCCCGCCGAGCTCATGGAGGCGGCCCGGATGGACGGCGCGAGCGAGTGGAGGATCTTCTCGCGGATCGCCGTACCGATGATGATGCCGGGCCTGATCACGGTGTTCCTCTTCCAGTTCGTGGGGATCTGGAACAACTTCCTGCTGCCCTTCGTCATGCTCGCCGACGACGAGAAGTTCCCGATCACTCTCGGCCTCTACACGCTGCTCGCCCAGGGCGCCTCGCAGCCGGCCCTCTACACCCTGGTCATCACCGGATGTCTGCTGGCGATCCTTCCGCTGATCGCGCTCTTCCTGGTGATCCAGCGGTTCTGGTCCCTGGACCTGCTGAGCGGCTCGGTCAAGGCCTGAACATCCCTTCTCTTGCTAACGAGGAACATGACCACGAGTGCGAACGGGCGCCGCAGGCCCCCCACCATCCACGACGTTGCCCGCGAGGCGGGCGTGTCGCGGGGCACCGTCTCCCGCTTCCTGAACGGCGGCCACTACGTCTCGCCCGCCGCCCGGCGGGCGGTCGAGTCAGCCATCAAGAAGACCGGCTACGTGGTCAACAGGCATGCGCGCAGCCTCAGCACGGGACGCTCCGACTCGGTCGCGTTCCTGCTCACGGAACCGCAGGAGAAGTTCTTCGAGGACCCCAACTTCAACATCCTGCTGAGGGGTTGCACCGAACGGCTCGCCCAGCACGACATCCCATTGCTGCTGATGCTCGCGGAGAGCGACGACGACCGGCGACGGCTGACCCGGTACATCACTTCGGGTCACGTCGACGGGGTGCTGCTGCTGTCCAACCACAGCGGTGACCCGGTCGCCGCCGAACTCCACGACGCCGGGATCCCGTTGGTGGTCTGCGGCAAGCCGATAGGACTCGGCTCCAAGGTGAGTTACGTGGCGGCCGCCGACCGCGAGGGCGCGCAGGAGATGGTCCGCCATCTGCTCGCCGGTGGGCGGCGCCGCGTCGGCATGGTCACCGGGCCGCTGGACATGCCGGGCGGCCCCGACCGCCTCGCCGGTTACCGGGACGTGCTCGCCGATGCGGGCCTGCCGTACGACCCGGCGCTCGTGGTCGAGGGCGACTTCCGGCGCAGCGGCGGCGAACGGGCGGCCCGGCGGCTGCTGTCCCAGGCCCCCGACATGGACGCCGTGTTCGTCGCCTCCGACCTCATGGCCCTCGGCGTCGTCAACGTCCTTCAGCAGTCCGGGCGTTCGGTCCCCGGCGACATCGCTGTCGGCGGCTTCGACGACTCCCCGGCGGCCACCGCCCTCGCCCCGGCCCTCACCACCATGCGCCAGCCCTTCGACCGCATCAGCGCCGAGATGGTCCGCATGCTCCTCGCCCAGATCACCGGCGAGGACACGGCCGGAGTGATCCTCCCGACGGAACTGGTGGTGCGGGACTCGGCGTAGGCGCTCCGCGGGGAGTAGAGGAGTAGGGGGGTGGGGGAGTACGGGAGCAGGGGGCGAGGGCCGAGCGGGGGGCATACCTCGCGTCGGCCGTGCGTGGTTCCCCGGCGCACCCGGTCTGCCGCACCACCCGGAACCGGAACGCCCGTCAACGTATGTGAAAGCAGCAGCCGTCCGGTTCCCGTCGAGTCGGAGGGGCCAACCATCCGTATTCTCTGATCATGGCCGCCTCCACCGCATATTCCTTGATCGCCACCGACCTGGACGGAACGCTGCTGCGCGCCGACGACACCCTCTCCGACCGGTCGTTGGCCGCGCTCGCGCGGGTGGCGGCGGGCGGGGCCCGGCATCTCGTCGTGACGGGACGGCCGGCGCCCAGAGTGCGGCCGCTCCTGGACGACCTGGGCAGCACGGGGCTCGCGGTGTGCGGGCAGGGCGCGCAGGTGTACGACGCCGGCGCGGACCGTCTGCTCTGGTCGGTCACCCTGGACCGGGAGTTGGCCGAGACCGCGCTCGGGAAGATCGAGGCCGAGGTCGGCCAGGTGTACGCGGCCGTCGACCAGGACGGCGTCGACGGGCTCACCCTCATCGAGCCGGGGTATCTGATGCCCCACCCGACCCTGCCCGCCGTGCGGGTGGGACGGCGCGACGACCTGTGGTGCGCGCCGATCAGCAAGGTGCTGCTGCGTCACCCCTACCTGTCCGACGACGAGTTGGCGGTGACGGCGCGCTCGGTGGTGGGCTCGCTGGCCACGGTCACGATGTCGGGACCCGGGACCGTCGAACTCCAGCCATGCGGCATCACCAAGGCGACGGGCCTCGCGCTGGCCGCCGAACACCTGGGCCTGGGGCCCGAGTCGACGATCGCCTTCGGGGACATGCCCAACGACATCCCCATGTTCGATTGGGCGGCCCATGGCGTCGCGATGGCCAACGCCCACCCCGAACTCAAGGCCGTGGCCGACGAGGTGACCCTGTCGAACGAGGACGACGGCATCGCCGTCGTCCTCGAAAGACTGTTCAGTGCGGCGTAGTTCCTAGTACGCGCCGAACACGTTGTCGATGGACCCGTACCGCTGGGCGGCGTAGTTGCAGGCCGCGGTGATGTTCGCGACCGGGTCGTACGGGTCCCACGAGGTGTTGGCCACGTGGTACGCGTTGAAGGTCGGGTCGATCACCTGGAGCAGGCCCTTGGAGGGCGTGCCGGCGGCCGCGTTGGAGTCCCAGTTGTTGATGGCCCAGGGGTTGCCGGAGGACTCGCGGATGACGTTGCGGTAGATGCCGTCGTAGGAGCCGGGGATCCCGTGCTCCGCCATGACGGCGAGGGAGGCCCGGATCCAGCCGTCCAGGTTGTTGGCGTAGCCGAGCGTGCTCGCGGTCTGCACGGTCGGGGTGGCCGCGGACGCGGTGGTCGCGCCGATGAGGGGGAGCGCGAGTACGGCGGCTCCGGTGCCGGCGATGGCGAGCTTGCGGACGAGACGGCTTGTGCGGGGAGTGCGGTGCTGAGCGGCAGCAGGCATGGCGAAGTTCCTCTCCGTCGCCTGCGAGGTGAGCTGTCGGGTTCGGGCGGGAGTTGCCCGGTCATGCCCGCGAAAGGCATGGCTTCACCCCGAGCCGTACCGGTATGTCCGAAGACGTCCGGTCCGGCGGCTTACCTGGTTCCCCCGCTCCTGCCATGGCTTCTCGGTGGGTGTGCGGGCGGTGGCAGGATTCGGCGTCCACCCGACAGGCCGGGAACGTATGCGAGAGCACATGTCCGGAACAAGTGGCGAATTCACATGACGTGCTTATTGACCTTGGTCGGGGGTATTTGGGGCACTTGATCCTTTGCGGTCGCAAGCCTCAACTGGTGCGCGGGAAAAGGCGGATCGGTGAATTCCGGATATGCGTCGATCCGTTGATCCGGGTGAGCCAAGTCACGCCCATGCGCAAGACGTGCAAAACGGGCAAGAATGCCCAACTCATAGTCAACCGGCCGTCCGTGGGATCCGCTTCTCCCACGTCCGGTGGAAGACCACCTCACCGCCGTCGGTGCAGATCACCTCGTTCGAGGTGAGGAAGTCCGTCCTGTCGCAGCTGATCTCCGAGCGGGTCCGGACGGTGGTGTCCCAGGCGAGCTCCGGGCGGTGCAGCCGGATCGACCAGTCCGAGCGGGCACGGGCGGACAAGGGGTCCTTCTCGTCGATCGTGTACGTCTCCAGCGCGTCCTCGGTGAACTCCAGCCCGTCGGGGTACACGCGCGTGCCGCCGTAACGGGGGTCGACCTCAAGGCGCCACTCGCCCTTGGCCACGTCACGCACGACCAGGCGCTCGGGCCGCGGCTCGTCGAGCGTCACGGGCTGGTTCGCTCCGAGCGGCGCGGACTGCTCCGGCTCGTCGAAGGCGATGTCCGAGGAGGTCTCACGCGCGCGTACCGGCAGTTCGAGGAAACTCCCCGCGGGCTCCAGAGTGAACCCGGCCTGCGATTCGGGCTGCGGCCAGATCCACGGCCAGTACGCCGAGGACACGGCGAGCCGGATGCGGTGGCCGGGCGGGAAGGCGTGTCCGATGCCGTTCAGCTCGAAGGACACCTCCTGGGTGGCCCCCGGCTCCCAGGGCACGGCCCGGTCCCTGCCATGGCGCGCGGAGAGGTTCAGCACACCCCGGGTCACGAGCGTCGAGGACCCGTCCGGGGCGACATCGCAGAGCCGCGCGACGACCTGCCCGCGCGACACCTCCGAGGTCACCCTGAGACGCACCCGCGGCCGTCCGAGGACCCACGTCTCCTCGCCCACCGCGAACTCGAAGCAGGCCGAGCGGGCGTCCTCCTCCCGCTGGTCCGGCGGCAGGTCGGCATCGTTGCCGAAGGGGAAGAAACGGCCCGCGTCCACGCCCGTGTGCTGCGGGGAACGGACCAGCACAGGGGCGCCCTGAAGGCCGTACGACACCGTGGTGACGTGGGGGGAGGGCCAGCCGGGCTCGCCGACCCAGCGGCCGGGCAGGGTGCCGTACACCGTGGCCGGGGGGTGGGAGTCGCTGACGTAGGCCCTCAGGAGCGGTTCCCGCATGACGCCCGTGTCGACGCCCTTCAGATGCTGGTCCCACCAGCGCAGGGTCTCCTGGAGGAAGCCGATCGCCGGGCCGGGCGGCAGACCGCGGTCGGGGTACTGGTGGGACCAGGGGCCGATCAGGCCGCGGACGCGGTCCTGCGGCAGGTGTTCGACGAGTCTGAGCACCGTGTCGCGGTACGGGTCGTGCCAGCCGCCCACCGCGAGGACGGCCGCGTCGATCGCGCCGTAGTCCTCGCAGACGCTGCCGTGCCGCCAGTAGTCGTCGCGGGTCTGGTGGCCGAGCCAGGTGTGGATGAACGGATCCACGGCTTCGAGGCGCCCCAGCCACATGTCCCGCCAGACGTCGCCGACATGGAGCGGATCCGGCGGCCGGGAGACGAAGGCGAGCAGGGTCGCCGCCCACGCGTGCATGTCCACCGCGAGGACGGAACCTCCCATGTAGTGCACGTCGTTGTCATAGCGGTCGTCGGTGGAGCAGACGGTGACGACCGCCTTGAGCGGCTCGGGTGCGAGGGCCGCGATCTGGAGGGAGTTGAAGCCGCCCCAGGAGATGCCGAACATGCCGACCCTGCCGTCGCACCAGGGCTGTGCGGCCAGCCAGTTGACCACCTCGACCCCGTCGGCGAGTTCCACGGCCGAGTACTCGTCGCCCGGCATGCCCTCGCTGTTCCCGTGCCCGCGCACGTCCACGCGGACGGACGCGTAGCCGTGGCCCGCGTACCAGGGGTGGCGCTGCCAGTCGCGGGGCGCTGTCCAGTCGGTGAGGCGATATGGCAGGTATTCGAGGATCGCGGGTACCGGTTCGGGGGTGAGGGGTCGCCACACGCGCGCGTACAGGCGCGTCCTGTCCGGGAGCAGGATGCGGACGTCCTCGTGGGCCGTGTCGTAGGGGAAGGACGTACGGATGTGGATGCTCATCGGGTGACCTCAGTGGACGGGGTGCATGGTGCGGCGCAGCCAGGGTGCGGCGGCCCTCACGGCGAGGCCCGCGGCCGCCGCGATCGCGCCGTTGACGCCGAAGCAGGCGTCGCGGGTCCGGGCGGGCCTGGTCGTGGCCGACATGCCGGAGGTCTCCAGGAGGATGTCGCCGAGGCCCAGCAGGAAGTAGGAGCCGACGATCCACCAGGCCGACATCAGGTAGTCGTCGCCGTGCCCGCTGGTCGGCAGGACCATCAGCAGGAACGACAGACCGCCGAGTACGACCCCGATCGCGATCTTGTTGGAGGCATGCGGCTGGCCGTGGCCCATCCGGACCCACAGGGCGGCGACGAAGGGCGCGAGACCGATCTCGAAGGCGCCGAGCGCGGAGGCGTACCAACCGGCCGGGAAGCCGAAGCCGAGGATGGTCGTCTCGGCGTTCGTCGAGGCCGGCAGCATCATCGTCGAGCAGGCCTGGAACAGGATGAAGTTGAAGACCGTCGAGGCCAGAAAGAGCATGATGTACGGCCTCAGGCGGCCGCGTTCCTCCTGAGTCACCCGGGGGCTCGTGAACATCACCGTGAAGTAGACGACCGGGGCGATCACCGAGATCAGGGTGAGCAGGTCGACGAAGCGGTCCATGGTGAGCCGACCGGCCAGGGCGAGGAGGGTGGCGACCAGGGCGACGGCTGCCGTTCCGGCGATGATCAGACGAACGGCCCTGCGCATCGCCTGAGGCGCGAGCGCGAACTCCGCCGCGTTCCTGCGTCCGGCGAGGTGCCGACGGCCCAGGACGTACTGGACAAGACCGAACGTCATGCCGATCGCGGCCGCCGAGAAGCCCCAGTGCCAGCCCCTGTGGTCGCCGAGCCAGCCGGTGATCAGCGGGCCCGCGAAGGCGCCGATGTTGATCGCCATGCAGTACAGCGCGAACCCGGCGGCCCTGCGGTCGTCGTCGGTGGCGTAGAGCTTGCCGACCATGGTGGCCACGTGGGGCTTCAGGAGTCCGGCGCCGACGCTGATGAGGCCGAGGCCCACCCAGGTCATGATCCCGGTCGGGACGGCCATCGCGTAGTGGCCGCAGGCGATCAGGACGCCGCCCCACAGCACCGCGCGGTACGAACCCAGGATGCGGTCGGCGAGCCAGCCGCCGGCGACCGAGACCAGGTAGACGAGGGTGCCGTAGGCCGCGGAGACGGAGGCGGCGGTTCCGGCCGACATGCCCATGCCGCCACTCGCCACCGTGTCGGCGAAGTACAGGACGAGGATGGCCTGCATGCCGAGGAACGAGAAGCGCTCCCAGACCTCCAGACCGGAGAGGGTCAGCAGGCCCTTGGGCCGCCCGAAGAACGCGGTGTCGTCCTCGGGAGGAGGGCTGCCGCCGGGCTGCCCGGGCTCTTCTGGCTCGATATCGACTTCGGTCCGGGACACGGGCGGCTACTTCCCTACAAGTCGATAGATATCCGTTCTTTTCAGGCGATCAAAAACATACCGGTCGTGATCCGATACCGCCTGGCATGGACGGGGCGGGCGCTATCGGTGATCCAAAGGCGACCGGATACGCTGACTTGAGTGATGGCAGCGACCTATCGACATTCCGCGTAACCGCCAGTAGACACCAGCAGACAGGAGACCCCTCGTGACCGTCGTCGGGCCGTTCGGGCTGAGCGTGCGGGACCAGGCTCTGGAAGCCGATGTCCAGGCCGGAATGACGGCTGTCGAGGAGGGATTGCTCGAAGCCACAAAGAGCGAGGTTCCCTTCATCACGGAGGCAGCCCAGCATCTGGTGCGCGCGGGCGGGAAGCGGTTCCGGCCGCTGCTCGTGATGCTCGCCGCCCAGTTCGGCGATCCCTACGCACCGGGTGTGGTGCCCTCGGCCGTGGTGGTGGAGCTGACCCACCTCGCGACGCTGTACCACGACGACGTGATGGACGAGGCCGCGGTGCGCCGCGGGGTCGACAGCGCCAACACCCGCTGGGGCAACTCGGTGGCCGTGCTGACCGGCGACTTCCTGTTCGCGCGGGCCTCGCACATCCTGGCCGACCTCGGTCCCGAGGCGGTCCGGGTGCAGGCGGAGGCGTTCGAGCGCCTGGTCACCGGCCAGATCCTGGAGACCGCGGGGCCGATGGACGGCCGGGACCCGGTCGAGCACTACCTCGACGTGCTCGGCGGCAAGACCGGCTCGCTGGTCGCGGTCTCGTGCCGCTTCGGGGCGATGATGTCCGGCGCCGACGAGACGGTCGTGGACGTCCTGACCCAGTACGGCGAGCGCCTCGGCGTGGCCTTCCAGCTCGCGGACGACGTCCTGGACATCGCGTCCGACTCCCACGAGTCCGGCAAGACCCCGGGCACGGACCTGCGCGAGGGCATCCCCACGATGCCGGTGCTACGGCTGCGGGAGCGGGCCGCCCGGCTCGGCCTGGCCGACGACATCGCCCTGTGCGAGCTGCTCGACTCCGACCTCACGGACGACGCCAGGCACGCGGAGGCGCTGGCCGCGCTGCGTACGCACCCCGCGCTCGACCAGGCCCGTCGGGACACGGTGCAGTACGCCCAGGACGCGCGCGCGGCACTGGCCCCGCTGCGGGAGTGCGCCGCGAGGGCGGCCCTGATGGAGCTGTGTGACGCGGTGGTCCACCGGGCGGGTTAGCGCCCCGGTTCTCGAAGCGCCTCAAGAGCCTGCCGACCGCCGGGTTTGCGGGTGGAGCCGTCCGCGGCCGGCTCCACGAGGTCACCGTCCTCAAGCCCACCCGGTCCGGTCGGTACCACGGTCTGTTCGCCGACACCGTGGAGGTCCCGCGGCCCAACACCCTAGGCGGGTCGCACCGGCCGGCCCCGGCAGCCCGGGCGCGATCGTCGGGGTGCCGGGCCGGGCCGACCACGTGTTCCCGCGAGGCTGATCGCCCGGCTTCCCGTCGAGCCGGCCACCGGGCGAGGGGCGTCCCCTACGGGTCGTAGGGGTCGACCGCATGTCGTGTCATACCCCAGGTGTACGCGGAGTTGGCCCCGAGGGGTGACGCATGCTCATGGCCGATTTGGTCAGATGGACACCACGGAAAACACCACTCCTCACCGATTCGGGTGAGAATGGCGGCTACGGGGTGGACGCACGGGAGTTGACAGCCGCCGCCGACGACGGAGGTAAGGCACACATGGCACCGTACGAAACCGACGACAGCGCGACCGCCGCGGAGGCCGACGAACTGCGTGCGGCGCGTCGGCGCAAGACCGCGCGGTACGTCGTGCCGGCCACGGTGGTGGGCATCGCGGCGGCGACCATCGGGCTCGTCCCGGCGCTCGCCGACTCCGGCGACCCCGACCTGCCGAAGATCAGCGCACAGGAACTCATCGAGAAGATCGCCGCGTCGGACGTACAGCAGCTGTCCGGCACGGTGAAGATCACCACGGATCTCGGTCTGCCGGACCTCGGCGGCCTGGAGAGCTCGCTGGGCTCCGCGGCCGGTCCCTCAGGCTCGGGTGAGGGCTCGTCCGCGGACCCCTCCAGCAAGCTCACCGAACTCGCCTCGGGCACCCACACGCTGCGGGTGGCGGCCGACGGTGAGGACAAGCAGAAGGTCTCCCTGCTGGAGGACGCGGCCGAGTACAGCCTCATCCACAACGGCAAGGACGTCTGGGGCTACGACAGCAAGTCCAACTCGGTCTTCCACACCACGGCTTCCGAGAGCGACGGAAAGCCGAAGGAAGAGCTCCCGGCCACCCCCAAGGACCTCGCCGAGGACGCCCTCAAGGCCGCCGACGACACCACCTCCGTGACGGTGGACGGCACCGCGCAGGTCGCGGGCCGGGACGCCTACCGCCTGGTCATCAAGCCCAAGGACGCCGGGTCGACCGTCGGCCAGATCACCGTGGCCGTGGACTCGAAGACCGGTCTGCCGCTGAAGTTCACGCTGACCCCGGCAAGCGGCGGCGCGGCCGTCGTGGACGCGGGCTTCACCCAGGTCAGCTTCGCCAAGCCGGCCGCCTCGACCTTCGACTTCACCCCGCCGAAGGGCGCCAAGGTCGAGGAGGAGGACGCCACCAAGGCGCCCGAGCACACGCGGGACTTCGGCAAGGGCTCAGCCGACGAGCTCGGCAAGGACGGCCTCGACGGGCTGAACGTCATCGGGGACGGCTGGGACTCCATAGCCACCTTCGACACCGGTGGCCAGGGCGTCCCGTCCGGCTCCGAGGTCGGCGGTGACGTCGGCGGCTTCCTGGACTCGCTCGGCGACAAGGTCTCCGGCAAGTTCGGCGAGGGCACCGTCTTCAAGACCCGCCTCATCAACGCCCTGATCACGGATGACGGCAAGGTCTACGTCGGCGCGGTCACCAAGGACGCGCTGGTGAAGGCGGCGAACGCGGGGAAGTAAGCCCCCACGGGCATGACGAATCGAGGAAGCCGATGGGCGAACCGTCCGCCACGGAGCCGGATCCGGAGGAGCCGGGCGAAGGCGATCGCGAGGGTGGGGACGAGAGTGTCATCCACACCCACGCCCTCACCAAGCGCTATCGCGGCGGACAACTCGCCGTCGACGGACTCGACCTGACCGTCCCGGCGGGCAGCGTCTTCGGCTTCCTCGGCCCGAACGGCTCCGGCAAGACCACCACCATCCGCATGCTGATGGGCCTGATCGAGCCGACCTCCGGCTCCGCGCGCGTCCTGGGCCGCCCCATGCCGCGCGCCTCCCGGACCGTACTCCCGCAGGTGGGCGCGCTCATCGAGGGCCCGGCCCTCTACGGCTTCCTCTCCGGCCGCGACAACCTCGTCCGCTACGACGCCGCCGACCCGACCGCCGACCCGCGCACCCGGCCCGCCCGCGTGGCAGCGGCTCTGGACCGGGTGGGCCTGGCGGCCGCCGCCGGCAAGAAGGCGAAGGCGTACTCGCTGGGCATGAAACAGCGACTCGGCCTGGCGGCGGCCCTGCTCCAGCCCCGCAGACTCCTGGTCCTGGACGAACCGACCAACGGCCTGGACCCGCAGGGCATGCGCGAGATCCGCTCCCTGGTGCGGGAACTGGCCTCCGATGGCACCACCGTCTTCCTCTCCTCCCACCTCCTCGACGAGATCGAACAGGTCTGCACCCACGCGGCCGTGATGGCCCAGGGGCGCCTGATCACACAGGGCCGGGTGGCGGACCTGGCGGCGGGGGCGAGGGGGCGCTTGGTGGTGACGACTCCGGACCCGGCGGACGCGGCGAGGGTGCTGAAGGAACAGGGTGTCGGGGATGTGGTCATCGCGGAGAACCGGGTCACGTCCGACCCGCCCGACGGTGAACTGGCCGACATCAACGCGGCGTTGGTGACGGCGGGGGTGCGGGTGCGGGGTTTCGGAGTGGAGAGGGCCTCCCTGGAGGACGCCTTCGTGGCGCTGACGGGGGAGGGCTTCGATGTCGCGGGCTGACCTTGAGGGGCGCGGGGCTGTATCTGATGTGCGGCTACCGCCACGTGGGCACGACCAGCCCTCACAGACCGCAAGCCGCCGTACCACCTTCTACGGCACCCTCTTCCGCAACGAACTCCTCACCACGTTCCGCCGCTGGCGCACCCTCGCCCTGCTGGCCGTACTCGCAGCAGTCCCGATCCTCGTCGGCATCGCAGTGAAGATCGAGACCAGCGACGGCTCCTCGACAGGCGGCGGAGGCGGCGGCCCCGCGTTCATCTCCCAGATCACCAACAACGGGCTGTTCCTGGTCTTCACCGCCCTCGCCGCCACCCTCCCCTTCTTCCTCCCCATGTCCATTGGCGTCATCGCGGGCGACGCGATCGCGGGCGAGGCCAACGCCGGCACTCTCCGCTACCTGTTGGTCGCCCCCGCAGGCCGCACCCGCCTGCTGCTCACCAAGTACGCGACGGTCATGACGTTCTGCCTGGTCGCCACCCTCGTGGTCGCGCTCTCGGCACTGACGGTCGGTGCCGTCCTCTTCCCGCTGGGCGACCTGACGACGATCTCCGGCACCCAGATCACCTTCACCGAGGGCCTGGGAAGAGCCCTGCTGATCGCCCTGGTGGTGGCCGCGTCACTGACCGGTGTGGCGGCTCTGGGCCTGTTCGTCTCGACGCTCACGAACAGCGGTATCGCGGCGATGGCCACGACGGTCGGCCTGCTGATCACGGTCCAGATCCTCGACCAGATCCCCCAACTGCACGCTCTCCAGCCGTACTTCTTCTCCCACTACTGGCTGTCCTTCGCCGACCTCATGCGCGAACCGGTCTACTGGGACGACCTGGTGAAGAACCTCGGCCTCCAGGCCCTGTACGCGGCGGTGTTCGGCTCGGCGGCGTGGGCGCGGTTCACCACGAAGGACATCACGGCGTGAGCTGTTCGTAGGGGAACCGGGCGAGCGGGGCCTCCTGCGCGAAGAACGTCTTCGCGCGGGCGAGGGCGTCGGTGTCCTTGAGCACGTCACCGGGCTTGCTGCCATTGCCGAGCAGCACCCCGCCGAAGCGCATCCCCAGGTACGCGGCCGAGTTGGCGAGGGTACCGACCAGCGGGTCGGCGACCTCGAACTCCTCGTGCGCCAGCACGGTGACACCCCAGAGCGTCCGTCCCGCCATGGTCGCCTTGAACTCGACGCCCGGGGTGCGCAGCCAGCCCGACCAGTGGTCGAGGTAACGCTTGACCTGTGCGGACACCGAGTACCAGTACAGCGGCGACACGATCACGATGTCCGTCGCCGCGAGCGTCGCGTCGAACAGACGGGCGGTGTTGCCGATCGTCGGACGTACGTGGTCGGTGTCGTGGCGGAGGTCCTCGAAGTCGGGCAGCGGATGTGCCGCGAGGTCGATCCACTGCCGCTCGACGTCCGAGGGCAGTTGCTCGGCGGCCCGCCGGGCCAGCATTTCGGTGTTGCCCTCACTGCGGCTGCTGCCGAGTACGAACAGGAAGCGGCGCGTCATGGAGATCCCCAGGTGATCGGCGTACGGCAGATACTCGCACATGCATTATATGCGTACGCATCCACCTGTCCAGGGGTGGCGGAACCGGCTCCGTGCGCCCGGGCCTTCGTGGCCGTGCGGCGGGCGGGTGGGGCGCGGGTGTCAGCAGCAGGTCGGTGTCGGTGAAGAGGGCGTCGAGAGGCGGTCGTCGACGGCCCGGTGAGCGGCGACCGTCATGGGGCGGTGGCCCGGATGAGCCGCACCAGTGCCTCGGTGCCGCGGGGCGGTGTGCCGTTCAGGTCGCCCAGGCGCCATGCGGGCACCCAGGGCACGCGGTGCACATCGACCATGGCCTCGATTTCCTTGAGCCGCTGGGCGAGTGGCCGGGGAAGCCGTCCGGGGGCGTCCGCGACCAGGACGACGGCGTCGAGGTCGAGGTGCGGAGGGTGCTCGCCGCGCCGGAAGAACTCCACGGCACGGCGGGCGGCGAGCAGTCCCGCGGCATGCGTACGGGCGACGAGCAGGACGGAGGCCGGGGTGACGGGTCCGGGCCAGTCGCGTCCGCTGTCGTGACCGCCGTAGACGGCGGCCAGGGTGGAGACGCCGGCGCCGCCATGGGTGCCGACCCACGCGAACCGCCTTCCGGCCGGGGCCACCGGACCGCGGATCCAGATCTCCGGTCCCTGCTGCACGTTCTCCGCCTCTCGTCGCACGTCAGTGCGCATGCCCGCGCTCTGTTCCCGTCATCCCACCCGCCCCGCCCCTCCTGGAACAGGCCTGTGACATCACGGTGACGTGAGAACCGGGGACGAGCGGAGAGACTCGACAGTCCGTGCACGACCGTGAGGGATGAGATGTCTCGACTCAGCCGCGAAAAGAAGCGGGACCAGCAGCCGGGGGCGACCCCGATCGACGTCCGCGTCCCCCTGACGGGTGAGTCCGCGACGGTGGCCGGAACACCGGTCGCCGCGACGCATGGCGAGGAACTCCACCAGACCGTTCTGACCCACCTTCACCATCTCGCCCGCACCGCCGGACACACCGTCCACGCCACGATCCACGACGCCCGCATCGGCTACGTGGTCCCCCTGGAGGTCACCACGGACGGCTCCAGCCGCTTCACGGCGGAGCCGGTACGGATGGCTCCGCCGGCGGGAACGGGAAGCGAGCCGACCGCCGGCGAGCCGAAGGCGCCGGGGACGGCCCCGGAGGCTGGTGCGGCGGGGATGACCGGACTGCCGACTGGGCCTGTGATTCTCGGCTCGGCCGGTCGTGAGCCGGGCGACCCCGTAGCGCCGGTCGACGAGCCGGGCCCGCGCCGGCCGACGGGAGATCAGGGAGCTGGATCGATGCCGTTCGGCGAGACTGAGGAGTCCGAGCGGACACCGTGGCCATCCGGGACGCCGGCCGCGTTCGCCCCGCACGACCGTTCGCCCGAGGACTCGGCTGTGTTTGCCTCGCAAGATCGAGCGCCCGAAGGCCCGGCCGTGCCCCCCTCGGGTGACCGTTCGCCTGAGGCCCCGGCCGCGTTCGCCCCGCACGACCGTTCGCCCGAGCACCCCGACGCACCCGCCCCCCACGACCCGTCCGCGCACTCCTCACGGCCGCTCCCCGAGCCCACGGGGGACCCGTCCCCCACCTTCCGGCTGCGCAACCTACCCGCGCCGCAACTGACGGACGCCGAACCGTCCCCGACCCACGTCCTACGACAGCTGCCGGACACTCCGCCGACCGGCCTGGCTCCGGCTCCGGATCCGGCTCCGGCTCCGGCTCCGGCTCCGGCTCCCGGGACGGTGGCACCCCCGACAGGCGAGTTCGGCCCGCCCCCCGTGATGGACGGGAGCCCGGCCCTGCCCCCGGCCCCCGAGTCACTGTCCCCGACCGACTCCGCCCCCACCCCCTGGCCCCCGCTGCCGCCCACACCCGGCCCGCTGCCGTCTTACGGCCCCGGCCCCGCACCGGTGCGGCCCCTGCCGCCGACGGACCTCGCGCCCCCGCCCCCACCACCGCCCGCCCCGACACCCATGCCCCTGCCCCCACCCCCCGTCGGCTTCACCCCCACCCCCACACCTCAGCCGCTCCCCTCCACGCCGCCCACCCCACGCCCCACCCCCCTCCTCGACCCCGTCCCCCTCCTGGACGACCCTGACCCCCGGCCGACCCCCGTGCGCGGGTTCGATGCCGTGGCCGAGGCCCTGATGGGGGAGGAGACGGTGCTCGACGGGGCCTCTGTGCTCGCGGAGCCCGTCGGGCGGATCGGTGAGGCCGTGCGGGACGGACGGATAGACGCGGCCGAGGAGTTGGCGGAGCAGGTGGTCGCCGAGGCGGCCGGCAGCCTGGGACCGGACCACCCTGACGTGCTGCGGGTGCGTGAACTCGCCGCCTACATCGCCTACTTGGGCGGCGAGCCGGTCCGTGCCACGGAGATCTCCCTCGACCTGGCCGCCGTTCAGCACCGTGCCGGAGACGCCGAGTCGGCCTACGGCAACGTGCAGAGCGCGGCCACCGCGTGGAAGGCCGTACGGGATCCGCTGAAGGGCCTGGCCCTCGGCAGCGACCTGCTCACCCTGTGGACGGAGATGGCCGCCGGGGAGGGCCCGGCGGCCGACGAACCGGACCGTCTGGAGTCGGCCCGCGCCCGCATGCTCCGCCTCGCGGAACGCGCACGGAACGCCGACCGGTAGAGACCGCGACCGCGGCCCTGTTACTGCGACAGCCCCCACACCGCGTACGCCACCGCGTCGCTGTTGCGGTTCAGGGCCGTGTCGTCGATGTTGGCCGTGGTGTCGCACGCCGAGTGGTAGCAGCGGTCGAAGGCCAGCCCCGCGGTACCGCCCCACTTGGCCGCCTGCGCCGCCGTCTTGACGTAGTCGGCCCCGCTGAACAGCCCGCCCACCGGCACGCCCACGTTCTTGAACGGTGCGTGGTCGGAGCGGCCGTCGCCCTCGGTCTCGATCTCGGTCGGGACGCCGAGGCCGGCGTAGTACTCCTTGAAGGTCTTCTCGATGGCCGGGTCGTCGTCGTAGACGAAGTAGCCGGGATTCGGCGAGCCGATCATGTCGAAGTTGAGGTAGCCGCTGATCCGTGAACGGTTCGCGGTGGAGAGGCTGTTGACGTAGTAGCGGGAGCCGACCATGCCCAGCTCCTCCGCACCCCACCACGCGAATCTCAGGTGCTTGGTGGGCTGGTAGCCGGCCCGGGACACCGCGAGCGCGGTCTCCAGGACGGCCGCCGAGCCGGAGCCGTTGTCGTTGATGCCCGCGCCCGCCGTCACGCTGTCGAGGTGCGAGCCGGACATGACCACCTGGTTGGTGTCGCCGCCCGGCCAGTCGGCGATCAGGTTGTAGCCGGTGCGCCCGGAGGAGGTGAACTGCTGGATCGTCGTGGTGAATCCGGCGGCGTCCAGCTTGGCCTTCACATAGTCGAGTGAGGCCTTGTAGCCGGTACGGCCGTGCGCGCGGTTGCCGCCGTTGGCGGTGGCGATGGACTGCAGCTGGGTCAGATGCGCCTTCACGTTGGCCACCGGGATGTCCGGGGCCGCGGCCACCGCGGGCTGTCCCGCGGGGGCCGCGCCGGCTATGGATCCGCCGGCCAGGAGGGAGACGGTGGCGACGACGGCGGTGGCCGTGACGCGTCCGGGAACCGAGAGCTTCATGTGGGGGGCTCCGAATTCCATGGGAACCCCTGAAGTCACAGGGGTTCCACAGCGAATGGGTGCCTGGATGGTGAAGCTGAGGTTGACTCACCGTCAAGGGCGCGATCCGGACAGGCCCGTTCGCATAACGGACCCCCGGGCCCGCGCGAGCTCACTGCACGCAGAACTCGTTCCCCTCCGGATCCGCCATCACCACCCACTCACCACCCATCTCCTTCACCTCCCGCAGCACACTCGCCCCGAGCGCCGTCAATCGCTCGACCTCGGCGGCCCGCCGCCCGTCCCCGGCATGCACGTCCAGATGAAGCCGGTTCTTGACGGTCTTCGCCTCCGGCACCCGCTGGAACAGCAGCCGCCGCCCCAGCCCGGTACCGCTGTCCTCGTCGTACGGGTCGTCGGGATGGCGTACGGCCACCAGGTCCCGGAAGGCGAGCCGCGCGTGATACTCCACGGTCGCCTCGCGCGGCAGCGCGCCGAGCTCCAGCAGCCGTTGAATCAGCGCGTCGTTGTCCTCGGCCAGGTAATGCAGGGCGGCAGCCCAGAAGTCGGCCTGAGCATGCGGGTCGCCGGCGTCGACGACCACTTTCCAGTGCAGGGGTGCGGGTGTGGTCTGCGTCATGGGCCCACTTATAGCGGCGAACCAGGTCCCGGACTGTCCTAAACGGCTTCCGCCGCACGCCGGTCACCCACAGAGGGAGCGACCCTCGTTCGAGTAATCGAGTAACTCCTCTATACCTACGGAGTGTTGCCATGGGTGCGCGTGCCTGGGCGCTGACAGGGCCTGGCGAGCGGACTGCTGCACACCTCGACCCGGTTCGGCACGGCGATCGGGATCGCGGTCTACGGCTTCGCGGCAGGGGAGTCCAGCGGTTCCGGACCCGAGGCCAGGCTCTCCGCCTTCCGTACGGCGCTGACGGTGCCGGTCGCCATGGTGGTGCTGGGCCTCGCGATCTCCCTCCTGAGCGTCCGCGCGGTGCGCAGGGCGTCCCAGGTGAGCAGCGTCAACGCCAGCCAGACCAGCGCGAACCCCGCCCAGCGCTCGGGTGGCATGGCCTCGCCGAAGTAGAGGACGCCGAGCAGGAACTGGAAGACCGGGGCCAGGTACTGCAGCAGCCCCAGCGTGGACAGCGGCACGCGGATCGCCGCGGCGCCGAAGCAGACCAGGGGGAGCGCGGTGACGACGCCCGTCGAGGCGAGCAGTGCCGCGTGCCCCGGCCCCTCGGCGGTGAAGCTGAGATCACCGTGGGAGCTCAGCCACAGCAGATAGCCGAGCGCGGGCAGGAACTGGATCGCGGTCTCGGCGGCCAGCGACTCGACCCCGCCGAGGTTCACCTTCTTCTTGACCAGGCCGTACGTGGCGAAGGAGAAGGCCAGCGTGAGGGAGATCCACGGCGGCCGCCCGTACCCGATGGTGAGGACCAGTACGGCCGCGGCGCCGACCCCGACCGCCGCCCACTGCACACGCCGCAGCCGTTCCTTCAGCAGCAGCACGCCCATCGCGATGGTGACCAGGGGATTGATGAAGTACCCGAGCGAGGCCTCGACGACATGGCCGGAGTTCACGGCCCAGATGTAGACGCCCCAGTTCACGGTGATGACGGCAGCGGCGACGGTGACGAGCGCGAGCCTGCGCGGCTGCCGCAGCAGCTCACCGGCCCAGGCCCAGCGCCGTACAACGACCAGCGCGACGGCGACGAAGGCCAGCGACCACACCATCCGGTGGGCGAGGATCTCCGCGGCCCCGGCGGGCTTGAGAAGGGGCCAGAACAGCGGTACGAGCCCCCACATGCCGTACGCGGCGAAGCCGTTCAGCAGACCTATGTGTCCCTCGCCCCTCGACTTCACGGACCCCTCCTCCTCGCACCGTCCTCGCCCGCACGAAGGTAACGCCGAGCACCCCCGGCTGTCATGCCCGTATCGGTATACGGTCATGACAGCCGGGGGTGTGGCCCATGGGTCTGCCGGGGGAGTGCTCAGCCCTTGAGCGCGGCCGCGATGGACTCGGCGATCGGGGTGGCCGGACGGCCGGTCAGGCGGGACAGGTCACCGGAGGAGACGACCAGCTCGCCCTTCTCGATGGAGGCGTCGACACCGGCGAGGACCGCGGCGAGCGGCGCGGGCAGCCCGGCGCCGGCCAGGATCCCGGTGAAGGCCTCGACGGACACGGCGTTGTAGGCGATGTCCCGGCCGGTCTGCTTGCTCAGCTCGGCCGCGTAGTCGGCGAAGCCCCAGGCGTCGTCGCCGCCCAGTTCGTACGTCGTGTTCTCGTGCCCCTCGCCGGTCAGCACCGCCGCGGCGGCGGCGGCGTAGTCGGCGCGCGAGGCGGAGGAGACACGGCCGTCGCCGGCGGCCTGGACGACCGCGCCGTGCTCCAGGACGGGGGCGAGGTTCTCGGTGTAGTTCTCGTTGTACCAGCCGTTGCGCAGCAGCGAGTAGGGCAGGCCGGAGGCGAGCAGTGCCTTCTCGGTGGCCCGGTGGTCGTCGGCGAGCGCGGCCGTGAGGGTGCCGGGGGCGCTGGTGTACGCGAGAAGCGCCACGCCCGCGGCCTTGGCGGCGTCGATGACGACCTGGTGCTGGCCGGGGCGGCCCTTGTCGAACTCGTTGCCGGAGATCAGCAGCACCTTGTCGCCGGCCGCGAGGACGCCGTCGAAGGTCTCGGGGCTGTTGTAGTCGGCGACCGCTATCTTCACGCCCTTGGCGGCGAGGTCGGCGGCCTTCTCCGGGGTGCGGACGACGGCGGTGACCTGCTCGGCGGGAACCTTTTCGAGCAGCTGCCCGATGACGTGGCGGCCGAGGTGTCCGGTGGCTCCGGTGACGACGATGCTCATGATGTGAGATCTCCTTGTGTGGTGCGTTGGCACTAACCCTAGGGGAGGCGCTAACCCTGCGAAATTACCCACTTTGAAGTAAGGTACTGGCATGTCGGTAAGTACAGAGCAGGTGACCTCCGCAGCGACGGCGGGCGAGGCGATGTGCCCCCACCGCCTGGTCCTGGAACATGTGACGAGCCGCTGGGGCGTCCTGGTCCTGATCCACCTCCTGGACCGCCCCCACCGCTTCAGCGAACTCCGCCGGGCGATCGGCCGGGTGAGCGAGAAGATGCTGACGCAGACGCTGCAGACCCTGGAACGCGACGGCTTGATCCACCGCGATGCCAGGCCGGTGATCCCCCCACGGGTCGACTACTCGTTGACCGACCTGGGGCGCGAGGCGGCGGAACAGGTGCGGGGGCTGGCGGAGTGGACGGCGAGGAGGATGGGGGCGGTGCAGGAGGCGCGGGAGGTGTACGACGCGCGGAAGAGGGGCTCTGAGCAGGACTGATACGCCGTGGCGGGGCCCGCCGGAAGGCATGTACACGGCGCCAGGGGGCACACATATGTCAGGGCGTTGGTCGACATGCGAGACACGTCCATCCATGCGCCCCCTCTCCGCCTCCCGCGCCGACTTGAGCCGACCGGCACGCTGGATGCGGAGTGCCACACCCACCGTGCACCGACCCGCGATGCCACCTTCGGCGCACGGTCACCGGATCCAGGGGGATGCCTTGACATGGCCACACAGACTCCGGCCGCCCGTAGTAGGAGTATCGGTTCTGCTGTTACGGCGGGACTCGGCCTGATGCGAGCCCTCTTCGCCCGGCGCTCCCCTCGGCGGCGCCAGGAGGACATCCTGCTGGAGTTGCTCGGTCAGCTCAGGGTCATGACCGAGGAGATCCGCCGAGCGAACCTGATCCAGCAGTACCGCCTCACCCTGGACCAGATGGACCGCGCGATCGACGACCCGACGCTGGCCGACGCGGCGAGCACACTCACGGGTCTGTCCGAGGTGAAGCGCCGTCAGATGATCTTCGCCAATCGGGAGTTCGGAAATCTCCTGCTGGGCCATCGGGTCGGGGTGCACACGTGGGACGAACTCGTCGGTCATCTCCGCGTGTTGTGCCGAAACGAGCTCTTCGCCGAGTACTGGGACCGCACGATGGAACACCGCAGGTCGCTGCCCGCCGACTCGACGGAGGCGCGTGTCGGCGAGATCGTCGACGTGATGAGTGGATCGTGGGTCGGCCGCGTTCGGATGCGGCGGGCTCCGGCCCTCCTTCCGGGTGACGCGGTGCAGTGACCGCCGACTGGCTGTCGATTTGCCGATATGGATATGGCCATGTCGACTTGCCCGAGAAATGCCATCGGAATTGATTTGGCGACATCATGGGAACCAATTACTGATTCGCGCTCGATTTGTGGTTCTCTTTGATCGTCGGACGAGTTGGGTGTGACGCCGCGAAGCGGCAGGTTCCCCCTGCGTGCCGGCATTACATCAGATCCAGTGGTCCTTCTCCGCTGTGCTGATCCTGCATGGTCGCTCGGCGGACACACGTGTGCCGCCGCGCCGAGCTGTCCGGGCGGCCTGGGGTGAGAAGGGGGTGCACAGAGGGAGCCCAAGTGTCCTTGAGCGTCGTCCGCCGTCTCGGAGATCCACCCAAGCTGCGAGGCAGCGCAACGTGTGAGACATGCCCGGATATTTTCGAGCTGAGTGACGGCAGGTTCGCCGTTATCGGTACCGAGGCCACAGCAGACCTGGACCCCCTCCTCCCCCCGGACGCCGCCCGCGCCGACTACGAGCGCATCGTCGTCATCGATCGGGAGACGCTGCTCCGCGCCAAGCGCGACATCCCCGACGCCTGAACACCGAGGGCCCGGATGCCGTACCGCATCCGGGCCCTCCGTGTGTCCGTGAGCGTCAGCCCACCACCGTCCAGGTGTCCCCACCCGCCAGCAACGCCGCCAGATCCCCCTTGCCGTGCTGCTCGATCGCCGTGTCCAACTGGTCCGACATCTGGGTGTCGTAGACCGGGCGGTCCACCGACCTCAGCACGCCGATCGGGGTGTGGTGCAGCGTGTCCGGGTCGGCCAGGCGGGACAGGGCGAAGGCGGTCGTCGGGGACGAGGCGTGCGCGTCGTGGATGAGGATCTGCGCCTCGTTCTCCGGCGTCACCGGCACCACCTTCAGGTCACCCGTCGCCGTATCCCGTACGACCCCCTTGGACAGGTCGGCCCCGAAGCGGATCGGCTGCCCGTGCTCCAGGCGGATCACCGCCTCCTCGGCCTGCTGCTTGTCCTTGAGGGCCTCGAAGGCGCCGTCGTTGAAGATGTTGCAGTTCTGGTAGATCTCGATCAGGGCCGTGCCGGGGTGTGCGGCCGCCTCCCGCAGCACCGATGTCAGGTGCTTGCGGTCGGAGTCGACCGTGCGCGCCACGAAGGACGCCTCCGCGCCGATGGCGAGGGACACCGGGTTGAAGGGGGCGTCCAGGGAGCCCATCGGCGTCGACTTCGTGATCTTGCCGACCTCGGACGTCGGTGAGTACTGGCCCTTCGTCAGACCGTAGATCCGGTTGTTGAAGAGCAGGATCTTCAGGTTGACGTTCCGTCGCAGGGCGTGGATGAGGTGGTTGCCGCCGATGGAGAGCGCGTCGCCGTCGCCCGTGACCACCCATACCGACAGGTCCCGCCTGCTCGAAGCGAGGCCGGTCGCGATCGCCGGGGCGCGCCCGTGGATCGAGTGCATGCCGTATGTGTTCATGTAGTACGGGAACCGCGACGAGCAGCCGATGCCCGAGACGAAGACGATGTTCTCCTTGGCCAGCCCCAGCTCGGGCATGAAGCCCTGGACGGCGGCCAGGATCGCGTAGTCACCGCAGCCGGGGCACCAGCGGACTTCCTGGTCGCTCTTGAAGTCCTTCATGCTCTGGCGGGCCTCGGCCTTGGGGACGAGCGAGAGTGCCTCGATCGTGCCCGTGCCTTCCGTGGACGTCTCAGCCATCGATGGCCTCCTTGAGAGCCGTGGCGAGCTGTTCGGCCTTGAACGGCATGCCATTGACCTGGTTGTAGCTGTGCGCGTCGACCAGGTACTTCGCCCGGACCAGGGTGGCGAGCTGCCCGAGGTTCATCTCCGGGATGACGACCTTGTCGTACGCCTCCAGCACCGCGCCCAGGTTGCGCGGGAAGGGGTTGAGGTGGCGCAGATGCGCCTGCGCGATCGACTCGCCGGCCGTCCGCAGCCGTCGTACCGCCGCCGTGATGGGCCCGTACGTCGATCCCCAGCCCAGCACCAGCGTGCGCGCCTCATGCGGATCGTCCACGTCCAGATCCGGTACGTCGATCCCGTCGATCTTGGCCTGCCGGGTACGGACCATGAAGTCGTGGTTGGCCGGGGCGTAGGAGATGTTCCCGCTCCCGTCCTCCTTCTCGATGCCGCCGATGCGGTGTTCGAGACCGGGTGTGCCGGGCACGGCCCAGGGGCGGGCCAGGGTCTGCGGGTCGCGCTTGTAGGGCCAGAAGACCTCGGTGCCGTCGTCCAGGGTGTGGTTCGGGCCCTGCGCGAACTGCACGGTCAGGTCCGGGAGTTCGTCCAGCTCCGGGATCCGCCAGGGCTCGGAGCCGTTGGCCAGGTAGCCGTCCGAGAGCAGCATCACCGGCGTACGGTACGTCAGCGCGATCCGGGCCGCCTCCAGCGCCGCGTCGAAGCAGTCGGCCGGGGTGCAGGGAGCGACGATCGGTACCGGCGCCTCGCCGTTGCGCCCGAACATCGCCTGCAGCAGGTCGGCCTGCTCGGTCTTGGTCGGCAGACCGGTGGACGGCCCACCGCGCTGGATGTCGATGACGAGGAGCGGCAGCTCCAGGGAGACCGCGAGACCGATCGTCTCGGATTTCAGGGCCACCCCCGGCCCGGAGGTCGTCGTCACCGCCAGCGAGCCGCCGAAGGCCGCGCCCAGCGCCGCGCCGATGCCCGCGATCTCGTCCTCGGCCTGGAAGGTCCGTACACCGAAGTTCTTGTGCCTGCTCAGCTCGTGCAGGATGTCCGAGGCCGGGGTGATCGGGTACGAGCCCAGGAACAACGGCAGGTCCGCCTGGCGAGACGCGGCGACCAGTCCGTAGGACAGCGCGAGGTTCCCGGAGATGTTGCGATAGGTGCCGACCGGGAAGGCCTTCGTCGCCGGGGCGATCTCGTAGGAGACGGCGAAGTCCTCGGTCGTCTCGCCGAAGTTCCAGCCCGCGCGGAAGGCCGCGAGGTTCGCCTCGGCGATCTGAGGCTTCTTCGCGAACTTCGTGCGCAGGAACTTCTCCGTGCCCTCGGTGGGCCGGTGATACATCCACGACAAGAGGCCGAGCGCGAACATGTTCTTGCTGCGCTCGGCCTCCTTGCGGCTGAGGTCGAAATCCTTGAGGGCCTCGACGGTCAGCGTGGTCAGGGGGACCGGATGAAGGCTGTAACCGTCGAGCGATCCATCCTCCAGCGGCGAGGCCGCGTACCCCACTTTCTGCATCGCCCGTTTGGAGAACTCATCCGTGTTGACGATGATCTCCGCACCGCGCGGCAGGTCCGCGATGTTCGCTTTGAGGGCCGCCGGGTTCATCGCGACCAGTACGTTCGGCGCGTCGCCCGGAGTGAGGATGTCGTGGTCGGCGAAGTGCAGCTGGAACGAGGAGACACCCGGCAGGGTCCCGGCAGGGGCCCGGATCTCGGCGGGGAAGTTGGGAAGGGTGGACAGGTCGTTGCCGAAGGAGGCCGTCTCCGAGGTGAAACGGTCACCCGTGAGCTGCATACCGTCACCGGAGTCACCCGCGAAACGAATGATCACCCGGTCGAGACGGCGGACATCCTTCACGCCGGTCTCTTTGCGCTGCTCTCCCACGACGGTTCCGTCGGCCTGCTCCGCTGGGCTGCTGACCTGACTGGTCACTGAACTGGACCTCCCTCGAGGCGGCTGTTCGGGAGCGGCCTTCCCGCAGGCCTTCCCAGGATCAACCCTACGACCGCAGGGGTCGCCTGCCCTCGGCCATTCGCATGATGGACGTGGTTTTGAGACGGTACGACGCCCTGACTTGTCACTATTTACACGCCCCCCGGCGCTTTCGTAGAAGACGCTCCCTCTCGTCCTGCGGTTCTTCGGCTCTGCACGGTGGTTCAGGAGTTCAGATAGGTGAGGACGGCCAGCACCCTGCGATGGTCCCCGTCGCTCTGCGACAGCCCGAGCTTCAGGAAGATGTTGCTGACGTGCTTCTCGACGGCCCCGTCGCTGACCACGAGCTGCCGCGCGACGGCCGAGTTGGTCCGCCCCTCGGCCATGAGCCCGAGCACCTCCCGCTCCCGGGGAGTGAGATGGGCGAGCACGTCCTGCTTACGGCTGCGCCCCAGCAGCTGAGCGACCACCTCGGGATCGAGGGCGGTACCCCCCTGGGCCACCCGCACCACCGCGTCCACGAACTCACGCACCTCCGCGACCCGGTCCTTGAGCAGGTACCCCACCCCATGACTGGACCCGGCCAGCAACTCGGTGGCGTACCGCTCCTCCACGTACTGCGACAGTACGAGTACCCCCAGCCCTGGATGTGCCTTGCGCAGTTGTACGGCCGCTCGCACGCCCTCGTCCGTGTGCGTCGGAGGCATCCGCACATCGGCGACGACGACGTCGGGCAGCTCGCCCTGCGCGTCCAGCTCGCCGATGGTCTTGATCAGCGCCTCGCCGTCGCCCACACCGGCCACGACGTCGTGCCCGCGGTCGGTCAGCAACCGGGTCAGGCCCTCCCTCAGCAGCACTGAATCCTCGGCGATGACCACCCGCACCCTGTCCTCCACGACTCCCGGCCCCCCAGCCCACACTCCCTGCCCACCCGCTGGACAAGTCCAGCATTCCAGCATTCGGGTGCGGAGGGGTGCGGGCAACGGGATTAGGGCACAGGAGATTCGAACAAAGGCCCTCCGGGGCCCGTATGGCAACGCCGGTCCAGGCACTTTCAGCCCGTCCGGCGTTTGAGGACGAGGCCCCTCAAAGGGCCGATGGGGGGTCTGGGGGCGCAGCCCCCAGGAACCGGGGTCGAAGGGGCAGCGCCCCTGGGGATGGGACGGGTAGGGATGGGACGGGTAGGGATGGGACGGGTAGGGGCGGCGGGGGCGACCCCCCCCCGCCCACTCACACGGAACCCGAACCCGTCACACCGGATCCCCCCGCCAGGGCAACTCCGCCGTCACCCGAGTAGGCCCCCCGGCCGGCGAATCCACCACCAGAATCCCGTCAACGGCATCCAACCGCCCCGCCAGCCCCGCAAGCCCGGACCCGGAGGACACATCCGCCCCACCCACACCGTTGTCCACGACCTGAAGCAGCAGCCGGTCCTCCACCCGCCACACATCCACCGCGGCCCCCGTGGCCCGAGAGTGCTTGCTGATGTTCTGCAACAGCTCCGACACCGTGAAGTACGCGATCCCCTCGATCGCCGGCGCCGGCCGAGCCGGCAGATCCACCTCCACCTGCACCGGCACCGTGCAACGCGAGGCGACGGAGGACAGCGCCGCATCCAGCCCCCGGTCGGTCAGCACGGCCGGATGAATCCCCCGCGCCAGATCCCGCAGCTCCTGCAGCGCCGTCTTCACCTCACCGTGCGCCTCGTCCACCATCCGCGCCGCCGCCTGCGGATCCTCCGTGAGCTTCTCCTTCGCCAGCCCCAGATCCATGGCCAGCGCCACCAGCCGGGCCTGCGCGCCATCGTGCAGATCCCGCTCGATCCGACGCAGGTCGGCAGCCGCCGTATCCACCACGACCCCCCGGTCCGACTCCAGCTCCACCACCCGCGCCGACAGCCGGGTCGGCCCGAGCAGGCCGTGCACCATCACCCGGTCCACCATCGTCAGCGCCCGTACGATCCACGGCGTGGCCAGCGTGAACAACAGCCCCACCAGCGCGGTCACGGTGATCTCGAACGGGTTGTCCAGGTAGATGTGGTGGGTCTCGTCGCCGTACAGCTGAAGCCCGTCCTGACCGACGTACGCCGGGAAGACCCAGAACCACAGCGGATACGTCAGCAGTGCCCAGCCGTACACCCAGAAGTTCACCGCGACGACGAACGAGAACAGTGCCCACGGCAGGTGCAGTACGGAGTACAGCAGCGTCCGCCACGAGGTCCCGCTCTTGAGGACCGCCCCCATCCACGCCATGAACCCGGGCTTCCGCATCCGCAGCGGCTCCGGGTCGCCGACCTCAAGACCGAGCAGCCCCCGCGCCCGCGCCCGCTCCAGCGCCCCGAGCCCACGGCAGCCGGCGAGCCCGGCCGCGAAGACGGGGATCCCGAGGAAGGTCACAAGGAGGCCCGCACCGAGCGAGACCATCGTGACCGCGTAGGTGAACAGCAGGACACTGATCGGCAGGCTCAGCAGCACATAGCCGAACTCCCGCCAGGCCCGTCCCTCGAACGGCGCCCGCAGCCCGGCAGGCAACCGGTGCCGCCGCACCTCCTCGGGGAACCCGAGCCCACTGTCGTACCCGTAGTCCGTGGCCATCGACGTCGTCCTTCTTCTCTCGTCCCGCGCCTGTGGTGTCGTATCTCCACCCTGCTGGGCCGCAGCTCAACGGACCATGGAGGCCGTCGGCGTCTTGGAAGGGGGGTTTTCCCCACCCCCTTCGCCGTTACGGCTTCCCGGCCGCCCGGTCCCGCCACGGCAGCTCCGCCGTGACGACCGTCGGACCGCCCGGCGGGGAGTCGATGACGAACAGGCCGTCCACCGCGTCCAGCCGCTCCGCGAGCCCGCGCATGCCGGTGCCGCCGTCGAGGTGGGCGCCGCCGTGGCCGTCGTCCCGCACCTGGATCAGCAGCCGGTTCTCCGACCGCCACACGTCGACCGACGCCGACCGCGCCCCACTGTGCTTGCTGATGTTCTGCAGCAGCTCGGAAACGGTGAAGTAGGCGATGCCCTCGATCGCCGCGACCGGCCGCGCGTCGAGGTCGGCGGTCACCTTCACCGGCACCGTGCAGCGCGAGGCGACCGACGACAGGGCCGCGTCGAGCCCGCGGTCGGTCAGTACGGCGGGATGGATGCCCCGCGCCAGATCCCGCAGCTCCTGCAGCGCCAGCTTCACCTCGCCGTGCGCCTCCGCGACCATCGCCTGCGCGTACTCCGGGTCCTCCAGGAGCTTCTCCTTCGCGAGGCCGAGCCCCATGGCCAGGTTGACGAGCCGGGCCTGCGCGCCATCGTGCAGATCACGCTCGATCCGCCGTAGATCCGACGCGGCGGCGTCCACCACGACCCCCCGGTCCGACTCCAGCTCCGCGATACGGCGCTCCAGCTCGTCGGAGGGCGACAGCAGACCGCGCACCATCGCCCGGTCCACGTTGGCGAGGCCCCGCGCGATGAACGGCAGCACCGGCCACAGTACGAACAACGAGGTCAGCGTGATGGTGAAGGTGACAATGCCCCATGGCAGACGGATGAACTCGTACAGCACCGTCCGCCAGCCCACCGGGTCCTTGATGCCCATCCACAGCTGGGGGAAGAAGCCGCTGCCGCCGTTCTTGGTGCGCCACGGCAGCGGACTCGGTTCGTCCACCCGCACCCCGAGCAGCCCCCGGGCCCGTGCCCGCTCCAGCTTGCCCAGCTGCCGGGCGCCCAGCAGCCCGGCCGCGAGCAGCGGGAACCCGATCACCGTGACGGTCAGCCAGAAACCGGTGAACAGCACCGTCACGACGTAGGTGAAGCCGAAGATCGACACGGGAAGGTTCGCCAGAAGGTGCGCGATCTCCTTCCAGGTGTGCGCGTCATACGCGAAACGGGCGGGCGGCAGCCGCCCACCCTCGCTGCTCTTTCTCGCGGTCACGGCACGGCTCGGGGAGGAGTGGCGTTCGGTCATATGGGCTAGCGTGCCGCGCGAGACCGCCGCGCGCCATGAGGCGGACCGCCGCGACTTGCTGGGGAAAACCCCACCCCGGTCTTTCACCGGGTGACGGGCTGCTTACCGTGTCTTTACGAGGGCCTAGACTCCCGTATGTACAGATCGTCGAACAGCGGTGTTCACGCAGCGGTGTCCACAAGGAGCGAGGGGCGGACGTGCCGGAACCGACCGTCGTCGATGCAACCGTCGTCCATCCGACCGTCGTCGCGGCGGACTACTTCCAGTCGTACTCGGTCGTCGGACTGCTCATTGCCGTCGGCGTGCTGTTCGTCGCGGTCGCCTTCGGAGCCGGCCGCCTGCTGCGACCCGTGGTCCCCACCCCCGAGAAGCTCCTGACGTACGAGTGCGGAGTCGACCCCGTCGGCGAGGGCTGGGCCCACACCCAGGTCCGCTACTACGTCTACGCCTTCCTGTACGTCATCTTCGCCGTCGACTCGATCTTCCTGTTCCCGTGGGCGACGGTGTTCGCGGCACCTGGCTACGGCGCGACCACGCTCGTGGAGATGTTCATCTTCCTGGGCTTCCTCGCCGTGGGGTTGTTGTACGCGTACAAGAAGGGTGTCCTGGCATGGACGTGACCCCCTCGGAGCCTGTTCTGCTCCCGGAGCCGAAACGGCTGGGCGCCCTCGCCCGCCTCGCCCCCGAGCCGATGAAGGTGATCCTCAACTGGGGCCGCCGGTATTCCCTCTGGGTCTTCAACTTCGGCCTCGCCTGCTGCGCCATCGAGTTCATCGCCGCGTCGATGGCCCGCCACGACTTCATCCGCCTCGGCGTCATCCCCTTCGCTCCGGGCCCACGCCAGGCCGACCTGATGGTGGTCTCCGGCACGGTCACGGACAAGATGGCGCCGGCCGTGAAGCGCCTGTACGAGCAGATGCCCGAGCCCAAGTACGTCATCTCCTTCGGCGCCTGCTCCAACTGCGGTGGCCCGTACTGGGACTCTTACTCCGTGACCAAGGGCGTCGACCAGATCATCCCGGTGGACGTGTACGTCCCGGGCTGCCCGCCGCGCCCGGAAGCCCTGCTCCAGGGAATCCTGAAGCTCCAGGAGAAGATCGCGAGGGAGTCGCTGGGGGAGCGGTACGGGGTGGCTGGGGGTGGTGCATCGGTCGCGGCGCTGCAGAGCGGGTTGGTGCAGGGGCCGGTGGCTTCGGGTGGTTCGGGGGCTTCGGCGGCTGCGAGTGCCCCGGGGACTCCGGGGACTTCGGAGGCTTCGGAGGCGCCGGAGGTTGCGGACGAGGGGGACGCGCGGTGACCGCTGTCGGTTGGCTCCCCGCCCCCGCCGAGGAACTCTTCGGCCCGGAGGCCACCGCCGAGGAGTCCTACGAGGTCCTGACCGTGGACGTCCCGCCCACGACCTGGCTCACCGCACTGCGCGTGGCCCGCGACGAACTGGGCTGCACGTACTTCGACTGGCTCAGCGCGGTCGACGAACCCGGCACCGGCTTCCGCGTGGCGGCCCACGTGGCGGCCCTCGCCCCGGTACGGCGCCTGCTGCTCCGCACGACGATCTCCCACGAGACCCCCGCCCTGCCCACCGCCGTCGACATCTACGCGGGCGCCGCCTGGCACGAGCGCGAGACCCACGAGATGTTCGGCGTCACCTTCGAAGGCCACCCCTTCCTCGCCCATCTGCTCCTCCCTGAGACCTTCGAGGGCCACCCCCTCCGCAAGGACTTCGTCCTGGCCGCCCGAGTCGCCAAGTCCTGGCCCGGCGCAAAGGAACCGGGCGAGTCCGAGCACGGCGGCCCCAAACGCCGCCAGATGCTCCCCCCAGGAGTCCCCGACCCGAACGAATGGGGCCCCCTGAAGGGCCAGCTTCCCCCCGCCCCAGCCCGCCCCACCCGCACCGCGGGCGAACGTCCATCCCGCACCCCGGGCGAACGCCCGGTCCGTCGCGCGCGTTCGGCGGCGGAAGGGTCGGCGAGTCAGGCGGAGGCGTCGGCCGGTGGGGCTGGGGCTGGGGCGGCTGGTCGGGTTCGTGGGCGTTCGGCGTCCGAGGACTCGGCGAGTCAGGCTGAGGCGTTTGGGGCAACGGCGGCGGCGGGTGCCGACCCGCGTCGTGGGCGTTCGGCGGCGGAGGGTTCGGCGAGTCAGGTGGAGCCGTCGGTTGGTGGGGCCGGGGCCGGGGCTGCGGCGGGCGGCGCGCGTCGTGCGCGTTCGGCGGCCGAGGGCTCGGCGAGTCAGACCGCGCCCAGGGTGGCGGAGGAAACCGGCGGTGGTCCGGAGGCCTCGCCGACGAGCGTGTCCCGGCGTACGCGTTCCGCTGCGCAAGGCTCGGCCGGCCAGACAGCACCCGGAGTCGAGGACACCGCCGACGGTTCGGCACCCCCGGCCGACGACGCACCCCAGTCGGACGCCCCCGCGACCGGCTCGCCGGCCTCAACGCCGGATGCCCCGTCGCGGAACTCGCCCGCGCCGACGTCAGACACCCCTGCCTCGGACGCCCACGCAACGCGGCGCTCGGGAGCAGCGGGCGGTGCCCCGGCCGGACCCCGTCGGTCACGCAGCGCCTCGGCCGGTTCCGCGAGCCAGCGCGCCACGACCGGCCCCGAGCCGTCGGCCGACGACACGAGCACGAACCCCGCCCCGCCGAAGGCTCCCACCGCCCCCCGCAGCCCGGACGCACCGTGGCACCACGCCCGCCCGGCCTTCGCCGCCCCGGAGACCGTGGGGACTCCCGTGCCGGAGACGACCGAGCCCACTGAGCGCTCCGAGCAGCCCAGGACCTCCGAGGAGCCGAGGACTCCTGAACAGCTGAGGACCTCTGAGGAGCCCAAGGCTCCTGGGGAGCCGGAGACTTCCGAAGAGCCCGGGACTTCCAGGGCGCCCGATCCTTCTCAGGAGCACAGGGATCCCGAGGACTCCGAGTCTTCTCCGGCCCCTCAGGCCCCTCAGGCCCCTCAGGCCCCTCAGGCCCCTCAGGCCCCCCAGGCCCCTCAGGCCCCCCAGGCCCCTCAGGCCGCCGAAGCCCCCAGCCCGTCCACGGAGCCCAACGCTTCCGAGACTCCCGAAACCCCCGGCCATCCTGAAGACCCCGCCCCAGCTCCCGACGACACCGGCCCGAACCCCGAGGCCGCCGACCCGGATCCCCACGACCACGCCCCGGGCCCCGGCGACTCCACCCCGGACGACCCCTCGACCCCCGACACCGCCACCCCCGACAAGCCCGCAGGAGGCCCGCAGTGAACGACGCTCTCGACGTCGCCCTGCGACTCCTGATCGTCTTCGTCGTCTTCCTCACCTTCCCCCTGATCATCGGCCAGACCGAGCACAAGGTGATGGCCCACATGCAGGGCCGCCTCGGCCCGATGTACGCCGGTGGTTTCCACGGCTGGGCCCAACTCGTCGCGGACGGCGTGAAGTTCGCCCAGAAGGAAGACGTCGTACCGGCGGGCGCGGACCGCCGTGTCTTCCAGCTCGCCCCCGCCGTCGCCCTCCTGCCCTACCTGCTCGTCCTCCTCGCCATCCCGATCGGCCCCGGCGAGGGCGCTGTCGGCGAGGTCGTCGACGCAGGCGTGTTCTTCGTGCTCGCCGTGATGGGCGTGGGTGTCCTCGGCTCTCTCATGGCCGGTTGGGCCTCCGCCAACAAGTTCTCCCTCCTCGGCGGCCTCCGCACCGCCGCACAACTCCTCGCCTACGAACTCCCGATGCTGCTCACCGCCGCCTCGGTGGCAATGGCGGCCGGAACCGTTTCCCTCCCCGGCATCCTCGACGCCTTCGAGTGGTGGTGGCTGCCCTGGCAGATCGTCGGCGCGATCGTCTTCTTCGTCGCCGGCCTCGCCGAACTCCAGCGCCCTCCCTTCGACATGCCCGTCGCCGACTCGGAGATCATCTTCGGTGCCTACACCGAGTACACCGGCCTCCGCTTCGCCCTTTTCCTCCTCGCCGAGTACGCAGGAATCGTCGTCCTGTGCGGCCTCACCACCGTCCTCTTCCTGGGCGGCTGGCACGGCCCCTGGGGTGCCGACGGTCTCGGCTGGGTCTGGACCCTCCTCAAGACGGCCGTGCTCGCCTTCGTCGTCATCTGGCTCCGCGTGACCTATCCCCGCCTGCGCGAGGACCAGCTCCAGAAGCTCTCCTGGACCCTCCTCGTTCCCCTCTCCCTCGCCCAGATCGCCCTCACCGGCATCGTCAAGGTGGTGATCCAGTAACCATGGCCCCCATTCCTGGCTCGGGTCTGGCCAAGGGTCTGGCCGTCACCCTCCGCACGATGACGAAGAAGACCGTCACCGAGCAGTACCCCGACACCCAGCCCGACCTCCCGCCCCGCACCCGCGGTGTGATCGGCCTGTTCGAGGAGAACTGCACGGTCTGCATGCTCTGCGCCCGTGAGTGCCCCGACTGGTGCATCTACATCGACTCCCACAAGGAGACGGTCCCGGCGGCGGCCCCCGGTGGCCGCGAACGCAGCCGCAACGTCCTGGACCGCTTCGCCATCGACTTCTCCCTCTGCATGTACTGCGGTATCTGCATCGAGGTGTGTCCTTTCGACGCCCTGTTCTGGTCCCCGGAGTTCGAGTACGCCGAGACCGACATCCGCGACCTCACCCACGAGCGGGACAAACTCCGCGAGTGGATGTGGACCGTCCCGGCCCCACCGGCCCTCGATCCCGGCGCGGAGGAACCGAAGGAGATCGCGACCGCCCGCAAGACCGCCGAGAAGCTGGCGGCCACGCAGGCGGAACCGCAGTCCGGACCGCAGCCGGGGTCGCAGTCGGGGCCGAACGCCCCCGAGGGAGGCGCTTCGTGAGCCTCGCCGCAGCCACCGCAACGGCGGTGCACCCCGCGCTGACCACAACCGCCGCTGAAACCCACGGCTTCCTCTCCCCGACCGGCGTCGAGATCGCCTTCCTGCTCGTCGGCCTGGCCACCTTCGGTGCCGCGATCATCACCGTCACCACCAGGCAACTGGTGCACGCCGCCCTGTGGCTGGTGGTGGCCCTCGGCGGCCTCGCCGTCGAATACCTCCTGCTCACCGCGGAGTTCATCGCGTGGGTGCAGGTCCTCATCTATGTCGGTTCTGTCGTCGTCCTCCTCCTGTTCGGTCTGATGCTCACCAAGGCCCCCATCGGCCGTTCCCCGGACGCGGACTCCGGCAACCGCTGGGCCGCCCTCGCCGTGGCCCTCGCCGCGGCGGCCGCTCTGGTCTGGGTGGTCGCCGACGCCTTCCGCACCACCTGGATCGACCTGGACGGCCCTGCCGCCGGCTCCACTGAGGCCACCGGTGCGAGCCTGTTCCAGAACTGGGTCCTCCCCTTCGAGGCCCTCTCCGTCCTGCTCCTCGCGGCACTGGTCGGCGCGATCGTCCTGTCCCGCAAGGCGAAGGCGGAGTCGAGCTCTCCCCCTGTGAACTCCCGAGCCGCGACCGGTAGTTCCCCATCCGCCCCGGATTCCCGTAATCACCCGATCGGGCGAAATGAGTCAGCCAAGCGAACTGGGCCGGTCAAGGGAACCCAGCCCGCCCAGGCAACCGAGTCCGCCCAGGCAACCCAGCCCGCCCAGGCAACCGAGTCCGCCCAGGCAACCAAGCCCGCCCAGGGACCCGAGTCGGCCGACCAGGAAGGCGCACGCTGATGCACCTCGCCTATCCCGCCGTACTCTCCGCCCTCCTCTTCTGCACCGGTCTCTACGGCGTCCTCGCCCGCCGCAACGCGATCCTCGTCCTGATGTCGGTCGAGCTGATGCTCAACGCCGTCAACCTGAACCTGGTCGCCTTCGACGTCTGGCTCAGCAGGGCCGCCGAGGACACCCTGCACTCAGGCCAGGCCCTGACCCTGTTCACCATCGCCATCGCCGCCGCCGAGATCGGCATCGGCCTCGCGATCGTCCTGGCCGTGCACCGCAATCGCGGCACCGCCGACATCGACAAGCTCCGCGACACCGCCGAGGGCCACGAACCCGACGGCCCCGTCGGTTCCGACAGCGACGCCCACACGGCCGAACAGACCGTACGGTCCGGGCGGACCGGGAAGGCTGAGGCCACCGCGTGACCACGACCACCCTCGCCGTCCTCGTCCCTCTCCTTCCGTTCCTCGGAGCCGCATGCGGCCTGCTTCTGGGCCGCACCGCCCCCGGCTTCGTCCGCCCGCTCGCCGTCCTGCCGTCCCTGGCCGCGCTCGCGCTAGCCGCAGTGGTCGCTGTACGCCAGGGCGGTGACCAGACGGTGAACGCCGCCACCGAACTCACTCCGACCGGTTCGGTCCCGATCGAACTCGCCCTGCACATCGACGGCTTCGCCGCCCTCGTCGCCGTTCTGGTCGGCTTTGTCGCCACCTGTGTGCAGATCTACTCGACGGGCTATCTGCGCGACGACCCGCGCTACCCCTCGTACGCCGCTCTCGTCTCCCTGTTCACCTCCGCGATGCTGCTCGTCGTCTACTCCGGCGACCTGATCTTGCTGCTGGTCGGCTGGGAGATCATGGGCATCTGCTCGTACTTCCTGGTCGGCCACTACTGGGAGACCCCGGAGGCCCGCGCCGCCTCCATCAAGGCATTCCTGGTGACCAAGCTCGGCGACGTCCCCTTTCTGATCGGCCTGTTCGCGCTGGCCACCGACGCGGGCTCCTTCCGGATCACGAAGGTCCTCGGCACCATCGCGCACGGCGGACTCGACCACCCGACCCTGATCGCCCTGCTCCTCCTCGCCGGCGTGGCGGGCAAGTCGGCGCAATTCCCGCTGCACACCTGGCTCCCCGACGCGATGGCGGGCCCCACACCCGTCTCCGCGCTCATCCACGCCGCGACGATGGTCGCCGCCGGTGTCTACTTCATCGCCCGCCTCCTCCCGGTCTTCGAGGCCTCCCAGGCCGCGATGGTCGTCCTCGCCGCCATGGCCGCCGTCACGATGCTCGGCTCGGGTCTCGCCGCGCTCGCCCAGGACGACATCAAGCGTGTCCTCGCGTACTCGACGATCGGCCAGCTCGGCTACATGACCGGCGCCCTCGCCGTCGGCGACCGCGGTGCCGCCGTCTTCCACCTCCTGTCACACGGCGCCTTCAAGGCGCTGCTGTTCCTCGCGGCCGGCGTGATCATCCACGCCGCCGGTACCAACTCACTGGCCGCCATGTCCCGGATGAAGGACCTGCGCGCCCGAGTCCCCGACGCCTTCTGGACGATGACCGTGGCGCTCCTCGCGCTCGCTGCGATCCCGCCCTTCAGCGGTTTCTTCTCCAAGGAGTCAGTCCTCGGCGCCGCCGAGCACGTGGCCACCGGTCACACCGAGCACGCCCCCGGCGCCGCGGGCTGGATCACCCTCCTCGCCGGCCTCCTCACGGCCCTGCTCACCGCCGCGTACGCGACCCGCCTGTGGCTGCTGGCCTTCCACGGGCGGGGCGTCGAGGCCCCCGACCACGGCCGCCAGCCCCTGACGATGACCGTGGTGCTGTGGGTCCTCGCCGTCCCGTCCCTCGCCCTCGGCGCGCTCGCCTACCGCGTGCTGCCCGACTGGTTCGACGGCCGCGACCTCACCCCGACCCTCACCACCTCCGTCGTCGGCACCGGCGCGGCCCTGGTCGGCGGCATCGTCACCTATGCGGCCTGGAGGCACACCAGCGCGGTCGCGGCCCGCGTCCCGCTCGGTGCGGTCGCCGCCCACCCCGAGGGCGACGCCGGACTGGTCGAGGCCGAGGCCATCGCCACCCACGAGCCCGCCTACGGAGACGTGGCCTACGCACCCGACCCCGCGGACCCCGGACGGTTGCTGCTCGGCCCCCTGCACCGCCACGCGGCCGTCGGCTTCCACCTGGACGCCCTGTACACGGCCGTCCTCGTCCGCCCGGTCCAGGCCGGAGCCACCCTCGTCAGGTTCCTGGATCGCGAGGTCGTCGAGACCTATGTACGCGGCGCGGGCGCGCTGCCCCGCTCGCTCGGCGCCGCCGTCCGACGTGCCCAGACCGGCAATCTGCAGACCTATGTGAGCGCCCTGCTCGCCGGCACCGTCGTCCTCGCGGTCGCCGTCGTCCTCGTCGCCACGGGAGCGTGAGCAGGCGTGATCGATATCAACGAGTCCGTGATGCAGTTCCTTCTGGCGTTGATCGTGGCCGGCCCGCTCCTCGGCGCCGTCACGGCTCTGCTGCCGGCCCCACCCGGACTGAAGGGGAAATCGCCCGAGCTGGCAGTGCTGCGGCACGGTGTGACGGTCACCGGCGTGATCCTCATCGCCGCGGTCGTCCTCGCGCTCGGCTTCGACCACGACCATCCGTCGAAGATGCAGGCCACGACCGACATCAGCTGGATCCCCGCACTCGACGTGCGCATCCACCTCGGCATCGACGGCATTTCCCTCCCCCTTCTGGTCCTGACCGCGCTGCTGACCTTCCTCTGCGCGCTCTACTCCTATTTCAAAATGCCTGCGGGACCGACCCCGAAAGCCTTCGTCGCCCTGCTGCTCGTCCTGGAGTCCGGCACCCTCGCGACCTTCGCCGTCCTCGATCTGCTGCTGTTCTTCCTCGCGTTCGAGATGGTGCTCATCCCGATGTACTTCCTCATCGCCCGCTGGGGCGGCGAGAACCGTCAGGCCGCCGCCTGGCGCTTCATCCTCTACACACTGCTCGGCTCGGTCGTCATGCTGCTCGGCCTGCTCCTGATCGGGATCAAGGCGGGCACATTCGACATGGTGGCACTCGCCACTGACAACGGCCGGTCGCTGACCACATCCGTGCAGGTCATCGCCGTTCTGGCGATCGGGATCGGGCTCGCGGTCAAGACCCCGATGTGGCCACTGCACAGCTGGCTGCCCGACGCCCACACCGCCGCCCCGACCGTCGGCTCCGTCCTGCTGGCCGGTGTCCTGCTGAAGATGGGTACGTACGGGTTCGTCCGAATTCTGCTGCCGATCGCGCCCGACGGCTTCCGGGACTTCGCGCCCTACCTCGCGGCCTTCGCCGTCGTCGGGATCATCTACGGATCCCTGGCCTGCCTGGCCCTCGCCAAGCGGGGAGCGAAGGGCGACCTCAAGCGCCTCATCGCCTACTCCTCCGTCGGCCACATGGGCTTCGTCCTGCTCGGCATCGCCACCATGACCCCGACCGGCGTGAACGGCGCCCTGTTCGCCAACATCGCCCACGGCCTCATCACCGGCCTCCTGTTCTTCCTGGTCGGCGCACTCAAGGACCGCACGGGCACCACCGACCTCGACACCCTGGCCGAAGGGACCGGCGCCGCCCTGTACGGCAAGGCCCCGCGCCTCGGCGGCCTGCTCGCCTTCGGTGCGGTCGCCTCGCTCGGCCTGCCCGGCCTCGCCGGATTCTGGGGCGAGATGCTGGCACTGTTCGGCGCCTTCAACCCCGCCGACGACCTCAGCCGCCCTGCCTTCCTCACCTTCATGGCGATCGGTGCCTTCGGCACCCTCCTCACGGCGTCGTACATGCTCGTCGTGGTCCGCCGTGTCTGCATGGGCGCCATCCCTCAGGACGCCCCCCAACTGGCCGACGTTCACACATACGAGTTCGCGGCCTGGACCCCGCTCGTCGCCCTCACCGTCGTAGCGGGCCTGTGGCCGAAGGCTCTCCTGGGCCTGACCGACCCGGCCGTGCAGCAGCTCCTCGCAGGAGGCAACCGATGAGCACCCTGGCCGCCGTGGCCCAGCCATTTGCCTCTCCGGCCGAGCCACAGGCCGCGATGGCCGCGAACCTCGTCCAGTCCGTCGACTGGCTCGCCATCGCGCCGCCCACCATCGCCGCGGTCGTCGGACTCGTCGTCCTCGTCGCCGACCTGTTCGTCGGCGAGCACAAGAAGGCCCTGCTCGGCTGGGTGTCGGTCACGGGCCTGGCCGCCTCAGTGCTTCTGCTGCTGCCCCTCCTGGACGGCGACCGCAGCACCTTCTGCCTGACCGGCGACACAGACGTGTGCAGCTATACGGCCGATCGCTTCACGCTCGTCATCCAGTTCCTCGTCCTCGGCGGCGCCCTCCTCACGGCACTCCTGTCGGTCACGACCCTCAAGGACGCCGACAAGAGACTCCCCGAAGGGGAGTACTGGTTCCTGCTGCTCTCCTCGGCTGCCGGCGCGGCCCTCCTGCCCGCCTCCCGCGACCTGGCGACCCTCATCGTCGCCCTGGAAGTCGCCTCCCTGCCTGCCTTCGCCCTCGTCGGCATCCGCCACGGCGACCGCAAGTCCTCCGAGGCGGCGCTGAAGTTCTTCCTGTCCTCGGTCACCGCGACCGCGGTCAGCCTCATGGGCATCAGCTTCGTGTACGCCTCCACGGGCACCCTCTACCTCACCCAGGTCGCCGACAGGATCCAGAACGTCGACGGACAGCTCCACACCCTCACCCAGACCGGCGTCGTCCTCACCCTCGTCGGCTTCGCCTTCAAGACAGCCGCGGTGCCCTTCCACTTCTGGGTGCCCGACACCTATGCAGGCGCGCCCCTCCCGATCGCCGCCTACTTGTCGGTCGTCGGCAAGGCGGTCGGCTTCTCCGGCCTGATCCTGCTCACCGTCGTGGCCCTGCCGTCGTACGCCGACGTCTGGGGCCCGGCGCTCGCCGCGCTCGCCGCGCTCACCATGACCGTCGGCAACGTCGGCGCCTTGCGCCAGCAGGCAACACGCGCGTACAGCGCCGTACGCCTCCTCGCCTGGTCCTCCGTCGGCCAGGCCGGCTACCTCCTCGTCCCGATCGCCGCGGCCGCCTACTCCGACGACGCCGAGCGGTCCGTCGGCTCCACCCTCGCCTACGCGCTCATGTACGCCGCCGTGAACCTCGGTGCCTTCGCGGTGGCCGCGCTGGTGGGCCGTACAAGGGCCGCGAACCGCATCACGGACTACCGCGGCCTCTACGCGACCAATCCGCTCGCCGCCCTCCTCCTGGCCTTCTTCCTGCTCTGCCTGGCCGGGCTGCCGCCCGGAATCATCGGCCTCTTCGCCAAGGTCACCGTCTTCTCGGCGGCCGTCGACGCGGGCCTCGGCTGGCTCGCCGTGGTCATGGCCGTCAACGTCGTGATCGCGCTCTTCTACTACCTCCAGTGGACGACCCTGCTGTTCCGGGCCCCCGAGGGCGAACCAGCCGCCCACCGCGTCCCCGCCCCTCTCACCGCCGCACTCGCCCTGACCGGAGTCCTCGGCGTCGCACTCTCGGGCGCGCCCCAACTGGTGCTGCGCTTCGCCGACACCGGACTCTTCTGAACCGGGCCCCGACGTACCCGAAACGCCCCTCCCGGACCGTCACCCAGACGGCCCACCTGGGCCTCCGTACGCACAAGGGAACTAGTGACCCTCGCCTGGCGTTGAGCAGAACGGGAGGGTCCACTGGACGTGACAACACGGACCTGTGGCATCGCACATCGGAGACCAGCAAACAAAGGGTTCCCCTGCTGCACCACTTGGAGGGCGTACCGTGCACCGCCGGCACAACGGGCTCAGGACGGCAGTACTCCTCGGGGGACTGTCCGCACTCATCATCGTCATTGGCAGCCTCTTCGGCCGCCTGGGGCTGATCGTGGCCGTCCTGATCGCGCTTGGCACCAACGCTTACGCGTACTGGAACAGCGACAAGCTGGCTCTACGCGCGATGCGCGCCCGCCCGGTGAGCGAGTTCGAGGCCCCGGCCCTGTACCGCATGGTCCGTGACCTCTCCACCCAAGCCCGCCAGCCCATGCCGCGCCTGTACATCTCGCCGACCGAGGCACCCAACGCCTTCGCGACGGGCCGCAACCCGCGCAACGCGGCCGTGTGCTGCACCGAAGGCATCCTGCGCATCCTGGATGAGCGCGAACTGCGCGGCGTCATCGGCCACGAACTGAGCCACGTCTACAACCGCGACATCCTGATCTCGTCGGTCGCCGGCGCACTCGCCTCCGTGATCATGTTCCTGGTCAACTTCGCCTGGCTGATCCCCATCGGCCGCTCCGACGACGATGACGGACCCGGCCTCCTCGGCATGCTCCTGATCATGATCCTCGGCCCGCTGGCGGCCACCCTCATCCAGCTGGCCATCAGCCGCTCCAGGGAGTACGAGGCGGACACGTCGGGCGCCCAGCTCACCGGCGATCCCCTCGCGCTCGCCAGCGCCCTGCGCAAGCTCGAAATGGGCACCAAGCAACTGCCGTTGCCCCCCGAGCCGCGCATCGAGACCGCGAGCCACATGATGATCGCGAACCCCTTCCGCCCAGGCCAGGGACTGTCCAAGATGTTCTCGACGCACCCGCCCATGGCGGAGCGCATCGCCCGGCTCGAGAAGATGGCAGGTCGCCCCCAATGAAAACCATCCTGAACGTCATTTGGCTCGTCCTGAGCGGCTTCTGGCTGTTCCTCGCATACCTGGCCGCAGGCGCGCTGCTCTGCATCACGATCATCGGCATCCCGTTCGGGATTGCGGCGTTCCGCATCGGCGTCTACGCCCTCTGGCCCTTCGGGTACACCACCGTCGAGCGCCGGGACGCGGGCGCGCCCTCCTGCGTCGGCAACGTCTTGTGGCTGGTCCTGGCCGGCTGGTGGTTGGCCATCGGCCACATCGTCACCGGTCTCGTCCTCTGTGTGACGATCATCGGCATCCCGTTCGGCATCGCCAACTTCAAGCTGATCCCCGTGTCCCTGTTCCCACTGGGCCGCGAAATCGTCCCCACGGACGAGCCGTTCGCGACCCGCTGACAGGCGGGCCGGGGGAGTGGGGGCACCGAAGTACGTCCTGCTGTCGTACGACCGGGAAGCCGAGTTCGAGGGCGAGGAGGGCTACGAGGAGACCTGGGCCTTCTGCCAGGACGTCACCGACCTCTTCGCCAACCCGCCTCCTCCGGTCCGGGAGACGTACGAACTCCTCGGCTGCGTTCCCGAGGGCCCACTGGGTGAAGCCCTCGCCCACGCGCGGGCCTCGGGCTCGGCACCCCTCGGCGAACTCGCCCTGGAGATCCTCGACAAGGCCGGTGCAGCGGTCGGCGAATGGCACCTGGAAGCCGTGCGCGTCCTCGGCGACTGCCCCTGCCCGCGCGACCTGACCCTCTGGGACGTCACGATCGAGGGCACCGAACCTGACCACAACCCGTACGACTACCCCAGATGCCCGCCGCTGTCGCCGGGCTACCGGCTGTCGGGCCCGGAAGGCGGATCGTACGGCAGATGCCGTGACCTGGCCCGGATCCGCGAGCTGCGGAACGACCCCATGGAACCCCCGGCACGTCTGCTCGGCTGCTCGCCACGCGGTGCTCTGAAGGCTGCGTTGGACTCGGGGGAGGAGGACCTCGGCCATGCGAAGCTCCAGCGCGTCGACTGCTCCGGGCGCCCCGTGCAGGCCGCCGCCGAGGGCGAGTTGCGGGCCTGGATCCCGTCCGCACGCGGTCCCGGACTGGTCGACCTCACCCTCGACATGTGGTCGGAACGGCCACCGCTCGCGGCGCGAGAAGTGTGGGAGCTGTGGGACGAGGGGCGACCCAAGGCTCCCAACCGCTGGGCGCTCTGCGGCACCGAAGGACGCCGCTTCTGGCTCGGGACAGCTCGCGACAATCGTGAGCAGGGCCGCCCGGACCGGTCGCCGGACACGACGTACCACATCGACGGCCGCCACATCACCGACCTACCCGGCTTCTTCTGTGCCCTGGGCGAGGCGGTCAACGGCCCCGGCGGTTACTTCGGCTGGGGCCTTAACGCTCTGAACGACTGTCTGCGAGGCCGCTGGGGAGCTGCCCCGCCGCTCAGCCTGGTCTGGCACGATTCCGAAGTCGCCCGCCGATGCCTGGGCGTCACCCCGGAAGCCGTCCACCGCCCCCCGACCTTCAGTGAACTCGTCACCTTCCTCACCGAGAACCGCGTGGCCGTCCGCCTCGCCTGACCCGAGGTTTTCCACAACCCGGCGGTTGTCCACAGGCCTGCCCGACTGTCAGTGCCACCCTGCATCATGAATGCATGACCGAGAGCGAGCAGTTGCTGGCACGGGTGGCGGACAAGGCCCGCAACACCCGTCCGTGGGGCTGGACTTCCCTCCCCGAGCCGGTGGACGCGGCCACCCTGACCCGCGCTGAGGCCGCGCTGGGCTTCCGCCTGCCGCAGCTGCTCGCCGACCTCTACCTGCGCATAGGAGACGGCGGATTCGGCCCGGAGTACGGCCTGTTGCCCCTGCTCGACAGCCCTCCGGCCGGTGAGCCCGCAGCCGTTGTGCAGTACCTCGCCAACCGCAAGAGCGGCCGCAAGGACCCGGACTGGCCCTGGCCCGAGGGCGTCCTGCCGATATCCCACTGGGGTTGCGCGATGTACGCGTGCGTGGACTGCCACAGCCCGGAAGCCCCCGTCCTGCTCTTCGAACCGAACGCCGGCGACTGCGAACACTCCTGGTTCGTGGACGCCCCCGCCCTCACGGACTGGCTGAGCACCTGGGTCGACGGCAAGGGCTGGTACGAGGAGATGAACGAGGAGCTGGAGATGACCCCTTGGGAGGAGTTCCGCATACGCACGTCACCGCCGGCCCGGGCTTCCTGACAGTCCCTTCAGGGGGTTGTACCTCCGACCGACCTACCGCGGGCCCACCACTTCCGCGCGCCGTACGCCACCGCCCCGACCGCCAGCCCCCCCGCGCCCACGGCCACCGAGACCCACGGCAACGCGAACGCCAGCACCCCACACCCGAGCAGCCCGACCACCGGCACCACCCGGGCAGCCGGAGCCGAACTCAACGTCCAGGCCGACGCGTTGGCCACCGCGTAGTACGCGAGCACACCGAAGGAGGAGAACCCGATCGCGTCCCGCACGTCCACCGTGGCGGCAAGGACCGCGACCACCGCGCCCACGGCCAGTTCGGCCCGGTGCGGCACCTGGAAGCGAGGGTGCACTGCGGCCAGCGGGCCGGGCAGATGCCGGTCCCGGGCCATGGCCAGCGTCGTCCGTGAGACGCCCAGGATCAGGGCGAGCAGCGAGCCGAGGGCAGCCACGGCGGCACCCACCCGCACCACCGGCACAAGCCCCGGCACCCCGGCCGCCCGCACCGCCTCGGCCAGCGGCGCGTTCGCACGCCCCAGAGCATCGGCACCCAGCACGGAAAGGACAGCCACCGCCACACCCGCGTACACGACCAGCGTGATGCCCAGGGCCAGAGGGATCGCGCGAGGGATGGTGCGCGCGGGGTCCCGTACCTCCTCACCGAGGGTCGCGATACGCGCGTACCCCGCGAAAGCAAAGAACAGCAGACCGGCAGCTTGCAGCACCCCGCCCACGCCGCCGGAGCCCCCGGCATCCAGCCGGCCGGCCTCGGACGCGCCGGACCCCAGACACACGACCACCACGGAAGCGAGGACAGCGAGGACCACCGTCACGATCGCCCGGGTCAGCCAGGCGGACTTCTGGATCCCGCCGTAGTTCACCGCAGTCAGCGCCACGACGGCCGCGACGGCCACGGCATGGGCCTGGCCCGGCCAGACGTACGCCCCCACCGTCAGAGCCATCGCCGCACAGGAGGCCGTTTTCCCGACCACGAACGACCAGCCCGCGAGATAACCCCAGAATGGACCGAGCCGTTCCCGCCCGTACACATACGTGCCGCCGGAAGCGGGATACAGGGCGGCCAGCCGGGCCGAGGACGTGGCGTTGCAGTAGGCGACCACGGCGGCGGCCGCGAGTCCGAGCAGCAGTCCGGATCCGGCCGCGTGTGCGGCCGGGCCGAGGGCGGCGAAGATCCCCGCGCCGATCATCGAGCCGAGCCCGATGACGACGGCGTCGCCCACTCCCAGCGTGCGTCGCAGTTCCGCACCGGATTGCGTCATGGGCCGCACCCTACTGATCCGGTGCAACCGCGGGGCACGGCCCTGACGTCCTCTGCAGCAACAAGACGCGAACACCCGCTCGACGAACACCGAAACGCAAGCCGCACGAGTACGTCGTACGAGCACGCCGTACGACCCATGCGCATGGGCACCCGCAGAGTCTGCCGGGACGTAGATCACAGTCGCCCGACAGTGCGGGCACAGCGCGGAAGGGCAGGTTCAGGGCATGAGCATCATCGGCTGGATCATTCTGGGGCTGTTGGCCGGAGCCATCGCCAAGTTCCTGCTGCCGGGCCGCGACCCGGGCGGCTTCATCGGGACGACCCTCATCGGTGTCGCGGGCGCGTTCATCGGCGGCTGGATATCCGCCCGTTGGCTGGACCACCCGGTCACGAAGAGCTTCTACGACGGGGCCACCTGGGCCGCCGCGATCGGCGGTTCGCTCGTGCTCCTGATCGCCTACCGTCTTCTGTTCGGCAACTCGCGCGACTGACACCCCCCGAACCGCAGCCAGCAGGCGAGAAGGGTGGGCACCCGCCAGGTGCCCACCCTTCCTCGTGGATCGGTGGATCGATGGATCAGCAGCTCACCGGTAGTTCACGAACTGGATCGCGAAGTCGAAGTCCTTGCCCTTCAACAGGGCGATGATGGACTGCAGGTCGTCACGGCTCTTCGAGCTGACCCGCAGCTCGTCGCCCTGCACCTGGGCCTTCACGCCCTTCGGGCCCTCGTCACGGATGATCTTCGCGACCTTCTTCGCGTTGTCCTGGGAGATGCCCTCCTCGATCGACGCGAAGATCTTGTACTCCTTGCCGGAAAGCTGCGGCTCGCCCGCGTCGAGCGCCTTCAGCGAGATCCCGCGCTTGATCAGCTTGGACTGGAAGACGTCGAGGACGGCGTTGACCCGGTCCTCGGAGTTCGCCTCCATGAGGATCTTGTCACCGGACCACGAGATCGAGGCACCCACGCCCTTGAAGTCGTAGCGCTGAGAGATCTCCTTGGCGGCCTGGTTGAGGGCGTTGTCGACCTCCTGCCGCTCGACCTTCGAGACGATGTCGAAACTGGAGTCGGCCATGTCCTGTGGCTCCTTGTATCGGGGTGCGTGTCTGCGTGCGTACGGATGCGTATCGGCGTACGTGGGGGCGGGCGCCGAGCCCGGCGTCAACCCGGGCCGCATCCGCCCAAGCCTAGCCACCCCATGGCCTCCGGGCGCAGATCAATCGGGTGGCGAAGCACCCCTCGGCATCGGGTATTGTTTACGTCGTTGCCACGGAGCACCGCCGAAAGGCGGTTCGAAGGGCAGCAACCCCCGGCGGTGTGCCCGAGCGGCCAAAGGGAGCAGACTGTAAATCTGCCGGCTCAGCCTTCCCAGGTTCGAATCCTGGCGCCGCCACACGGAAAACAAGGGGCCCGTGACCAGCCAAAACAGCTGGTCACGGGCCCCTTGTCGTGTGTCCTGGCGATCGACGCGCTGTCTCGCTCTGTCTCGCGTTCGAACGCTCCGTCTCGAACTGCGTGGCCCAGACGTGGCCGGGAATTTCGGCCTGCTACGACCGCCCCTCCAGGCGAGCGGAGATCTTGGCATTCGCCGCTTCGTCTCCGTCGCTGAGAAACTTTGCGTAGACACGGAACAGCACGGCCACACTGTGGCCGGCGCGCTTCGCTACGAGCTGAGGTTCTACGCCAGAGCTGAGCCAGGTAGAGACAGCCGCGTGACGGAGATCATAAGGACGCTTGGCCAGTGCCGACCCCCGCTGAGCAGGTGTCAGGGCTCGCGTTCGAGCCTCAGCCCAGACCTCCCCGTACCCGGTGTCCTGGATCAGCCCACCGCGCTGTGTGCGGAACAGCCGGCCGTCCGGAGCTGTGCCGTACGCCATGACGTGCCACCGGAGCAGTGCGACCAGGTCCGGCGGGATCGGGACTACTCGCACTGCCTTCCGGGGGCGGTGCTTCAGGCCTCGCTTGTCGTGAGCTTCGCCGCTGTCCGTCCACGCTGAGCCGGATCGGGGTCGCGTCTCCCTCAGCCGCAACTTCCCCCATCCGCGCCGTGGGAGGTCACAGTCTTGGAGACGCAGGCCGATGACTTCAGCTGGCCGCGCCGCGGCGTAGTACATGCAGCCGAAGAACGGCATCAGGCGCCGACCACGGGGGCTCTGGTCCCGCACAGCGGCCAAGAGCTTCGCAGCCTGGGCAGGGTCCGGCACGCACGCCGGGTCAACCTCCTCTTCGACCTGTTCGGGCGCCTTCCACTGGACACGCGGCAGGGGGTTCTCCGACAGGAGTTCAGCGTCTACGGCGTACCCGAGGGCGTTGTGGAAGATGGCCCGCTTCCTGCGGATCACGCTTGCGGCAGCCGTCTTGCCGTCGAGCTTCTTGGTCAGGGCATCTAGCGCGGCACGGACCTGCATACGGTCTGCCAGAGCGGATGTGGGCAGGGACTTCGTCTCGAACCAGGCGAGCACCTTGACCACTTCGGCCGGGGGATCCTCCTGCCAGCGGTTCTTGTTGAACGCCCAGCTGTAGAGGGCGGTGCGTACGACTCGCGGGTCCGGCATGCCCTTGGTGTTCTTCACCAGGGCAGGCGTGACGGTTGCCATGGCTTCAGCGAGCGTGCGACGTGTCGATGCGGGGGAGTGGTCCCACTTCATGGAGATGTAGTTGCGGGCGTGCTCGTACCACGAGATGTCCCGCTCCTTGGTGAGCAAGGACTGAGGCAGGCCGCTCTCCACGTCGAACGGCTCGCCCTTGCGAGCGGCCGTCATGAGCTGGGCCCGGCGGCTCTCTGCCAGGCCTGACGTCTTGAAGGACTCCGAGTGCGGGCGAGTCCCGGTACCCCAGCGAACTTGGTAGGGCTTCCGCGTCGAATCACGCTTGCGGATTGCCCAGATCTTGACGTCGTAGGTCCATTCAGTCACGCGGCATCCAGTTCTTCTTTGAAGGCGTCCAGAACACTTCGGCGCACACAGATGCGGCCGGACGGCGTGCGCCGCGCCTCCGGCGTGTAGCCGCGGTCACGCCACCGGTACCAGGTGGCTCGGGTGATGCCGATCTCGTCCAACACGTCGCTGAGCGGCACCAGTTCGTCTTTCGGCTCGCGACGACGACGGGAAGGGGTGGCCATGTCGGGGTCTCCTTGAGACGGCAGGAGGGGAAGACGAACGAGAGGGGCCGTCGCAACCTTCGCGCGGCCCCTCTGGGAATCCGCTACATCCGCTACATCCGCTACAGCGCAGGTCAGGGGCCTGGCGTGTGTAGCGGATGGGCGGGATGTAGCGGATAGGTGTCGCTACGCCGTGCGGTCGCTGGTAGCGACTTGTGAGGTGATGTAGCGGATGCCGGGAAGCTCTTCCGCTACGGATTCACCCCCGCTGACCTGCGGTGTAGCGGATGTAGCGGATGTAGCGGCTTTCTCGGGGGGCGGGGGGCAGTAGCGCAGCCACGCGTCAGCGAGATCTTCGGCGTAGTAGCCCTTGGGGACACCTCGCGTGGTGCGGATGGATCGGGGCCCGATCGGCTCGTTCTTCGCCGTGACGTACTCCCCGAGCATCTTGGACAGCGAGCGGGCGTTGAGGGGCTTGCCGTTGCCGTCCATGTCTGCCCAGGGCGCGTCGTCGATCCGGTGAAGGAGTTCGAGGATCGCAGCCGTGGGCATGCGCTCTGCTCCGCAGAACACCTTGTCGCGCAGGTCGGTCAACAGCCGGATGCCGATGGAGGAACCGCTGCCCTCGCCAGCGGCACGGACCAGTTCCAGGCAGGCCGCGCGGGCTCGCTCGGGCCAGTGCCCGCCGGCCGCGTCGGCGACCGCGAGCAGCGGCTCCCACACGTCGGCGGGCCGGTCGGAGACTCCCTCGGGCATCTCCGGCCAGGCCGCGGCGATGTCGTCCCTGATGGTGTCGGCCCACTTGGCGAGCCGGTCACGCAGGGCATGGCCCTGCTTCTCGTGGACGCGCCGACGGTACGGTTCGGCCTTCTCGTTGGGTGCTTTCTTGCGCATGCGGATGATGACCGAGCGGGTCAGGATCGTGTCCGGCAGGGAGCCGAGTCCGGCCATGGCGACCGCGCAGAACGAGGAGAACCACTCGGTGCTCTGGTTGGAGCCGTCGCCGACGCAGCGCAGGGACTTGGCGCCGCGTCGGTAGCCGGAGTTGAGGAAGCCGCGGACCTCTTCGTTGCCACCGGCCTTGGGCCCGAACACAGTGTCGATCTCGTCGAAGAGCAGCGTCGGGGTTCCTCCGTCGGCCTCCACCAGCCGGAACAGCGCGTTGGCGGAGGCGTTGACGGTGGTAGCCGCGCGCGGGGTGAGGGTCTCCACAATCTCCAGGGCGCGGGACTTGCCCGATCCCGGCTCGGGAGAGAGGAACGCGAGGCGGGCGGTGCCGTCGAACGCGTCGATCAGGTGCGCGTGTGCGTCCCAGAGGGTGACGGCGACGTAGGCGGCCTCGCGGGGGAAGACGTTGAAGCGGCGGTGGAACGCTTCGACCTCATCGAGCAGGGCCGCGCCGTCGATGGACACCTGGGCAGGCACGGTGTCGGTCATGCGGGGGACCTCCCTTTCTGGGAGCTCCGCGACGGGTGCAGGTCGCGGTCGTCGGAGCGAAGAGCTGAAAGGACGCCTTCGGCGTCGCCCCTTCGGACGCCCACCGCCCGCTCAGAGCGGGGCGGTTGGGCGTCGTACGGGCCGTACGCGGCGCGCGGGAGGCAATCCAGGGCGGGGGAGCGAGAGGCGGTCACACAGCCTCCCGCGGTGTCGCGTGCGCCGAAATCCAGTCCATGGCGCTGCGGATGGTTGTGCGGCACTCGGCAGCCGACAGTCCCGTCGACTCTCCCGCCGCCTGGATTGCCTCTTCGACCAGTTGGCGGGAGATGTGTCCCCAGGCGACGAACCGAGCCACCTTGCACGCACTGCGGTGCAGCGTGTTGTTGCGGCCGTTCGGCCCGCCCTCGCGCGCGGCCCGGATGACCGCACACTCCCTTTCCAGCGCGGTGCGGGCGGCCTTGGTGCCGTCGCGCACCGGAGCGAGCGTGGCCGGGGCCGTGGGTTCGGTGGGCTTGTCGAGCAGGTCGGCGAGCCAGGCGGGCAGCCGCATCACGGGGGCAGCCTCGGTGACCTCGTAGGCGCCCTGATCGGTGGTGCTGCCGGCGGCGAGGACGTAGCCGCCCCACGCGCGGGTGTCGATGTGGGCCCCGAGCCGGTTCACACTGCACTTCAGCCGCGCGCCGGGTGGGGTGGTGAAGTACAGGTGGGCCCCTCCGCTGGGAGTCCGCGCCTGGTAGGTGAGCGGGTAGGGCTGTCCGGCGCGCTCGCAGAGCGCCTTGAAGGAAGTGGCGCCGTCAGGCGCTCCTTCTGGCTCTTCCGGCTTGCACACGTCCAGATCGACGACGACCAGACCGGCCGGTCCGGTGGCGATCCCGACGTTGTACGGGCGGTGGGCCCATGCCGCCTGGATCAACTCGGGGTCGGTGGTGGCCCGCTGTTCCGGGGTGCGGTGCCCGCCCGCGCAGCGTCCGGTGCGGGGGCAGGAGCGTTCGGGGTGCCCGGCGGGCCGCTTGGCGCCCGGAACCACCGGGAGGACCGGCCAACCCCGCTCGCCGCACAACAGGGCCGCGGCGAGCAGGTGCAGGCTCTCCAGGGCCACGATCGGCGGTTCACTCATGCCGCAGCCTCCTGTGGTGCGATGGAGGTGAAGCAGCCACAGCCGCCTTCATCGAACAAGTCGAGCTGTTCCGGTTCCTCTTCGACGCGGCAGCGCAGCGTGGCCAGCGTGAGCGGCTTCGTTGTGCCGCCCCGGCGATCCCGCAGGATCGAGACGTCCTTGCCGAGTAGGCGGCGCATCTTATCTTCCGCGGCTTCGGCGCGGGCGTACCGCTCGGGGAAGACCTTCAGCAGCCGCACCCATTGGGCCTGACCGCCCTTCACGCACATGCCTCCGCAGTTGTTGTGCGCGAAGCCGAGCCGGTACAGGCGCGGGTCGATCAGCCCGGCCGCGCGGGCCTCTGCCCGCAACAGGTCCTTGTCGTGGTACGGAGGATCGGTCAGCGGGTATTCCGCCCGCCACGGTGCCCAACTGGCCCGGTTGCCGGGGATACGGTCGGGCTCCGACCAGTCGAGGCCGATGTACAGCATCGTGTTGTCGAACGTGAGCTGGTCATTGGTGGCCAGCCAGTCGCGGCACATCTTCAACTTCAGTTCAAGGGCGCAGTGCGCGAGCTGGGTGTTGCCGAGCCACCGCTTGTCTTCGAAGACCTGCCAGGGGTCGCGGCCGTCGGCGACACGAGTGATCGGCACGCCAAGCTGGGCGCTGGCCTGCTCGTTGAACGTGTACAGGTCCTCGTCTTCGGCCAGTGTGTCGGCGAAAAGCAGGACCGTGTTGGCCGTGCCGTGCTGGGCGATGACGTGGCGGGCGGTAGCCCATGAGGTAATGCCGCCGGACCACATGACGACGCGCATCACGTCACCGTGCGTTCGCGGTGGGCGCTCTGCTCGCCGAATGGGGAGGGGTTGAGTCATGCTGGGTGGTCTCCAGTTCCTTGATGGGTGACTGGCTGGCAAGGGCGGCCCCGTGATCTTTGGCGAGAGTGGGGGGCCGCCCTTGGTGCAGCTAGAACGGGGGTTCGGCGTCCGTCGGCGCTCCGGCGGACCCGCTGTCTGTGGCCCACGGGTCGTTGCCGCCGGGGCCGTTCTGAGAGGCGGGCTTGGCGTTGATGGTCACGGTGGTGAAGCGGACGGAGGCGCCGATGTCGTCGATCTCGATGGCGAGCATGGAGCGCTTCTCGTTCTGGTCGGTGGTCCAGTTGTGCTGGCGCATCCGGCCGTTGGCGACGACGCGGGAGCCTTTCTTGAGGCTGTCAGCGATGTGCTCGGCAAGCTGTCGCCACGCGGCGCAGCGGTAGAAGGCGGTGGTGCCGTCCTTCCACGCGTTCGCGGTCCGGTCGAAGGTGCGCGGGGTCACGGCGATGGTGAACTTCGCCAGCGCGGCGCCGCCGTCGGTGAACTTCAGCTCGGGGTCGTCGGTCAGATTGCCGACGAGGGTGATCGGGGTTTCTCCGAACGACATGGTCACTCGCTCTCAGATTCGGTGGGCTGGTGGTCGGCGGTGAGGTATAGGCGCACGCGCTTGCGGTCGCGGGTGGGGTACTGGCGGGCGGGCCCGGTTGCGAAAGCCGCGGCCAGGGCCTGGCTGATGCGGTCGGTGTCGGTGGGCTCGCAGATGACGCGGATCTCGAACACGTCGCTCCCTGGGCAGGTTCAGCGCTTGGAGCTGAAGAGCTTGAGGGTGAGGCCGCCGACGCCGATGGGCCCGGAGGCGTGGGCGAGGACGGTGGCCGTCTGGGCGGCGTAGTCGAGCAGCCAGGCCAGGGCGGCGGCCAGTCCCCATCCGCCGGCGACGAACGCGCCGGCGATCGCGAACGGGTACAGGAAGCGCCGCAACGGAAAGTCGCTGCTGGTGCCGTGTATGTGCGCCATGGCGGGATCTCCTTGTCTCTCGGGGAGCGGTGTGGGCGGCCGGGTGGCCTGTCCGGTCCTCGCTCTCCTATGCCGGAGCGGGAGGGCGAGGACCGGGCGGAGCATCCGGGTGGGTGCATGCGAGAGGGCCCGCCCCCTGCTGGGGTGCGGGCCCTGAGTGATGGAGAAGCGTGTGTCAGAGATCGGAGGGGAGCTTGGTTCCGGTCTCTGCGTCGTACGCGACGCCGGTCGGGGACAGGCGGATGGTCCGGGACTGCGCGCGGGCGCCGTCCTTCCAGGTCTTGCCGCCGACCGAGACGCGGACGGTGATGTCTGCGAGGGGGTCGGTGACCGGCAGCGAGATCTCAGGCGCCTTGGGGAACCAGCGGTCATTGCCCCGAGTGGTGTGCGCGCTCTTCCCGGACACGTCGATGCGCAGGTATTTCGCGTTGCGGTCTGCGTAAGAGCGCAGTTCCAGGAGGACACGGTCCCGCTCGCTGTTCCAGTGGGCGACCAGGTCGGCGTTGACGCCGTCGAGTTGGAGGGCGGCCCCGGAGCGGCCCTTGTAGGCGGCGGCCTTTTGCTGGCGGTTCTGCTGTTCCTGGTCATCGGCCGCGTACTGGTAGACGCCCGCGATCGTGATGCCCAGGGCGGTGATCGCGGCGACGTAGGGCCAGGTCCGCCGACAGGCGCGCGGCTGCGGTTGGTCGGTCGGGGGTTCGGGGGCGTGCGGCTGGGGGCCGCGGTGCCATTGCGGGGACGTGCTGTCGCCGGTCTTCTCGAACCATGCAGCGTCGTCGTTGCCCATGCGGGCGACGGTAGCGCGCAGTTGCGCGGCCTGTCCGGGCTCCCCGCGCAGATCGGCCACCTGTGCCCGGGTCTCCCACCAGGCCAGCGCCTGGGGGGAGTTGAGGCCGTGGCCGGTGATGTCCTCGCGCTCGTACAGGGCGGCCAGTTGAGAGGCTTCGTCGAACCGGCTGTTCATCGCGGCCTGGAGGACGCTCTCGTGCCGGGTGAGCGCACCGATGACGTTCGGGGGCAGGGCCTCCCAGTCCCAGTTGTCGTCGGCCGCGGTGAACGGTGCGTGCAGATCCTCGCTCGGGTCGACGGCGATGTCCTCGTGCGGCTTCGTGACCGGTTCCGCCGGGGTGGCGGTGGTGTCCTGCTCAATGGCTGGCTCCCGGACCAGGGCTTGCTGTGCGTGCCTGCGCCGTGACGACGTATCGGTCAGTGCCATCTCGTCCTCATCGAGCAGGGTCTGGACGACGTCGACATAGTCGGGGCCGACCTTCCACACCGCCTGCCCGGGTTCGAGAGTGGGGATGATGTCGATGAGCGACTGAGGCAGGCCTAGCAGGGCGCCGACGATCGCGGCTTCCTCCGGTCCCAGCCGCCCGACGTGGGCGATCTCGCACAGCCGGGCCAGGTCCTGCGCCTTGCCCTGTCCGAGGTCGGACAGGGTGTGCATCACCACGTCCAGCGACAGGGCGGCTTTGCGGGAGTTCTTCAACAACCGCTGAATCAGCTCGCTGGTGGCCGGGGACAGCAGGATCTGCCAGGCCTCTTCGAGGACCAGGTGGCGGTGCACGGCGGTGGACTGGCGCAGCCACACGTGCTCAGCCCAGCAGGAGATCGCGGCCATCAGTGACGGGATCGCCGGGGAGTTGCGGTCAAGTCGGCTGAAGTCGAAGGACAGGATCGGCAGGTCCGTCTCCGGCAGGCTCGCGTCCTGGCCGTCGAACAGGCCGGTCAGCGAACCTTCGGTGTAGCGGGAAAGGGCGATCGCCGGGCCCTCGCCCCAGTCGGTCAGCTTCGCGGCCGGCCACCGGCCGTCCTCCGGTGCCACCAGCGCATCGACCAGCCCGTTCAGCGACGTCGCCTTTGGGTGGGCGAGGGCGTGCTGAAGGGCGTGGGCGGCCTGATGGGTCAGGGCACCGGGCTCGACAGCGGCGATCAGGGAGCGCACCAACTCCTCGCGGACCTCCCGCGGGAACAGCTCGCTGCACGGGTTGAGGGTGAAGGAACCGGCTTCGATGATCCGGCCCCCGAGCGACCGGACCAGGGGCGCCCACTCGCCGCTCGCGCTGTCCTCGCCGAAGGAGTCGATGACTACGGCCTGGTGGGCGTTGTCGAGGATCTCGCGGCGGATCCGCGTCTTGGCCGTCGTGGACTTGCCGGAGCCGAGACCTCCCAGCGCGAGCGAGTTCGTGGACGGCAGGATCGCGGCGTTGGTCAGGACGGGCGAGAGGTGGAAGGCGCGGCCGTCCAGTAGGGAGCGGCCGATCGGGATGCCGGGGAAGGTGGTGTTGGAGGCGATGAGGGGTGCGGTGATCGCGGCGTGGTTGGAGGGTAGGCGGATCACAGGATCGCCCCTTTCCGGGTGGATGCGCCGTGCGGGGTGGTCATCACGTGGGCGCGGTGCTGTTGGCCCGGCAGCCAGTCCAGGACGATGCGGTGCCGGTCGGCAGCAAGGGATGCCTGCCAGCGGGCATCGGTGACTGCCTCGGGGCTGTCGCCCCACACGGTGAGGTAGCCGTCGATGTCCACGAGGGTGGCGCCCTGCACGAGGGCGCCGTGTGTGGTGCCGCTCGCGATGTCGTGGGCGTCCTGCTTGACCTTGTCGGCCGTGAACGCCTCGGATGCCGCGCGCTGCCACTTGGCAGAGCGGCGGGACAGACCCGCGGGCAGCGGCCGGTACAGGACTGCGAACGAGCGCTCTGCCTGGTCGTCGAGCAGGACCTTGCCCATCAGGTCGCCGTCGGTCTCATCGGGCCAGCCGGTGACTCGGGCGGTGGTCGCGTACCGGCCGTCCTCCAGGCCGACCCAGCCGGGGCCGCGGTCGACCACGACGGGCAGCGGTTCGGGGGTGACGTGAGCGAGGGCCCCGAGGCGGGCGAACTCGCCCTCCAGGGTGGCCAGCATCCGGTCAGGCTGTCCCACCAGCCCCTTGGGGACGTGCACGGAGATGGTCTGGGTGTGGTCGGTGAACTCGCCGACCGCGGCATGGTGGGTGACGTGCACCTGGACACCCGCTTGGCGGGCCTGCCCGCCGGCGAACGTGAGCGCCTTGGAGAACGCCTCGTGGAACGCGGTGCGGCGGGCGTCGTCCTGCATGGTGCCGTGGCCCGGATACAGGGCCCATGTTGCGGTGGCGCCAGGCTGGTTGGTCATGGAGTCGGGCACGGTGCGTTCGTGCAGGTGCCGGTATCCAACGGTCGCCCAGCGGGCCATCGAGCGGGGGCCGGGGGCGAGGTTGAGCAGGGCCCCGGCGGCGCCGACCGCGCCGAACGCCCACAGCGGGGGCGGGGAGATCATCGCGGACGCGAGGACGGCGCCGCCGATTCCGGCGTTCACCCGGGTCAGCACCGTCTCGGCAGGGCTGAGCCCGCGCTGGAGGGCAGGAATGCGGTAACCGGGTGCCAGGGAGTACATCGGAACAACCTCCGGAAGTCTGGGGGTGAGCCGCACCAGGCCCGGTGCCCTCCCCGTGATTAAGCGGGGGAAAGACACCGGGCCCGGTGCGGTAACTACGAGGTGGAAGACTCGCCGGACCCCGTTGGGGAGGCCGCTGACCGGCCGCGGCGAGTGCCGGTGCTGGAAGTGCTGTGCTTGGACTGCGAGTTGGCCGACCGTTCCTGACGGCGCGCGAGTGCGGACTCCGCCGTGAACTGAGCCGATCGCTTCGGCTGCCGGACGCCGTACGCGGCGAGCAGGACCCCGCGGTCCCGATGCGCAGCCCGGCCGGGGGTGTCGATGGTGCGCCGGCGGTGCGGGGTGTTCTCCTGCTCGTAGACGTCCGGGGCGCCGGCCCGGACGACCGCGTGGGCCACCCGGTTGTCGGTGCGCCGTTCCACGAAGGTGCGGGCGCCGCGCGCGACCTTGGGCCCGAAGTACGGGATCCCGTGGAAGACCATGCGCAGCATCAGGGCATCCGCGGCGAGCAGGAGGACGGTGTCGACCACCAACGAGCCGTGGGCGAGGGTGACGAACGGGGAGACCAGGATCAGGGCGAACGGACAGAACATCAGCCCGAGCAGGCGCATCGCCCACGTCTTCACGGCCGTCGTGTCGCCCCCTCGTGCCAGCGAGGCCAGCACGAGGGGAGCCATGCAGACGAACGCGAGGATGCCGAGATTGCGGGTGATGAACACCAGCGCGGCAGGAGCGAGGGCCACTACCAACGCGGAGACGGTCAACAGCTTCGCGAGCGGCACGTCCTTGTCCGCGCCCTGCTGGAGGTCGTTCAGGATGACCTTGAACAGCGTGCTCTCGTTGCTGTTGAACGCGGTCGTGAACGCGGCGCTCACGGCCTTGTTCAGCATCATCACCGCCCCCGGGACCGTCGCCATGCCGGCGACGGCCGCCAGGGTCCATCCGGTCGAAGCACCCATCTGACGCAGGCGCGGTGCGCCCTGCCAGGCGGTCAGACCGCACACGACGACCACGCACACGAAGATGGCGACGGCCAGGTGCTGACCGAGCCACAGGAACGGTTCGTACAGCGCGTTGTCCGCGCTCTTCGGCGCCCACGCGTCCTTCGGTGCGACCAACGCAATGATCTTTTTGATGATGCTCTCTGCGAAGTCCCGGACGTTGTCGGCGGCGCCGCCGGTGATGCCGCCGCCACTGCCGCCGCCGGGGCTGATGCCGTGGTCCTCTTCGCAGAGCTCCCGCATCGGCGGTGCGACCAGACGGCAAGGGTTGTCCGCCATACGCGATCAGCCCTTGGCCTGGGTGACGGTAGAGAACAGGGTGTCGCCGTAGAGCGCGAGGACGACCGCGACGAACAGCGTGCCGATCGCCATCGATCCCTTGCGCAGGGCGCCCTTGGGGTCGCTGGAGGTCTGAAGCAGCATGCGCAGCGCGATGATCGCGATCACGGCGGCGACGCCCTTGACGACCAGGCCACCGCCGGTCAGGCCGATGGTGGCGAAGAAGTCCTTGAAGCCGCCAGACATGTCGACGGGCTTGGCGAGGATGAAGAGCTTGCTCATGGGTCAGATCTCCTGCTTCTGCTGGGGAACGGGGCGGGCGAGGGCGTACAGGTCGGGCATGGTGTCCAGGGGGTCGATACGGACCTTGGTGCCGGGCCGGGGGGCGTTGAGCATGTAGCCGCCGCCGATGTAGAGGCCGACGTGGTGAATTCCTGAGGCGGTCTTTCCGTAGAAGACGAGATCGCCGGGGCGGGCGTCTTCCGGCTTTATGGGCTCGGAAGCCGCGTACTGCTGTGCTGCCGTACGGGGGAGTGAGATTCCGGCTTTCGCGTAGGCGTAGAGCGTGAGCCCCGAGCAGTCGAAACCGGTGATGTTCGCCCCGGAGCGGCCCATCGGCGAGCAACAGATTCCCGTGCTGGGACCGTTCGCGTTTCCACCGCCCCACGAATACGGGGTAGCGAGCATCGCGTACGCCGCATTGAGGGCGGTCACGCCCTGATCGCTGGTCGCTGTTTTCCCGCCGGAAGGCTGTTTGGCGAGCGCTTCGATGGACTGGACGTAATTCTGTGTTTCCTTGTAGGGCGGAATGCCGCCGTATTTGCGGACGGCGCCGCTTCCGGCGTTGTAGGCGGCGAGCATGTTGGACTGCTGGTCGCCGGGAACGTCCTCGACCTCCTTGGCGATGGAGCAGAGGTATTCGCCTGCCGAGGGGATCGCGTCTTCGGGATCCATCACGTCCCGTTTGCCGTCGCCGTTTCCGTCGATGCCGTGGGCTTCCCACGTGGACGGCATGAACTGTGCGATGCCCTCCGCGCCGACTCGCGAGCGCGCTTTCGGGTTGAAGTTGGATTCCTGGGTGAGGAGCGCGGCGAGCAGGTTCGGCGTGACCGCCGGACAGGTGCTTCCCGCCGCCTGGATCAGGGACTTGTACTGGCTCGGCACGGACAGGCTGAGCAGCGTTCCCGTGGGATCGTTGCCGGCCGCTTGCAGGCAAGCGGCCACGGCGACGGCCGCGGTCGCGCCCACGCCGATCGTGACGGCTGTAGAGGCACGCAAGGGGGCTCCTTCCTCCTTCCTGAGTTTCTGGTCGTCTGTGCTGGTCAGAACCGCCATGGCGGACCGCCAGGGCACCGCCACGTCACGGCCGGGGACCGCCATGTCACCGCCATGGGGTGGCGGTTGTGGCGGTGCGATGGCGGTGGGTGGGCGGTGCCCGTGGCGGTCACACGGCGGCCAGGGCGGCGGCGGTGAGGTCGGTCAGGCGGTAGCCGCGGCCCTGCGCGGTCTTGGCCGCCGGAACCCCTCCCAGAAGCCGCGACAATTGCTTTCCGCGCTCGGTCGGATCGGTTTCCGTGATCCCGAGAGCCGGGGCCAGATCAGGCGTGGACATGAACTCCACTCCGGTGTTCCGCATCAGCTCGATTGCCTGCTTCAGCGGAGAATCCGGGATCGCTGCTTCGCGGCGGGCGTGGACCTCGTCGACCACTTCCCAGATGAACTCATCCGCGAAGTTGAAACCGCGGAGAAGGGTGGAAGAGCCGTTGGCGAACAGAACCGCCTGGCCCTTTACGTCCGGATCCAGAAGCGCCGGGTGGATCGGGGCGACCGTATCGAAATACGAATCCCCCAAGGCCACCTTGGCACTGCCCTCCGATGCCACGTACAGGCACATCCGGTAGAGGAATTGATCCCGCACCTTCACCGGGATCGCGTCCTTTGCCGGGCGTTGTGTCAGCATCACCGTGGCGATTCCGGATTCCAGGGCTTTGGAGACCAGGGACCGGGATTTGTCCTCTACCCGGCGGACCTGCTCTTTCGATTCCTTGGTGCCGTTGTCGGTGTAGAAGTCGGCAGCCTCATCGACGATGAAGAACACCGGCTTGAAGACCGGTGCAGGCTGCCGGTTGCGGATGGCGTCCTGGAGTTGCGTATACCGGCGGTCCACGCGGGAGTTCAGCTCATCGAGCATGTCCTCCAGGACGGCCGGGTCGTCGGACGCCTCGTACCGGACGGCGAGTTTTTCGAACTTGGTCAGCCCGCACAGTTTCCCGTCGAGCAGATACAGATCGAACTCGCCGTACGCGATCAACAGGCAGGTGATGAGGCCGTTGACCAGGGTCGTCTTGCCCATCTGTGTCATACCGGCGATGAGTAGGGACGCCTTGTCGAACGTCGGCACCCCGGCGAGCCGGCCGGTGACCTCGTGTCCGAGGGGAACCCCCGCGAACGTCTGGATCTCCTGCCGGGTCGGCGTGGGGAACGCCCTGCTGAACGGAGGCTCGTTCAGCACCAACAGGCGAACCTGCCGCTCGCTGCGACGGGACGTCTCCAACTTCAGGTGCAGACGGGTGACACCGAACATCGACGCGATCGGCCCGAGCCGCTTCGCGACGTCGTCGTGCGTGCGCCCCTCCGGCACCAGGAAGTCGTACACGGTGCCGATACCCGGCAGCGTCTCGATGGTGACGTCACCGGCCCGAACAGCTTCGTCCTTACTGATGGCCCCCACCCTGCTGAGCAGCATGGTCAGTTGCGGGTGACTCTCGTTCCCGCCCGGGGAGTCGGCGACAGGCGCCTGCACCCCATCTGCTGGCCCACCAGGCACCAGCCCCCCGGGGGCGGCCTGCGCAGGAAGCCCCTGCCATACGGCGGGAGCCTCCTGCGCGAAAGCCGCCTGCGGGGTCGCGGCCTGAGACTGCGGGCGGCGCGCCCACAGCCGCGGGATGCCCGTGCGGATCCTCCAGGCCAGATAGCCCAGAGCGACCAGCGCCCCGGCGGTGCCCAGGACCGTCACTGGCCAGGACAGGCCCAACTTGTCCCTGATGGCGGCCAGGGCACCGAACGCAATCGCCACGGCACCGATCGCGCCTGTCAACTGCCCGTAGGTGTCCTCGCCCTTGCCTTGCTGTGGCTTCCTTCCCACACTCCTCCGTTCTTCACGATCTCGCGCCAGCGGGCACGGCCCGCCGCGCATGCGGTCTGGTGGTTGCGTGCTGCTCGCCGGGTCTGCGCCGGGTCTGCGAACGTGCCGCTCGCCGGGGCTCACCGGGTCTGCTTCACTGGGTTCGACTGCTTCCGGCAGTCACGACGACGGCCAGCCCACTAGCCCTGGGCTGGCCGTCATTGATGTGTGCCGGACGCTGCACTACGGCTGTGCGTCCTCCGCGTCGATCAGCGCGGCGTACGCCTTGCGCACCCGCTCTTCCTTCGCGGAGAAGCCGGCCGCGCGGTACGCGGCCAGGGCCTTGCGGTAGGACAGCGGGGGGTTCTCGGAGTGGCGCAGCCACCGCAGCACGACGGTGAGCTGTTCCTCGCTCAGCGGCTCGCCCGGCTCGGGGGTGTCGACCCCGGCCACGGCCGCCACCTGCACGAGAGCCGACCAGTCGGGCGGGGTGTGTCCCTCGCCCTGCGAAGCGGTCAGCTCCGGCGTCGGGGACACGGGGCTGACCTGCGGGGACACAGGGGACACACCCAGGGACACACCCCCGTCCGACCACTGCCCCAACACCCGGGCCAGGTCCTCATCGGAGAACAGCGCCGGAACCGCCTCGGGGACCTCGGTCACCGGGCTCTTCTCGGAGACCTTGCTCAGCTTCTCGGCTGCCTGGTGGCGCGTCTTCTGTGCCTTGCCGCGGGCCTTCTGCTCCTCGCGCTCCAAGACGGCCGCGGTGGTCTGGCGGTCGGTCTTGGCGCGGGTGACCGCGCGGCCGATGGCGACCTGGTCCCGCGTCGCACTGCGGACCGCGTCGATCTGCGCCTGTGCCGCGGGGGAGATCCGGGTGGCCTCCCGTTCCACGGCCATGATGAGAGTTGCCTTGGCGGCAGCGGGGACCACGGCGCCGATGACCGCGACGACCGCGGTGGCGTAGAGCAGGCCGTGGGTGAACAGCACGCCGACCGACGTCACGAGGAACAGCCACCCGAGCAGGGTGGGCAGGGTCGCCTTGGAGCCCTGGCGGCGGTGGGCGGTTTCCATGGCCAGCGCGTACAGCCACACCGCGTCATAGATCCCGGCCACCGTGTAGGCCAGAGGCTCCGGTGCCTGGTGGGCGAGGATCTCGCCCACCGCGTAGACCGTCCAGCCCAGCGACAGACCGGTCAGCCCGGCCGGCAGACTCCAGTGCGCCAACCTGCGCAGCACGGCCAGTACTTCCTTCCAGTCCATGTGATCACTCCTTGTTCTGGTCGTCGGGGTAGGCGCAGGGGACGCAGACCCCGAGGGATGAAGGGATGACGTATCCGGCGTCCAGACGGCACTGCGGGCAGGTCCGGCGGGCGCGCATCGCGCAGTCCAGCGCCCGCCGCTTGGCCGGGGTCATGGGCCGGACCGGCAACGCCTTGTCGAGCCGGTACAGGTAGGCGACCAGCGGTCCGCGCCGGTACCGGGGCCGAAGTATCTGGCCGGCGATCGGCTGACCGCCAGGGCGGAGGCCGCGGGCCCGTAACTGCCGTCTGGTCGCGAACCCATCCGGTGCGCACCGCCACGGCCACGTAGGGATGCCAAGCCCGGCGCCGTTCGGGTCGAAGCACTTGCTCCACCCGATCGACATCAGCCCGCCGCCCCGGTCGGTTGCGGGGCGCTGATGTCGCCGTAGCCGACCAAGTCCACGACCGTGTCCGCACGGTCGGTGCTGGCCGTCAGGACGCGGGTACAGCCGCCGCTCTGCTCGCGGTAGACCACGGCCTCCGGAGGGATGCCCAGAGCATCGCGCCATGCCTCGAAGCCGGCCAGGTCGTTGTGGAACGACAGCTCCAACCGGTCCGGGAAGACGGTGGACACTGCCACGGTCGGCGCCGACAGGTGCCCGAAGTCCGCGGCCAGCAGGCGCAGCGCCCGCAGCGGCACGGCCAAGTCGTCCAGCGTCAGGCTCTCGCTCACGCCGCAACCCCCCGACGCACAGTGCGCCGGCGAGCGGGGCGGGCCAGCGGGACCACGTAGAACAGGTCTGGGTGCTCCTCAACAACCCGCGCGGCCAGGCGGATCAGGTCGTCGGGCAGGGTGCCGAACTCCGGGTCGGCGAGGATGTCGCGGGCCGCGTCCAGGCGGGCCGCACGCTCCGTCTCGCTCTCGCCGTCGACCCCGAGCCAGAGTTCGGTGGGGGTACCGAGGGCGAGTTCGGCGAAGTCCTGTGGGGTGTCGGCCCGGTGGCCGCCGACGTAACTGCGCATGGGAGCTCCCATGTCGAAGGGATAGAGGAAGAGCCCGAAGCCGCGCGAGCGCCCTCCAGCGGGCGGCAGCCTGTCCGGGAAGTGCGGCCCACACCGCGGAAGGCGGCGGGCCGGAGCGCCCCGGCCGGGAGTCGAACCCGGCCGGAGCCATCAGGGCGGTGGGGATCAGTAGGGGTGCGGGCCGCGCGGACGCGACGGCAGCGGATCTTTCGTCTTCTCGTGCTCCAAGCCGGCCATCAACGGCCGCCCCGGGAACGGGCGTTGTCCTCGCTGCGCTTGTTCGCTTCACCGGCCTTGCGGGACAGCTCATCCCGCTCCGCCTCTGTCAGACTGGTGATCACAGGTGCCTCCTCGACAGGTGCCTGTTCGCGGTCCTCCGGGGTGCCACCCGGGGGGCCGCCCTGCTTCCTCATCAAACGGGCAGGGCACCGACGCGATCGCCAGTGCCCTGCCCGCATGACGAGTGACGGGAAAGCCCGTCACCGTCTTCTCGCGGCTCCCGTGTGCGCCTTGCTCCGCCTCCTCTTGGTCGGCGCGCGGTCACCGCGTCACTCAGTCGTCACTCGCTGAGTTGATCTCCCTGGAATGGCTACCTGTCATGGACCGGGTGCAGCCCAATCACCGGGGTCCCCGGTGATCCGGTCCCTGGGTCTACGCCCGAGGGTCAGACCAACGGCTTAGCCGATGACACCGATCAATCCGTGAAGACGACGGACTTCTACGTCTCCCCTGCCGCGTGGCCGCGTGTAAGCGGGTCCCTGCGGGGTTGTTCACGGCCCGACCTCTTGCAGGTCAGGGGCTTTCAGGCAGAGCGGGTAAGCCCTTACGGGTCTCCGCTTCTGACGTGGTTTAGATTGACCTAGGTCAATCTGAATGTCAAGAGGGTGCTGGCGGAGCAACGTGAGATTGACCTAGGTCCGGTTACTCTCGGGGGTATGGATCAGAGCTCTGAGGTGCCGAAGCACACGCCGACGGCAAAGGAGATCGCGGCGCAGTTCCGCGAGAAGATCACGGGCCCCGATCACGAGTACCACGCGGGGGATCGGCTCCCAGCAGCTCGCGCGCTTGCCAAGGACCTTGGCGTGCAGCTCATGACTGTTCAGAGCGCGTACGGTCAGCTCCGTGATGAGGGGTTGATCCTCACCCAACAGGGGCGCGGAACGTTCGTCCGCGACCCTGCGGCACCCCTTGGCACCGAGCCGGGCAGCAGCCCTGCTTTCGCAGCCCTGGCCACCGAGCTCAGCACGATTCATGACGCTCTCCGGTTGCTCGGGGAGCGGCTTGACCGGCTTGAGCGGCTTGTGGGTAGCGAGACTCCACCGTCGCCGTGAGTCCATCCGCACGCCTCAGCAGTCGTTCGACCTGGAGGCGTGCGTCCCTCAAACTCGCTTTGACCAAAGCGAGTTCAGCAGGAGTCATGCACTCCAGCTCGCTGCTTCGCTCATTGATCCTTGGCATGCCAATGAGCATGTAGCCGTGAACGGCAGAGGACCCGGACAGAGTGTCCGGGTCCTCTTTGCTTGCAGGGCAGGGCAGTTGACGACTCGTCATCGAGTCGCTTCGTCCACGGCATCCAGCACTGCCCCCCAGGGCAGTTCGCGCCCCGCCGGCGCCTCGCGCGGTTCGTACAGCGGCCACACCTCCGGGCCGTAGACGATGCGAACGCCCCCTGCCCGAAGGGTGTCAATGTGGTTCTGCCATGCCGGGTGGCGGGCATGCGCCGCGTTCACCCGAGGAAAGAGGACGACGGGCAAGCCGAGGGTGCCGATCGCCTCGCCCACCTGGGTGAGCGCCTGGTTGTCCATCAGGCCGGCGGCGAGCTTAGCCACCATGTTGGCTGAAGCGGGGGCTACCACATAGCAGTCAACCGGCGGGTGCGGTCGTGCCTCGCCAGGAAGGCGGGGTTCATCGCGCACTGGAAGGCCGGTCACTTTCTCCAGCTGCTCGACCTCGCCGCTTATCCGTAGCCACTGACCAGCGGTCGGCGTCAGAGTGACCGCCACCTGCCAACCGCGCCCCATCGCGGGTGCAACGAGGCCGGTGCGCAACGCCTCTACGCCTCCGGCCGCCGACCCGACGACTCCGAGCACCCCACGCTTGCCTGAACTCACTGCACCGCCCTGCACCTTTGGGCCATCACGAACACCTCGGATGATCGCGAGCCACCGGTAACCGGTGATTGCTTGATCAGATCCCGCAGCGTCTCGCGAACCCTCGGATTGTTGCGTACGAGCTGTGGCGACGTGCGTTCGGCCGTGCGGAGTTCCGTGAGTGCCTCATCGCCCTGACCGTTGAGCGAGAGAGCGCGTGCGAAGTCGATGCGGTGCGACACGCTCCGTTCCTGAGGCATGTGGTCGACGTTGATCCGGCCGTGTTCCACCACGTACGACACGTTGTCGAGGTCCAGCTCAACCGACAGACGGTGAAGCAGCACGTTCGTGGGCCCGAAGCCGGTCTGCCAGTAGTTCTCATCCGAGCCGAGATCATCCGCGAGCTCTTCGGCTCGGCCCAGCAGGCCGGCAGCGGTGGGCCGGTCCTGGTGGCGAGCCGCCGCGACAGCGGCTCGCAGATGGATCATCCCCAGCAGACTCAGCGCGGCAGGGTCGTTGTCGGTCACCTGAGACGAGAGCCATGCGGCGGCCGTGTTGCCCAGCTCCAACGCGTCGTCGTACCGGCCGTTGGCCAGCAGGGCGTGCGTGCCGGCCCGTGCGGCGGACGCCAACACGAGGGGGTCGTCGGACTCGTCTGCGGCACGCATCGCACGCTCCGCAGCGAGCCATGAGATGTCCGATTCACCGATCTTGGCGAGGGTCGTTGCTGCGAGGTGATGGGTGCGGGCCGATACAGCCCAGCAGTCGCTACGGTCCTCGCCGCGCCGTGCGGCTCGCTCCTCCAGCTCTTGTGCAGTCTGGAGGAGTGCTGGCAGCGAGGCGATGACGCTGCCGAGTCGCCCGCCCTGGTAGTCGTTCCATGCCTGCTCCACGCGCACGGCCACAGGCGCCGGCGTGGGGAGCTGTACCTCAGCCTCCGGGCCGAAGAGCAGACGAGACAGCCGACGCGGGCTCATGAGCGCGTCGCGCACGGCTGGAACGTCGTCCTGCTGCTTCTCATCCTCCATGAGCGTGGTCTGCCCGAGCAGGTCCCCAAGGGGCACGCGCAAGATGCGCGACAGTTCCGCGAGCATGTCGATCCGGGGAGGCTTCCGGCGCCCCGTCTCGATCTTCGCCAACCAGTCGGTGCTACGCCCGACCAGACCGGCGAGCACCTCTTGCGTGTAGCCACGACGCTTCCGGTAGAACGCGATGCGTTCACCGATGCTCAGGTGATCTCCAAGACCACGCATTACGTGCTGCCTCCTGCTTGTCGTGGGGCCCCTTTACGGTACAGACCGGGCCATGACGTGGGTAGACAGCCTTGTGGCTGCCTTGTGGCACTACGAGACTGAGGTACCGGATGTGAAGAGACCCGGACACAGTGTCCGGGTCTCTTCACATCCGGGCTGCCATGAGAAACCGCTGGCTTCACCCCTCCGGAGTCGGATGGACCGCACCTCACTTATGACGGAGATTTTGCTGCCATCATTCATTTCTGGGCGCAGTAAGTCCGCGCCGCTGAAAAGAAGAGCAAGGGAAGAGATGACTCGCAGACCAGCTCAGCACAGGATTGCCTCTCTGGCAGTAGCTGCAGTCCGCCGAGAGTGGAACTTACAAGGGCACGCCGTAGATGAGATCCACGAAGACTACGGAGAAGATCTATTGGTTCAGATCTGTCATGAAGGTCGTCTGGATCCAGCGCGCGTCTGGGTACAAGTGAAAGGAACGGAGCGGGACTGCTCGGGCAGAAACCTGCCGTCGGTCAAGGTTAAGGCCGATCAGGTGTTGCGCTGGGTACGCACTGCGGACCTCGTGATCGTAGTGCTGTGGGACGTTAAACATGAACGCGGCTGGTTTACGATGCCGCAAGAACAGTTCGACCATGTCGAGTTGTCAAATCGATCCAACAGGGCAATATCTATTACTTTCTCGCGAGGGCTTGCATTTGATCAGGCAGCCGTGGCGAAACTTTGCTGGGCTGCGCGAATAGAGCACGCGAATCGAGCCATGGTGTATGCAAGATCAAACCTTGCAGAGGCTCGTGAAATGGAACTGGAGGCCAGCGTTCAGTTCTATAAAGGTGTACTTTCTTCGCTTATTTTCGACTTCGGCGTCGCAATCAAAGCGGTACGACCAATGGGTGGATTTACCGAGCATTTCGCGGAGGTGCTGTTCGCCTACTACATTCGAGAAGGCCCAAAGGATGTAGAGGAAGCTACGACGCGAGCGATGATGACGGCCGTATTTGAAACAATCCATCTAAATTGCTCCGAGAATGGCGCCCCACTGGCTCTCGTGAAAGAGTTGTGTGCCACCTTCTATCCGCTCTTCTTTACGCCCGACATGCTCGCTAAATTGGTTGCCGCAAGGATCAATTTTCTGAGCAAGCAAAAGCGATCCGCGCAAGGCGATAAAGCTAAAATGGAGGATGATCAACAATGATCCCGAGGTAAAATGCGTTCCATAGAGGACCTGGTTTATCCGGCGTTAGTGAACTGGTGTCCATGGGTCTAGCCGAACGGCAGCGCGGACTCGCCGCCCGGCCACCGGCGCCGGACTGGTTGATCGAACGGGGCCGGTCCCAGCGCAACGCGGTGTATGTCCACGTCGGAGGCTGCTGGAACGCAGGCTCGCGGTCCAAGGGCGTTGAGCGGGACCAGGTGCTGCGCGCACTCGCCGAGGGGGTCGATGCCTGCCCGCAGTGCCGGCCGGACACTGTGCTGGGCAGCCTCGTCTAGCGTTGCGCGGCCTGCGTCCGGGCAGCTGGTGAGTTGATGTGCCTGGCATCCTCAATTCTTGCTCTGAACATCTCGGTTGAGGCCTACCGTGCCGCGATCGTTGGGCATGGTCCCATCATGGGAGTTTCATCCAAGATGCTGCGGTGGCGTCAGCTGTCTCTTGCTGTTGCCGTTGCGGCTTTGGCGTTCATCTGTCTCATTGCTGTCAGTAAAGGGGTGACTTTGGTATGGCGGAACTTCTATCCGCCGTCGAATAGCTATTGGCATTCACTCGATGCGGCTGAGCGGTCCGCTGCAATGGGGCAGTTCAGATTGGCTTCTGTTCAGGTGCTTGCTGCTGCCGGGGCGGTGATCGCCCTGCTTTACACGGCTCGAAATTATCGGCTCAGTCACAGAGGTCAGCTTACAGAGCGATTTAGTAAGGCGTTAGAGCGCCTTGGGTCTGAAGAGTCGTATGTGCGATTGGGTGGGATTTTGGCATTGGGGCAGATTCTTCAGGATTCGCCGGACCAGGCCAGCCATGCAGTCCAGGTACTCAATGGATTCGTCAGGGAAAAGTCGCCGAAAGTTGGCGAGAGGAAAGAACGGGAGCGCGTGACGGCTGCCCGGCGTGCCGCGATCCGGGGAAGTAGGTCGCGATCGCCTAGCAGTGCGGACAGGCTCGGGCTCCCTTCTGACCTCCACGCAGCACTGACCGCTCTTGCTAGTTGGTCTGAGAGGCGCCATCCAGGGATGGATCAGGTTCCCCAACTTGGGGAGCTTGACCTTTCTGGTGCGTTTATCCCTGAAATAAACCTTCATAGGGCTGAGATGAGGCGTGTAAACCTCTCCCGAGCGAATCTCATCGGTGCCAATTTGACGCTCTCCTGGCTTGATGAAGCCTTGTTGATTGGCGCCTTGCTGGAAGGTGCAGATCTAACAAAGGCCAGCTTGGCAAACGCCGACCTTACACGGGCCAATATCCGCGATGCCCTCTTCGAGGAAGCGACATTGAGGGGAGCGAATCTGTCCTCGGTCCGAGGTAAGTGCGTGTTCATGTCCAAGGTGATTCTTGCGGGCGCCTGCATGCGTGGCGCAATGCTTCGAGGGGCAGATATTTCGCAATCCAGTTTGAGTAAGGCGGATGTTTCGGATGCTGTTCTCGTCTGTGCTGACCTCTCGGGTTCGTACTTGTCAGACAGCCGCCTTATCGGCGCCTCATTGGAAGAAGCGAACTTGATGGGCGCCCATCTCCAGGGTGCGGACCTGGGGGGCTGTGACCTCAAGGGGGCGGACCTGACGGGCTGTCAACTCGACGGTGCTGACCTCTCGAAGGCGGAAGGGCTGACGGTGCCCCAGCTCCTGAAGGCGTGTCCGACGTCAAGTACCAAGTTGCCGGAGTCGCTGGGTCAAGATCCCCGCATCATTGCGCGGCAATCTGAGATCGAGGAGAAGTACCGGAAGCTAAGCCAGTTCCCAAGCCAGTTCGTATTGGACCCGGGTCTCGTGGGCCGGAGAGCGGGGCGAGGCAAGCTATGGACCAGACGTGGACGGAATGGGGAGTCGGAGCACACATGGCATGCGTAAGGCCAGGTCAAAGAGCCACGTGATCGGTTGACCCTGAGGCGACTGTAGATCTGTCGACGGAGTAATCCGTGGTGCGGTGCCCCCATGCTTGACTGCTGGCCTGCCCGTTGAGTGCAGCGTGGCGCCAGTAGGGCGGTTGCGGGCCACCGAGACTACGGCGGAGCAGGTCGCACGGGCCAGACATGCGGACTGAACGATGCTCTTGAAGCGTTGCCGTGAGCTGCTGGTGCCTACTTCATGAATAGGCACCAGCACAAGTAGGTCACTTGAGCTTGGCCTCGTGGAGGCGGCGCGCAGTCGAAGCGAGCAGGCGCCGAAGCTTCTCCCGGTTCTCGCCGTAGGTCTTAAGGGCGTGGCAGTTCGGACACAAGGCGATCATGTTCCAAGGGACATCGGGTCCCTCTTTGGCGAGGTCCTTGACGTGGTCGACCTGCAAGATTGGCAGGCCGGCTGTAGTCAGCTCGGTGGGATGCCCTGCGCATTGAGGGCTTTCGCACCTGCCGCGGCAGCGCTTGATGACGGCAGCTCGCGCGCTGGGGTCGCGGACGTACTTGTCGGCCAGCGTCGGCTTCTTCAGCCCGAGGCGCCGCTCGGCGTTCGCCTCGGCCTTCCGCGCCAGACGCCGATAGGCATCCTCGTCGCTCTCCCCGGTGGTGGGAGCTTCAAGGTCGAGGTCGCTGGGACGGTAGTCGCCAGTGTCATCGCAGAGCTCCCCTGTATCTGCATCTAGCGCTTCGAGCACCTCGGAGGGCCAGGTCTCCCGCTCCGGGGAGGGGACAGGCGCCAGCACCCAAAGGAACTCACGACGGGGCCGCTTGTCTTTGCCAACGCCCCACCGCAGTCGGCGTTGCACGATCACGGCCCAGGTCTCGAAGCTGAACTGCCCCTGGAACGGCTTGTGCCAGTAGCGCAGCGGGCGACCGGCCGCCTGGTGCTCGGCCATGAGCTCGTTGCCGTCAGTGAGCTTCTGATCGCCAGACAGACCATCGCCCACGTAGGCAATCCAGTTGGTGTCCGGGATGCGCCCATCGGCGTATGGCCCCTTGTCGTCCGAGAAGACGCTCAGGATGCCATCGGCAAGGCAGCCGATCCCTGCCATCTTCTGACCGCCATAAGCCCGCCAAATAGCATCCCGATCCTTGAAGGTCTCCCCGAGCAGCGGGCGCAGAGCACCCGGCCACCTGCCGGCGAGCAACTCGTGGAGACCAAAGTCTTCAAGCAAGCCCACTGGAAGGGGATGGAAGTAGCGCAGGATCAGCCCCGCAGCCGCGGATGCCGCGGCATCCGGATGCGAGCGGAGGAGGTTGTAATCATCTTCGCGTAGACCACCAAGGGGATTGACCTCATTCAGAGACTCCAGCGTGGGGCGTCGCCCTCGACTGGTCAGGTTGAGTTCCTGCCCCTGCTCAATGGTCCACAGCTCATCGCGAACGAGCGCCCAGAACGGGTAATGGGCCCCGTCCACACCGTCTTCCACCTGGCCGTACTTCACCAGCAGTGGCGCGAGAGCATCACGCGTGGTCGCCCACGACTGCATGCGGGGTGCGCCGGCCAGAGCCTGGCCGATGGCCCAGAGCAGAAGAACGGGACGGTGCAGAGCGGGCCCCGTCGCACGTCGAGCCGGCCGGACGTCTCCCACGCGCCGGTGAAAGGTCTTGGAGGGCTCCACCACGGTGAAGCCCTCCCTCCGGAGCCACGCCACCGCATGCTTAAGGCCCCCGCTGAGCCCCGGAGAAGAGGGCTTGAGCGCTACGCCGAAGTCGTACTTGTGAGCAACGCCAGCTATCGCCTTCGAGTCGTACAGGTTCCCCTCGTATTCGAGGAGATAGGTAGCCGCGGCACGGAAGCCGTAGATGTCCCGGAACGCCTCCGGGCCGATCCGGTCGTGCTCCGCAATCGCCTGCAAGATGCCTGCACGAGTGATCTCAGAAGGTGCCATGCGCGACACCGTAGATCACACCGCTGACATCACAAGTCGCTATGTCAACGGGCTATACGCGTCCACAGAGCCGCAGTTCGCTGATGCCTGAATCAGGAGGACCCTCACGACACGTAGCGGCCCCCGGGCCCAGCGCGTTAGTGGTCGGTCTGTCCGTCTTAGGATCCCTGCACGTGGCACACACCTTCGAAGAACTCGTGAACCTGCAGATCGTTGCGGACGAAGCGCACGCCCAGGTCCTGAAGTTGGCGGACTCGTACGGGCCGCCGTCGCAGGACGGCGGCTGGAGCGAGGAGCAGGTTGCCGCGTACGACGCGGCATGGAAGGTCTGGCGCAAGAGCGCCGAAGAGGTGCAGGCCGCAGTCACGGGGCATGCGCAGGAGCAGGGCGCGGCCCGCTTTCAGGTCGAGGCGGACGTGCGGAAGACCGCACGGCATCCCGAGCCCGCAGCGCCTGTTGAGTAGCAGCCGTCAGGCGGTGGAGATCCGGTACTCGCCGACTTCGGGAGCCCAGTCGGAGGTGATCGGCGGGATGGGCTCGTCGCCGACGCCCTGCTCGCTCGCGTGCTCGTCCGGCTCGGCGGACGCGTCGGTGTCGCTGTGCTCGTTCGTCATGGCCGTCAGCATGGCAGGGGGCTGCGACTCTTCTGGCCAGCTCGTCAACAGGATGCCGTCGATCTCGTCAGTGAGGGTGATGAGCGGCTGAGTGAGGTTGCCGTGGGAGCCGATCCAGTTGCGGAACTTTTCGCGCGCCACCTCCTGATCGCTCCACCAGCCGCGCATGATCGTACCGCCGGCGCAGGACACCGCGACGCGGAAGCGCTCCTGAGCACTGGTCACGGCGGGGCCTGGCTCTGCGGCCCATCTCCTGCCACTCCTCGTGGCTGACGGTTCGCATCGTGAGTCCGTACTCCGTCCGCGCGGTAGCGAGCCGTGGCCTCCGGATCATCCTTGACCCGGTGGCCAGTCTCGGGCGGCGCAGGGTCCAGGCCGGCGCCGTCTATGGAGTGCTGTCTGAGCAGCTCCTCGATATCGATCAGGTCCACACTGTCTCCAGTGCCCCTCGGGATGCGCGGATCACGCTACCTCCTAGAATCGAACATGTGAACGATGCTGGCCCATCGAGACTCGCCCCGCTCCGTTTCCTGGAGCGCGTGCAGGAGCGAGACTTGGCCCGCACACGCCGGTGGATCGCTCAGGAGGAGCAGCGCGAGGCCGAACGGCAGCGCGGACTCGCCGCCCTGCCGCCGGCGCCGGACTGGCTGATCGAGCGGGGCCTGTCCCACAGCAACGCCGTATACGTCCACGTCGGCGGCTGCTGGAACGCAGGCTCGCGGTCCAAGGGCGTTGAGCGGGACCAGGCGCTGCGCGCACTAGCTGAGGGTGTCGATGCCTGCCCGCAGTGCCGGCCGGACACCGCGCTGGGCATCCTCGACTAGGCGCTGCGCGGCCGACGCCCTGTCGCCTTCTTTGCCGCACTTTTCTTCGCGGTCGCCTTCTTGGCCGGCTGCTTCTTCGCCGCCTTCTTTGCCGCGGTCTTCTTCGGCAGTTCGTGCACGTCTGCGTTTTCACCGCGCGAGGACCTGGCCTTTTCGACCGACGCGTTGAGCGCGGCCATGAGGTCGAGGACTTGGGCCGGCTTGTCAGGTGTCGGTGCCTCGGGGAGCTCGCGGTCTTCCCGCTTGGCCTCGATGATTTTCGCGAGGGCGTCGGTGTAGGCGTCCTCGAACTCGGGGCCGTTGAGGTCGTCGCGCGCCATCGACTCCATCAGGGCAAGTGCCCCCTCGATCTCCTCCTCCGACACTTTCTCGTCAGGCGGATCGACGGCAGCCGGGGGGCGGATCTCGTCAGGCCAGCGCATCGCATGCAGCACGATCACGTCATCGCGGATCCGTAGCAGGCCGAGCCGTTCGCGCCCGCTCCAGGCGTACTTGGCGACGGCCACCTTCGACGACCGTGCGAGTGCCTGCACCAGGAGCTTGTACGGCTTCGCCGCGACCTGCCCGTCCGGGGCGAGGTAGTAGCCCTCGCCGATCTGGATCGGGTCGATGGACTCCAGCGGCACGAAAGCCTCAATCTCGATCGCCTTCGCCGTGGGCAGCGGCAGCTCCCGCAGGTCCACATCGGAGATGGCGACGATCTGGTCCTTGGCGTACTCGTAGCCCTTGCCAATCTCCGACTGGGCGACCTCGCGGTCCTCCAGCTCGCACACCTTCTTCACCCGCACCCGGCCCATGTCCTCCAAGTGGTACTGGTGGAACTGGATGCTGTGGTTCTCAGTCGCACTCTGGACGTGGATAGGCACCGTGACCAGGCCAAAGCTGATAGCGCCGTTCCATACAGTTCGAGGCATGGGAACCTCCGCGTGAGCCCCGAGAAGATCAGCGTACGACCACCACTACGGTCCTGCTCGGGTACCTCCGCTGACACCAGAGAAGGGGTACGCCGTGGCATCCACTTCGGCTCGAGCCGTCGGATCACATCCCGAAACCCGAAGAGGCTGGCCCTATTCAGCGGCCTCATAGGAATGAGACACCAAAGATAGATTCCCTTGACATTCCTATCAGGCGCTCATAAATATCAAGCGCCTGAGCGTCCGTCAGCGTGCAAATGTAATCGCACACTGCGCGATTAACCTTTGCATTCCTGTTCAAGTTCGAACCGGCCTGAAGATCCCGTCGAGCCACATTGTAGAATTCAATCAGAGCAGAGGGGATTCTTGGACTATCCTCTTCTCTGCATAGCCAGTCTCGCAGCGTCACGTACAGTTCACGTATGACCTTTTTTTGACCTTCCTGCGCGAGAGCCAACGCGGGATTATGGATCACATAGAACCAGGTCAGCTCTTTTAGGGCCTCGACCTCGTACTGTTGCCTTTCATGGATTCGAACATAGGGCCACTCATCCAGGGGCTCAGCTGCCGACACGTAGTCACGTAGACGAGCAGAGGTCACCTCGTGTAGTAGCTGTCGATCGCGCTGTGTGTCGGAAAATGGGCGCGCAAACGGCAGCGAGGCGACCACACTCCTCAATGCGTCTTCAAACATTCCCGCATTGAAACCGTTAAGAGATCGCGTGAGGCGGGCCACTCCGTGAGCGACGATTTTACCGAAATCATCTTCTATCTCATGCAAGGGAATAAGACCCGCACGGAAGTAATCTTCTACATCATGTATCGCATAACTGATGTCATCCGCCCAGTCAACAAGAATAGCGGCAACGCTTCGACCGGCAGTGCCCGACTCTCCTCTGATCCAGGTGAAAACCCTAGACTCGCTCTCGTAGTAACCCCATTTGCTTCCATATTCGCGGTCTATCCATTCATGCTCCCCCTTACTTCCTGTAGCGGAAACTTCTTCCTTCTTTTGCGGGTATTTTAGGACGGCGTCAAGGCTACCGCGCGCTAGATTAAGTCCTTGCGAGCCGGTTTCACGCACAGCCAACTTCGTGACAATCCTGAACGATTGGGCATTGCCTTCAAATCCTTCAAGTCCGTCAACAGTTGACATGAGTTCATTGAGGACAGACTCTGCTGCATGACCAAACGGTGGATGCCCGATATCGTGAGCCAGACCAGCAGTCTCCACAACAGCAGGATGAAGCACCTTTTCTAGAGACCTGTTCCCATCCTCAGGGTCGTAAAGAATCCTGTCGGCGAGCCGGCGCCCAACCTCCGCAACCTTCAAACTGTGGGTCAATCGATTGTGCAGGAGTCGCTGCTCAGTCGCCGGGGCGACTTGAGTCACCCCATTGAGCCTACGAAAGGCTGTTGAGTAGAAGATCCTTCCGCGATCTTCATCGAACGGACTCGCGTAGTCGCCGGGAAGTCGCTTACTGTTATATTTGCGAGCTTCCGGGTCCAGGTTTGACGACATGACGAACTCCCGCAGTGACGATCCTCAAGGTGCTGGAACCCTCAAGTTCGCGCGAGATTCCCTTCCTTTCGATCAAAAGAGATCTCGCCAACACTCAGCAGATGCCATATGGCCTGCCTCACAGGCCATTTATCGAATCCCGTACGCTCCATGCCCTCCCGCTCAAGCAGCGCGAAAGGGACAGGCTCTGAATGGGCATCCATTACCTCTATCAGAACGCTCCGGACTTGCTCAGATTGCCACAATTCATGCTGTTCCTGAACTTGCCGGTCGAGGCGGTCGGACATAATGTCCCTTCGCGTACGGGTCGCAACCGCCTTCACATACAAGTGTGCCCCCACACCACTCTGCGCGCGAGCGCACCGAGTCGCGATGAGGCACTCCAGGGAAGGGATGTTGCGACTGTTGCTTTGACGATCCTGCCGTTCGCCCGGAGTAACCTAAGTTTCCAAGGTCACCTCGGCGAGGCACTTAAGCCATTTCGACGGCATCCTTGCCGACATCGGCCCGCACTGTAAAGGCCCAGGTGAGGAGGAACACTCACCGGAGATCACACCGTTCAGCGCGGGAACCAGCTGGCGTGCGTGTTTGAGTGCCGCAAGAGATCGACTCGAGGTATCGCGGGCAGCGGGCGGCAGCCCCCGATCTTGCTTCGCCACAGGTGACAGGGCACCCTCTGCGTTGATGCCTAGGCTTCTCAAGCTGAGCTGGAAAAGATCATGCTGGCGAGCCATGCAGCGCCAGTTGCGGGATCTCTGCCCGACAGCACGGACTGCTGTCTCATCAGCCTGCTCTGATCGATTGGCAGGCCCATCGAGAAGGTTCGCTTCCGCCTGGAGCAGACCCTGACAAGGTCGAGCGAGCATGCGCGGCGTTGAAGGACCGTCCCTTCAGTCACCAGTTCCAGACGAAGAAGTCGTGCCAGACCTGTGCCAGATCGTGCGGGGAGCCACGGGAACCCAGAGGAATGCCGACCTCGCACCAGGCCCCCGAAGCCGCTCAGCCGCAGGGCAACCCCGGAAACAAGCCCCAGATGCCCTCAGCTTCCCAAGCTGAGGGCTCAGGCATCGTCGTCGCAGACACACGCCTGGGTTCCCTAAACCTGAGGGCCTGCAGCCCCCGGTCGTGGGTCATGCCGGTTTCCCGGACTCGCAAGCATCATCGCGGGCCCGGGCTCAACCATCCGCGTCCTCGCACTGCGCAACCGCGTGGGCTGATGGCATGCCCTTTACGCCGCCCTGTATTCCAGGAAGGGGTTGCAGAGCAGAGGCACCCTGAGCCAGCCGCCCATCGCGTCGTACCCAGGTCAATCCATCGCGGTCTGTGAATTGCAAACCACCACTCTCCAGGATGGCAACGTGATCTGCGACAGGCCGCCATCCGGCTTTTGTCGGCACCCCCTGCAAGTACGGCGAAGCGAAGCTGTGAAGGCTTGCTAGGGCGGCGCTCATCTCTTCGCTGTAGCCGAGCTGGTCCTGGGTGATCGTCATATCCGTACAGGGAGGCACACTCGTCAGTGAGAGCGACCAGCCGACCCAAGTCAGTTTCGGATGGCCCGCTACCACCTTCGTACGGCCGTCTACCGCCACGAAGGTCAGGTGCACGTTGGTGACGGGGTCGGGACTCCTGTTCGCCAGGTGCAGGGACCACTTGCCGTGCGCATCCTGAATTGCCCAGATGGATACCCGGGATGCCTGAGCGCGTTCCGACTTGGTCTCCGCCTCCTGCGACTGATGGAGTTGGTCTTGAGCAACCAGCACTGCCCACACGGTCCCCGGAACGGCAAGCAGCACGGTCAGTAGGCTTCCTATCACCGTGAGGTCGCGCCACTGACGGGGCCTCCTCCCAGCCTCCGGCTCGGGCAGTTCTTGACGGATCCGGGCCCGTACCCGATTAGGCGCGGCGCGCCGCATGGCCAGCCGTAGTCGTACCCGCCTCTGCGGCTCCTCTGACATCCGTCTCCTTGGTGTAGCACAGAGCGAGCGTTCACGGCCCGACGCCCTCGATGGTGGTACTGGTCCACTTGTCGGCTTCACGGGCCATCAAAACGAGGGCTTCGCGAAGTTGATGAAGAGCCAGATGAGCTTCGATCCGTAGGGCCATCGAGCAACTGCGCCGTACTGATGGAGATGCATCAACGTGCGTGAGGGCCAGGAGTCACCCACTTCCAGAGGTGCCCACCCGGCTTCGCGCACGGTCGGGTACGTGAGAAGCGAGTACGTCCCTTCTTTGCAGGCTGAAGGGAAAAAGTGGGCCCCGGTGGAGCGGCTGATCTTCAGCGGACTTTCCCACCGGAGCGTGCCGTCGGCGTCGGCTCCGTTCTGGTGCATGTCCAATTCCACCCCGAACGGGTCCACCGTGTCCTCAAGCTTGCGGGCGTTCCCGACTCGGTCAGCGTCCGGGCCAGGCGTGCCACCTGTGCTGATACAGGTGAAGGCGACGTCGCCTGCCCCTATGAGCGCATGAATGTTGACGAAGGCGGCGTGCTGCGCCAGGGGCCACTTCTTGGGCGGGAACCTTGCTGAGCTGCCAAGCGCATCGGCGTAGCCCGTCCCGTATATGCCGCCTTCATCCATCTCTCCGCGGATGTGGCGGTTGCGCAGTCTGAACATGGCGGCGACTGCTTCTGGGCTTTCCTGGATGTCTTCCCAGAGGGCCTCGGCCATATCCTCGTGAACTGTCATCGGGTCTCCTGCCTGGTCAGGCATTGCGACGGAATCGGGGACAGAAGACGGCACACCACGTAGAGCACCCGCCGGCCAGTGTCCGGATGCACCCACTCGCCCAGGAGTACCAGCGATGCTACGACGACGCTCGCCTCCTACATCGCCTCGCGAGCTGCCGGTCTGGCCGGCCGTCTCGAAAGGGTCCGCAGCAGTCCGCCTGGGCGACTGCGCTCACGTGGTTGGGCGGTCTCGTACTGCGCGACCTCCCGTCCTGCCCCGGGGTCAGTGCTTCTCGCTCCTCGCGCCTCAAAGTATCCGGTCATCTTTTCGTTCCTCTACGCAAGCTGCGACCTGGTCGGCAATGTGCTCGGGGGATTCATGCTCCCAAAAACGGAGGACAGTCCATCCGGCGGCCGTCAGGTGTTCGGTCGTTTCGACATACCGAGCCATGTTCTTGGCCAGCTTGACCTGCCACCATTCGACGTGGGCCCTCGGCTGTGTTGTGTGCTCGGGACAGCCGTGCCAGAAGCAGCCGTTCACGATGATGGCGATCTTGGCTTTGGTGAAGGCGATGTCGATTCGGCGACGGGGCATGTCGGGGACCGGATAGCTCACCCGGTAGCGGAGGCCCCTCGCATGTAAGAGTCGTCGGACCGCAACGTCGGCAGCAGTGTCGAGAGAGTTCTGCCGACTCATGCGGGCCGAGACAGCGTTGGAAGAAGGGATGCCGTGGTTCACAGCGGCATTCTGCCGGCGCGTGCGTGGGCGGGTCAGGGCAACGGGCCTCAAGCCAGCGTGGATCGGTGAGGCCCGCGTGCAAGATCAGGACGATACGTGGACAGGATTCGGCTACTCCTCTAACTGTGCCCGTAAAGCCGCAGGTCAGAGCTACTACCGTCGGTCGATCTTGAGGGGACTGTAAATCTGCCAACTCAACCTAGACGGCAGGCAGGCTGCTAACGCTCGACACTACGTCGTCTCACCCGCAGCCCCCGAAAGGCACCGACAAGGGCCTGCGGCGGTTCGGTCTCGTCACCTTCCGTGCTATCCGCTCACGGACGCGTCATCTTGTTGCGGCGGCCGATGCCCCGGAGGTGGAGAGGTGGCTGGGATCTGGTCCTTTGCAGCCGGGTCATCGGGGAGGAGCGTCGCCGAGACACTATTCCAGCGAACCAGGGAGGGAGTCGTTTGCATTGAGCCACGCCTGGATTTCTCTCGCCTCCCGCCAGCGTCCGAGCCTGAGGAGTACATCTGCCCGCAGGTCCAAGACAGAGTAGAGAGGTGAAAGGAATCGCTCAGGTGCCACTGTTACGAGCCTGCGGTAGATCTCTACAACTTCCGCCGTCGCCCGCAGGGCCCCGGGGAGGTCCTGCTGCGCTTCATAACGAACCCGTGCCCAATTGCACAGTGAGGTGGCGAGGTTGAGTTCGTGGGCGGACGGATTGTCCGCCGCCAACCGGCGGTAGACAACGACGGCTTCTTGCGTGACGGTGAGAGCTTCCTCCCATCGCCCCACCTCCGTCAGGAAAAATCCGAGGTTGGACAGCGAGGCTGCGAAATTGGGTTCGTGGGCCGGGTTGCTCGCCGCCAGCCGACGCCGAATCTCCAGCGCTTCCGTTGTCGCGGTGAGCGCTTCCTCTCGCCGCCCCACCTCCGACAGGAAAGGCCCGAGGTTGGATAGTGCGCCGGCGAGGGCGGGTTCGTGGGCCGGGTTGCTCGCCGCCAGCCGTCGCAGGATCTCCAACGCTTCCTGCGTCGCGGTGATGGCTTCCTCTCGCCGTCCCACCTCCGACAGGAATGCCCCGAGGTTGGTCAGCGAGGTTGCGAGGTCGGGTTCGTGGGCCGCCGGGTTGCTCGCCGCCAGCCGACGTTGGACGGCGACGGCCTCCTCGACGGCGGTCAGGGCTTCCTCCCGCAGCCCCATGGCCGACATTCGTTTGCCGAGGTTGGAGAGGGCGAGGGCAAGGTTGGGTTCGTGCGCGGCCGGATTGTTCGTCGCCAGCCGACGCCGGATCTCCACCGCTTCTTGTGTGGTGGTGAGGGCTTCCTCCCATCGCCCCACGGCCGACAGCCGGATGCCGAGGTTGGACAGCGAGGCTGCGAGGTTTGGTTCGTGGGCGGCCGGATTGTTCGCCACCAGCCGACGCCGGATCTCCACCGCTTCTTGTGTGGTGGTGAGGGCTTCCTCCCACCGCCCCACGGCCGACAGGCGGATGCCGACGCTGGACAGCGAGAGGGCGAGGGCGGGTTCGTGGGCGGCCGGGTTGCTCGCCGCCAGCTGGCGGTAGAGGGCGACGGCCTCCTCGGCGGCGGTAAGGGCTCCTTCCCACCGTCCCACGGCCCACAGCCGCATGCCGAAGTTGTACAGCGAGAGGGCGAGATCCGGTTCGAAGGCCGCGGAGTTGCTCGCCGCCAGCTGGCGGTAGAGGGCGACGGCCTCCTCGGTGGCAGTAAGGGCTTCCTCCCGTCGCCCTACTTCCGCCAGGGAACTTCCGAGGTTGGAGAGTGAGTTGGCGAGGTCGGGTTCATGGGTCGCCGGGTTGGCCGCTGCCAGTCGGCGGTAGATGGCGACGGCTTCCTGCGTGGCGGTGAGGGCTTCCTCCCGTCGCCCTACTTCCGCCAGGCAAGCTCCGAGGTTGGAGAGTGAGTTGGCGAGGTCGGGTTCATGGGTCGCCGGGTTGGCCGCTGCCAGTCGGCGGTAGATGGCGACGGCCTCCTGCGTGGCGGTGAGGGCTTCCTCATGCCGCCCCACCTCCGCCAGGAAAGCTCCGAGATTGGACAGCGAGTCGGCGAGGTGGGGTTCATGGGTCACCGCGTTGACCGCTGCCAGTCGACGGTAGAGGGCGACGGCCTCCTCGGTGGCGGTAAGGGCTTCCTCCCGTCGCCCTACCTCCGACAGGAATGCACCGAGGTTGGTGAGCGAGGTGGCAAGGTCGGGTTCGTGGGCGGGGGTGGCGCGAATGACGCCGCGCCAGGCCTGTAGGGCGTGTTGGCCGGTGGTGAGGGCTTCATCGCGAAGTCCGGCGTAGGACTGGCGTACAGCAAGGGAGTTGTAGATGCGAGCGCGAGTGGCGAGGTCGTTGGTGGTGGCTAAGCGATGGCTGGCCAAACGAGCAGTGATGGCAGCGATGCCGACGTCGAGGTCGGTGTGCCGGCCGGTGGGTAATCGGGGCTCGATGGCTTCCAGGACGGTGAGGTCGATGGTGTCAAGACTGGCCAGGGTGGCCAGTGCGGTGCCGCCAGCATGTAGGGCGAGTTCGGGATGTTTCTTGAGTAGAGGGTAGAGCTGGCCGGTGGCAATGTGGGGCCAGCGGCGGGCGGTTTCGATCAGGACAGTCAGGGCGTCACGGGTCCATGGTGCGGCCGCACTGCTGTCGGTGGGGTCGAGGAGGAGGCGCTCGGCGGCCTGGTGCGCCCAGTCGTCGGTGACGGCCCCGGGCACAGGGTGGGGGATGTCGGGGGCGTCGCGGCTGGCTGGGGTGGTCAGGCCGAGGAAGTCCTCACCGAGGCGGTCGGGATAGAGCGGTTCCAGCACGGTGACGGCGTGGGCGGGGTCGGCATGGGACGGGGGGTAGCAATAGCGGTGGTCGTCCAGGAGGGTGTTGGCGTCAACGGTGGAGTCGGCAAGCCCGATCCAGTTGAGCGCGGTCGCGCCGTTGGCCCGGGCCAGGGGGCGGGTGAGGGTGGCGGTCAGCACCGTGCGGCCCATCGCTTCCGGGGTTGTGGACAGCCGCTGGGATGGGCGCTGGTGCAGGGTGCTCCAGTGGAGGCGTTCGCGTTTGAGGAGGTAGGCGGTGGCGCGTGACGGATCGGTGGGAGCGCTTTCGTGGTGCAGGTAGGCGTCGACGGCGGCCAGGGCGGCGATGTGGATGGTCAGGATCTGGGCGTAGTCCTCGTCGGTGTCCAGGTCCGGGGGCGGGCCGATCCGGTCGGCTTGGTCAGTGGGCAGGCCGAGGTGGTCGGCGAAGCGGTCACGGGCCTCGCGGAACAAGCGGGCGCGTGCGGTTGGGTCTGCGGCTAGCGGCAGCAGGGGATGGGGCTCGGCGGGGGCGTCGAGCGTGTCGCCGATCCAGGTGTCCAGGCTCTCCCACCAGATACCGGCCGGGCGGGCGAGCAGCAGGATGCGCACGGGTAGACCAGTGCGGTGCAAGAGCGGCTCTTCCAGGAGTTCGTACAGGTCGGGTTTGGGCCAGCGTTCGGCGTAGTCGACCACCAGCACGATTCCTCTTCCGGTTTCGGGAGGTGGGCTGGTGGCGAGGGGGGCGGCGGTTTTGTTGACGGCCGCCTGCCACACCGTCCACTCCTTCGCGTGGCTCAGGTTGGCGAAGTGGCTGGCGAGTCGGGTTTTGCCCTGCCCGCCGGGGCCGTGCACCAGCCTGATGGCCAGCCCTGGGGTTGGATCGTCGCGCCAGCGGGCCAAGTCGTCGAGGTCGTCGTGGCGGCCAGTGAAGGGCACCACCTGATGTACCGCGCGCAGCAATCGGGAGGGCTGCTGCGCCAGCGTCCGGGCGGAGACCGGCCTCGGCGCGGCGGGATGGTCCTCGATCCGGTAGGCGGGCTTCCATTGGTAGACGAACTGAACGTGCTGAGTGCCGTGATCGCCGGCCTGGAAGGCGGTGGGGCCGTGGAAGGTGTTGCCGTGTACGCCCCCTTCGCCTGCCGGGACGGCGCCGGAGCTGGTCATGGCTGGGGACCGAAGTGGACATCCTGCTGGTTGTGGTTACCGGCTTGGAAGGCCGTGGGCCCGTTGAAGGTGTTTCCGGTCACGAGGCCTGCCTCACTAGCCGGGACCGGTGCGGCCTCGTCCAGTAACTGCCGCAACTCGGCGGCGGCCCGGGCGCGCTGCTCGTTGCCCAGATCTTCCAGCATGGATTCGATGCGGGTCTGCCACACCGCTTCCTGCCGTGACCTGATCTGCTCGGCGATGCCAGGTTCAGCGTCGGCAAGATCGGCCGCACTACCGTCTAGCCGATCCAACTCGCCGCGTTCGCGCTCCGCATCGCCGCGGCCCAACCATTGCGCCAGCTGGCTTCGCAGCCCTTCCCATGCATCTGTACCCGCCGCTTGCACTACTGCAGCGCCCCCTGCCGCGGCAAGTGCTGTCAACGCCTCAGGCAGCATGCTGTCCCCCTGTTGTCGCTCGTTGCATGCCGGTAGGACAAAGACCGTAGAGGTTGACCGACGCATACGCAGCATATTTATCGGATATACGCCACGATATACGCACAGGCGCAGGCGTCTGGCCGCCGTCCTCTGTGCCCATCTCGACCGGGAGGCCGAGAGGTTGACACTCACCACCGGTCTTGCGGGCGTAGAGGTGGTGGGCGGTGGCAGCAGGGTGGCTGGAACTGGAGGAGCAATGCTCCGCCTGGCGTCCAGCGATGATGCGTGGGCAGCGTCTGGGGTACTCGTGGGGCAGTCAGGCACCCTTGGGTGAAAGAGTGCAGGCTGCGATACAAACCTCGCGCGGTCTGTAAATCCGCCGTGCCCCAGAGCGGGGCCGCCAGATATGAGCCGTCGGAAGGCGACCCACGGTGGTAACCCCAGCCGGCCTGGGCCGTAGTACCTCCGCAATCCATCGAACCGGCCGGTGAGGCGGTCATCGAGCGGCTTCCTCCCCCAGGTGCCCCCAAAGTCGGCGCCGCACGGAACTTTCCAGGTCGTAGGCGGTCAACGGAGCCCGCTGTAAGTGGGACGGCTCGTAGCCGTTCCGTCGCTGTCGATGCGGAGGCAGGGCGGCTGGGTACCGTGGTGCCATGAACGCCGCAACGATGGGACTCGTGGGGGCCTTAGCGGGTGCACTGGTCGCTGCTACGGCGGCCACGCTCGGGCCGCTCGCCCTGCAAAGAAGGAAGGAGCATGTGGACGAGCGACACCGGCGGGCGGATGTCGTCACTCGCAGAGTGGACATCATCAACGATGTCGGTGTGCACTGTCGAGCCTGGCTGATCTACCTCGTGCGGGTCCTGGAGGATGAGGGGCGCAGCGTAGGTCCGACCGTAGGCGAGTTCGATGAAAAGTCCGAAGCCTTGAGAGACGCCGCCGAACGCGCCTTGGCGCAGGCGGCACACGCGGGATACGAGCTATCCGACAGTGGCTTGGCCGACGCGCTACGCGCCATGGAGACCCAGGTTCGCCGCTCACTGGGACACGGTGGTCCGGGAGACCTAGCGCAGTTGAGGGAGCAAGCGAGCGGCTACTTCACTCCTCGCGAGATCGTCAGAACGAACATGCTTCGCCAAGTCACTAGGGAAGAGCTACCAACGGATCCCCTCTCTGGGACGGTCTTCGACCGTCGTAATCGACCTCGGCCGTAGGACCGGCTTGCTGCGTCCGTACGCGTGGGGCAGTGGTGGGGTTGCGAGACTTGAGATGGAAAGCGGCCCAGCGCGATCGCTCGAGCGGACTGTAAATTTGCCGATGCGGCGCATGGGGTCCAGATGTTTTGGCGCACCTGCTGGGTGGGCCCGCATGGCAAACCTGGTTGAGGTGCAGCGGCTTTAGGGCGACGGGGGCCGCACTAGTGACCCATCTTCGAGCTACCTACGCGCTGTGGGCCACTCGCAGCTGCCTGTGTGATGAGGTCGTGTGCGGTAGCGACCAATGTGCCTGCCGGCACTGACTCGCCATACGCGAGTTGGGCGATGCGGGCACTGGCCTCGATTACACGTCTCCGGACGGCACAGTCATGGACTGTATCGGCGTTAGCCGAGGCTCCTGCCAGCGCTCCTGGGAGCACAGACGTCAGGGCGAACAGGTACCGAATCCCACCGACACTGTCGAGTTCCCCGCGGCGGTCCAGTTCCTCTGAAGCGGTGACCGGATCCACGATTTGGCCCGCGCTGTGGAGTGCCTTGATGGCTGTGTAAATCGTCTCGTGAGCAGCGATGAAAAAGTCCGTGGCGTCCAAGCGGCTTGCAACGGCCGTAATGACTTCCTCATCAGAGAGCATGGCGCCGAGGACCGATCGTTCGGCTTCTACGTCCTGAGGAGGGACGCGTTCGGATGACGCCGCAGACGCAGGCTTGGTCGTGTCCTCCTGGCGTACTGACATGTTGCGCGTGTGATGCGCTTCGCGCAGCGGAATAATCAAGATCCGCTCGAACCGCTGCCGCTCTGTGGGAGTCAGCTCCTTCGCCAGCTCCTCTGCCAGCTGTACCGAGCCCCAAGATGACGTCGGATCTTGCAGGGCCCTGGAGATAGAGGTCTTGGAAAGTGGTACCCGGGCCGCAAGTTGGCGGATGCTGGGATTGCCCGCGGCTACTCTCAGTTGCGCTAGGTGATCCCGCAGCTCCTCCCTTGTTTGCCAGCTGATAGGAGCGCGGGTTGCCCGATGGGCGTTCTTTCGAGCAGTGGCCGCCTGCCGGTGCAGTTCCAGAACCTCTGCCCTTTCATCTGGAGGCAGGTCTAGGACGTGCAAGATGATCCTGAGTGCCGAGTCCGAGATGGCGATCCTGCCGGTCTCGAAGCGGGAAAGCGTCGATGCGTTGAAGGAAGCCTGGCGGGCGAATGACGTAAGTGGGATCCCCCTAGCCATCCTCAGCTCTCGCAAGCGCGCGGCCAAGGCAGCACGGGCCCGCGGGACGTCGGCGGCCACGGGCTGCGCGGGGCGTCCGGTATTCACCTCTCACCTCACCGTTTGGCTGTTCGTTGCGTTTGTGCGTAGTCTCTGGGACACAGTCGGGGCGGATGCCGCGGAGTGCGATCACGCACGCCCATGCACTGCAACCGTCGCACACCCCAGGGGGGCCGTGTTCCGTGTCCAATCTCCAGTCCGCGCTCCTGGCTAGCGGTGCCGTTGTTGCCGCCACGCTGGCCTTGGTTTCCTACCGACTCACCGCCCGCGCCGGGGCGGCGACGCCCGGAAGGTGTTGGGCTGCGGCTGGTGGCTCCGCCCTCGGATTCACCGTTGCCGTAGGTGACCTTGTGATCATCAGTGGGTTGCCGCACGGTGACCCCAATCCGGACCGTATCGCCTGGGCAGTCTTCGCCCTCGTCTGTGCTTCAGCGGTTTCGGTGTTTACCTACATAATCAACCTCCCAGTCCCGGCGCCGGCAGGCACTCTGCCGCCCCCGATCTCCCCGATGCCATACTTCGCGGCAGGTGGAGCCTTCACTGGTGTTCTGACCGCTGCGGCGGTTGTGGCAGCTATCGTCGCTTGAGGCGTTGCTCCTCTGGACAGGCTCAGAGGTCAAGTACTCCCGAACCACGCCGGGCGCCTCCATAGACGTCGAATTCCCCAGGTGTCCCCCCAAGGCAGCCTTGGCGGTCGAATCACCTGGTCAGAGCCCTTAGAGTCAGCCCGCTGTAAATCTGCCGGCTCAGCCTTCCCAGGTTCGAATCCTGGCGCCGCCACGCTGAGAAAGAGACCCCCTCCGAACTGCGGAAACGCAGGGTGGAGGGGGTCTCTTCATGCGCTGGGAGCTTCGTGCGGGGGTGAATGGGTCGCACCGAGCAGACGGAGCGGGCGTACGGCCGAGGGCGCCCTGGTGATCACCTCTCACCACGGCGCCCCGTCTCGCAGCCGACCCGAACCACGCGAGCTATGCGATGCCCCGACCCACGCCCCGGTACCGGCCCCGGCGCGAACTACTCCCCGGCGTGGGCCAGTTCGATGTCGTGTTCGTCCACGCCGCCGCCCGAGACCGTCACCGCCGCCGCCCGCGGTGGATACCCCGTCGCGATGACCGTGTACGTACCGCCGTCGAGGTCGGAGAAGGCGTACGCCCCGTCGTGGCCGGTCGTGGTCGTGGCGATCACGTTGCCCGCCGCGTCGACCAGCGTGACCAGCGCGTCAGCCAGCGGGGCCCCCGAACCCCGCACCGTCCCGCGCACCTGTGCCCCGGGCCGCAGTTCGACCTGGATCCGAGTGGTCCCGGCGCCGCCGATCTCGACGGGCAGGGCCAGCGGCCGGTGCTTGGGGGAGCTGACCGCGAGTGTCACCGTCCCGGGCACCAGGTCGGCCACGGTGAACTCGCCCAGGACGTCGGAGCGTCCGGTGGCCAGCACCTCGCCCCGCACGTCGGTCACGATGACCACCGCCTCCGCGACCGGCGCCCCGCTGTCGGCGGACACCACCACGCCGGCGAGCCCGCTGGTGCCGCTGAGCAGGATGTCGTAGGCCACCGGCGTTCCGTCGGGGACCACGATCGTCGAGGCCTGCGGCTGGAAACCGTCGGCGGAAGCGATCAGGACATACGAACCCGCGGCGGGCGCGGCCACACCGTACGCCCCGTCGCCGCCCGAGACCGCCCGGCCCAACTGGGTTCCGGCGAGCGAGATCAGGGTCACCGCGGCCCCGGCCACCGGCATCCGCTCGGCCCCCAGCACGCGCCCGCTCACCGAGATCCCGGCGGACTCGCCATCCGAAGCCGCCGCCACCGCCGTAACGCCGGAAGAAGCCTCGACAGCGACGCCCGTACGACCGTACGAACCGACGCCGGCCTCACCAAAACCCGGCACCGAAGCACCCGGCACCGAAGCACCCGGCACCGAAGCACCCGGCACCGAAGCACCCGGCACCGAAGCACCCGGCACCGAAGCAGCAGCCGCCACGACCTCCCGCCGCGGAATGAACCCCGCGATCGCGAACGCCAGCAGCGCCGCCCCGCCTCCGATCGCAAGGACCGTCCTGAAACCGTTCTCGGACGGCAGGGCCACCGCACCGAGGTTCGTCGTCATCTGCGCCAGGATCACGCCCGCGACGGCACTCGCGACGGACGTGCCGATGGACCGCATCAGGGTGTTGAGGCTGTTCGCCGCGCCCGTCTGCGACGGCGGCACAGCGCCCATGATCAGCGAGGGCATCGCGCCGTACGTGAATCCGATTCCCGAGCCGATCACACAGGACACCAGGACGAACTGCCAGACCTCGTCCATCAGCAGGATCTGAAGGCCGTAACCCGCCGCCACGATCAGCGCGCCGAGCATGAGGCTGACCTTCGGCCCCCTGGCCTTCGACAGAGCGGCTGACACCGGTGCGATCGCCATCATCACCAGGCCGGAGGGGGCCATGACCAGACCGGCGGTCAACAACGACTTGCCGAGACCGTAGCCGGTCGCCTCGGGCAACTGCAGGAGCTGCGGAAGGACCAGGGACATCGCGAACATGCCGAAGCCGAGCGCGATGGAGGCGAGGTTGGTGAAGAGCACCTGGCGGCGCGCGGTGGTGCGCAGGTCGACCAGCGGCTGGTCGGTGCGCAGCTCCCACCAGCCCCAGACCAGCAGGACGACCACGGAGGCCGCGAACAGACCGAGAATCGTGCCGCTGCCCCAACCCCAGTCGCCGCCCTTGGAGATCGCGAGCAGCAGACAGACGAGCCCGGCCGCCATGCCGACCCCGCCGACCAGGTCGAAGCGGCCGCCGGTGCGCACCTTGGACTCGGGCACCAGGAGCAGGACCAGCAGCAGCGCTACGACACCCAGGGCGCCCGAGCTCCAGAACAGGACGTGCCAGTCGAAGTTGTCGGCGATCAGCGCGGCGGCGGGCAGGCCGAGCGCGGCCCCGACGCCGAGTGAGGCGCTCATCATGGCGGTGGCCGAACCGAGCCGTTCGGCGGGCAGTTCGTCGCGCATGATGCTGATGCCGAGCGGGATCACACCTCCCGCCATGCCCTGCAGCACACGGCCGACGATCATTGGCGTCAGGGCGTCGCTGAGCGCGGCGGTGACCGAGCCGGCCACCAGCAGGACGAGGCTCGCGAGAAGCATGCGGCGCTTGCCGTACATGTCGCCGAGCCGCCCCATCATCGGGACCGCGACGGCGGCGGCGAGCAGGGTGGCGGTGACGGCCCAGGCGGTGTCCGAGGCCGGGGCGTTCAGGAGTTTCGGCAGTTCCGGGACGATCGGGATGACGAGGGTCTGCATCAGCGAGACGACGATCCCGCCGAAGGCCAGCACCGCCACGACGACACTCGCGCGCGATGCCGCTACCTCCGCGCCTCCGGAGGGTCCCTCGGCGGGCCGGGAAAGAGCATGGGGCATGGGTCGGGCCTCCGTGTGGGGGTCGGGTACAGCGCGACACACCCAAGCTAAGTCAGTTGATTGACTTAAGCAAGCATGGTCGGATTCTGTGAGACCTCGGTGAAGGGGGAGTGCGCGGCGGAACCAGGGTCGACGGACGCCGCAGCACGCGTCCCTATCGACCCTCTGTCCGCACGCGTCCCGATCGGCCCCCTGCTCGCATGCGCCCCGATCGACCCCCTGCTCGCACGCGTCCCGATCGGCCCACCCGCCCGCCTGAGATGCACAAACCCCGCCCGCCCGGGGCACACTGACTGCATGTCCAGTCGCCGAAGGCTCTGCCCCGAATGCCGTCGCGAGATCGCCGTCGTCGCCGGCCGCTTCGCCCGGCACGACCCGCCCGGAGCGCGCGGGAGAGGCGGACTGGTCTCCTGCCCGGGTTCCCGCAGACAGGCGGAACTCGGAGCGGCACAGCCGTCGTTGGACGGGTACGCAGCCCCCGTCGTACCTGGCCAGCTACCCCTCTTCTGACGCTCGCGGCGCTCGCGCTCCCTGGCGCCTACGCCCCCGGGCGCTCTACGGCCCGGCCCACACATCCATCCGCACGTCCAGCCCGTCCCTGCCGAACCAGTACACGTGCTCCGCGGCCTCCGCGGACCCGCCCGCCCGCAGCCCCTCCAGCCCGTACGAGGGGGCGCCCCGCCGTGAACCGCCGTGCCCGGTACGCCCGTACCGCCTCGCGGCCGTGCAGTCGGCCCCCCTCCAGCAGGTCCGGTCAGTCCACGTCCGGGGCCAGGAAGTGCGGTACGAAGGCGTTCCGCCAGTCCGTCGCGAAGACCTCCTGCATCCGCCGTAGCAGCGCCTCCCGCGCGGCCGACGCGCCCTCGCCGGCCACCGTCAGTTGCCCGCCACCGACTTCACCGCCACCGACACCGGCGTGGACCCACCGATCAGCTCCAGCGTCAGCCCGGCGGTCGCGGGTGTGTCCAGCAACTCCGCCAGTACGGCGGCCACGTCGTCGCGCGTGACCGGGCCCCGACCGGTGTGCGCCTCCAGGCGTACGAGGCCCTTGCCCGTGTCGTCCGTGAGCGCGCCGGGACGCAGTACCGTGCAGTCCAGGGCGTCCAGGCCGCTGACGTAGGCGTCGGCCTCGCCCTTGGCGCGCAGATACACGTCGAAGATCTCGTCGCCCTCGTGCGTCGGATCCGCACCCATGGACGACACGATCACGAAGCGCCGCACCCCCGCCCGGACCGCCGCGTCCGCGAACAGCACCGCCGCGGCCTTGTCCACCGTGTTCTTGCGGGCCGCGCCGCTGCCCGGGCCCGCGCCCGCCGCGAAGACCGCCGCGTCCGCGCCCTGAAGACGGGCCGCGACCTCCTCGACCGAGGCCGACTCCAGGTCCAGCAGGACCGGTTCGGCACCGGCGTCCCGCAGGTCGTCGCCCTGTTCCGCGCGACGGATGATCCCCGCGACCTCGTCCCCACGCGCGGCGAGCAGTCGCTCCAGCCGCAGCGCGATCTGACCATGACCACCAGCGATGACAATGCGCATGCCTTCGACCGTACGCCCCGGGATGTACCGGGTCATGTCGGAGGGTGAGCCACGGGTCCGGTGCGGTCGGCCGCGCTCACACAGCGGAGTTGGACATCCGCGCCCTTGAGGAGGCGCAGGCACCCACCTCCTACGACACCTCCCCCCGCCCCTGCCGAGGCAGCCCCGACTCCGCCGCCGCGGCCGAGTTGCAGTACTCCCGCACCGCGCTGGTCCGTGCCACCACGCGCCCCCGGTGCACCACGATCCGGCTGTACGCCAGGGACAGCGCGCCCGCCAGCCGGTCGCCGCGTAGCGCGAGCAGCTCGGCCGGGAAGCCCGCCTCCACACGGACCTCGGGCAGTCCGAGAACGGCCCGCGCGGACGCACTCACCGTGTCGTACGCGTCCTCGGGGCGCAGTCCGTACCGCGAGGCGAGCAGATAGGCGGCCTCCAGCGGGTCCCCGCGCCCCACCGGGTTGGACACGTCCCGCAGCGCACCGCTGCCGGCGGCCACCCGTACCCCGGCCGCCCGCAGCAGCCGTACCGGAGCCGTGTCGGTCGTGCCCCGCCGGTCGACGCCCCCGCAGCCGCCCTGCGGAAGGCACACCACCGCGACCCCGGCCGCCGCGAGCTGGTCGGCGGTCCGGGACACCACCTCGGCGGGCAGCCTGTCGAGGCCGGCGCACGGGCCGAGGGTCACGCCGGGCCGCAGCCCCCCGGCCATGGCGGCGAGGCGGGCGAGCCGGGCCGGGTCGGCGGCGTCGGTGTGCAGGTCCACGGGGCAGCCGTGCTCGGAGGCGACCTCCAGGACCGCCTCCGCGTAGCCCGTCGGATCGGGGTCGAGGTCCGGGCAGCCGCCCACCACCGAGGCGCCCATCTTCAGCGCGTCCCGCAGTATCGCGAGCCCCTCGGCGCCGGCCACGCCGGTCAGCACCCGAGGCATCGCCACCGTCGTCAACTCGGTGAGGCCGCGCAGCGAACGCCGTGCCTGCAGGACGGCGGCCAGCGCGCCAAGACCCTGGACGTCACCCACGCGCACGTGTGCCCTGAGCGCGGTCGCCCCGTGCCCGAGCTGGAGCAGGGCGGCCTCGGTGGCCCGGCGCTGGACGTCGTGGGGGTCGTAGCAGACCGGGCCCTCGACGTCGGCCGACAGCGCGGTGTCGGCGTGGGCGTGCGGCTCGGCCGGGGCCGGTAGGAGCAGATAGCCACCGAGGTCCACGCGCGCTCCACGCGTGTGCGTGCCGCCCACGGCCAGACTCCCGGCCGTACCGACCGCCTCGATGCGCCCGCCGCCCAGCCGTACGTCCACGGTCCGACCGTCGGTCAGCCGCGCCCCGCACAACAGGAGGCCGGCCCCCTCGGACAGGCCCGACGACGAGGCACCCGATGAGGACGGCGAGGACGACGAGGAGTGGTGCGGCTGCGGCTGGCTGTCGGGCATCGCGCTCCAGGGGCTCGGGCTGCGCAAGCACGGAACCGCCGGAACCGCGCAAGGGACACAAGATCACGCAGAGTGAGTCGAGCCTAGGGCGGTGATCCGCTTGTCACGAGGAGGAGCGCAATAGTCGTACCGGTGTGGTCCGCCGTACGGGAGGGGCCCTTGAGGCCTCCGGGAAGCCCGTGGATCAAGGCATGCGAGGCGCCACGAAACGGATTTGGGTGAAGGGCGGCGGAGCGTGTAATGTCTTCATCGCTCGCCCCAATAGCTCAGTCGGTAGAGCGTCTCCATGGTAAGGAGAAGGTCTACGGTTCGATTCCGTATTGGGGCTCTGGTGTGAAAGGTTCTCGTCGCGAGACGGGAACCGATCGCATCACAGCGGTGTAGCTCAGTCGGTAGAGCAAGCGGCTCATAATCGCTGTGTCACCGGTTCAAGTCCGGTCACCGCTACAGACAGTAGCCGATTGTGGGGTCGGTCCTTCGATCGGCTACTCTTCTATGCGTTAATCGTCCCATCCGTTCGTCAAGGAGCACTCCTGTGGCTGCCACCGACGTCCGCCCGAAGATCACGCTGGCCTGCGTGGAGTGCAAGGAGCGGAACTACATCACCAAGAAGAACCGGCGTAACAACCCGGACCGACTGGAGATGAAGAAGCACTGCCCGCGTTGCAACGCGCACACCGCGCACCGCGAAACGCGATAAATCAGGCTCGTACGCGAGGCCGTCCCCGAGAGATCGGGGGCGGCCTCGCGTCGTTGAGAGACCCGATACCGGTCAGTAGAGCAACCAGGAGGTGCCGAGCCCATGGCGCTCGACCAGTCCTTCGTGGGGCGGACCTACCCGCCCACCGACCCCTACGAGGTGGGCCGGGAGAAGATCCGCGAGTTCGCCGAGGCAGTGGGGGACACCAACCCCGCGTACACGGACCCGGAGGCCGCCAAGGCGCTCGGCCACCCCGATGTCGTCGCCCCGCCGACCTTCGTGTTCTCGATCACCTTCAAGGCCGCGGGACAGGTCGTCCAGGACCCGCAGCTCGGCCTGGACTACAGCCGCGTGGTGCACGGCGACCAGAAGTTCGCCTACGTCCGCCCCGTGCGCGCCGGTGACCGGCTCACCGTCACCTCCACCATCGAGGCCATCAAGTCCATGGCGGGCAACGACATCCTGGACATCCGCGGCGAGGTCCACGACGAGGCCGGCGAGCACGTTGTGACCGCCTGGACCAAGCTCGTCGCGCGCGCGGCAGAGGAGGCGTGAGGAATCCGATGACCGCGAAGATCTCCTACTCCGACGTCGAGGTCGGCACTGAGCTGCCCGCCCAGGCCTTCCCAGTGACCCGCGCCACCCTCGTCCAGTACGCGGGCGCCTCCGGCGACTTCAACCCCATTCACTGGAACGAGAAGTTCGCCAAGGATGTGGGCCTCCCGGACGTCATCGCGCACGGCATGTTCACCATGGCCGAGGCGATCCGTGTAGTCACCGACTGGGCCGGCGACCCGGGCGCGGTCGTCGAGTACGGCGTCCGCTTCACCAGGCCGGTCGTCGTCCCCAACGACGACCAGGGGGCCACGATCGAGGTCAGCGGCAAGATCGCGGCGAAGCTCGACGACAACACGGTCCGCGTGGACCTCACGGCGACCAGCGCGGGGCAGAAGGTGCTCGGGATGTCCCGGGCGGTCGTGCGGCTGGCCTGAGTCACGCGTGCACGAGGTAAGGGGCGCTCTCCATGGTGGGGCGCTCCTTACCTGTTTCCGGCCCCCTGCCTGCAACAACGAGTGACGGCCGGGAGAGAGTTCCGGGATGCCTTGACTAAGTTAGTGATTGAGTACTAACTTACTCAGCATGCCCAGGATGAGTGCAGAAGAGAGGCGCGAGAGCGTCATCCGCGCGGCGACGACCGAATTCGCCCGCGGCGGCTACCACGGCACATCGACCGAGGCGATCGCCAAGCGGGTCGGGGTCTCGCAGCCGTACCTCTTCCGGCTCTTCCCGGGCAAGAAGGCGATCTTCCTCGCGGCCTCCGAGCGCTGCGTGGAGGACACCATCCGCACCTTCGAGGAGGCCTCCAGGGGCCTGGAGGGCGAAGAGGCCCTGCATGCCATGGGGGACGCGTACACCCGGCTCATCGCGGAGCGGCCCGAGCGGCTGATGATGCAGATGCAGATGTACGTCGCCGTGGGCGCCGCCGAGCAGGAGGGCGACCACGGGTTCGGTGAGGCGGTCCGGGCCGGCTGGATGCGGTTGTGGGACACCGTCCACCTGCCGCTCGGCGCCGACGTCGACGAGACGACGACCTTCCTGGCGTGCGGCATGCTCATCAACTGCCTGGTGGCGATGGGTTTCCCGCCCGAACACCGGGTCTGGGAGGGGCTCTACCCCTCGGCCCGGACCAAGGGCCGACTGGAGCACTGAGAAGACGGGGCGTCAGCCCGCGCCCTTCCATGATCGCGAAACTTAGTGATCAATAACTAATGAACCAACGATCGCCCGCTGGGGGAGCGATGTCACAGCAATCCACGCACTCCGCACAGCCCGCACATCGCGGGGGAGCAGTCTGGGCCCTCGTCATCACCAGCGTCGCCGGATTCATGGCGTCCCTGGACAACCTCGTCGTCACCACGGCCCTGCCCTCCATACGTGAGGACCTCGGTGGGGCCCTGCACGACCTCGAATGGACCGTCAGCGCCTACACCCTCACCTTCGCCGTCCTGCTCATGACCGGCGCGGCACTGGGCGACCGCTTCGGCCGCCGACGGCTCTTCCTCACGGGCCTGACGATCTTCACCGGCGCGTCCGCGGCGGCCGCCCTGGCCCCCGGCATCGACAGCCTCATCGCCGCCAGGGCGGTCCAGGGAGTGGGCGCGGCGATCATGATGCCCCTCACCCTCACCCTCCTCACGGCGGCCGTTCCCGCCGCCAAGCGGGGAATGGCGTACGGCATCTGGGGCGCCGTCAACGGACTCGCGGTGGCCTCCGGACCCCTCATCGGCGGCAGCCTCACCGAACACATCTCGTGGCAGTGGATCTTCTGGCTGAACGTCCCCCTCGGCCTCGCCCTCCTGCCCCTGGCCCGCCTGCGCCTCGCCGAGTCCCACGGCACCGGCGCCCGCCTCGACCTCCCCGGCACGCTGCTCGCCAGCGGTGGTCTCTTCGGCATCGTCTACGGCCTGGTCCGCGGCCCGTCCGACGGCTGGACCGACTCCCTGGTCCTCCTGGCCCTGTTCACCGGCACCGCACTACTGGCGGCCTTCGTCCTCTACAGCACGCGGGCCAAGAACCCCATGCTCCCGATGCGACTGTTCCGCTCCCGCGCCTTCTCCGGCATCAACGCGGCCAGCCTCCTGATGTTCCTCGGCATGTTCGGCTCGATCTTCCTGCTCAGCCAGTACATGCAGGGCGTGCTCGGCTACTCGCCCACCGAGGCAGGTCTGCGGATGCTCCCCTGGACCGGCATGCCGATGCTCGTCGCACCGATCGCCGGCATCCTCTCCGACCGGATCGGCGGCCGCCCGGTCGTGGCCACGGGTCTCTTCTTCCAGGCGGCGGGACTGGCGTACATGGCCTCCGTGGTCACCGTCGACGTGTCCTACGCGGCACAGCTTCCCGGTCTCGTCCTCAGCGGCATCGGCATGGCCCTGTTCTTCGCTCCCGCGTCCAACCTGGTCATGTCGAGTGTCCGGTCCGAGGAGCAGGGGATCGCTTCCGGGGCGAACAACGCGCTGCGCGAGGTGGGCGGAGCGCTGGGGATCGCCGTCATGGCGTCGATCTTCTCCTCGCAGGGCGGATACGAGAGCGGGCAGTCCTTCGTGGACGGTCTGCGGCCGGCGCTGGTCACGGGGGCGGCGGTGGTGGCGGTCGCCGGGGTGGCGGCCCTGCTGATTCCCTCGCGGAAGCGGGACGCGGTGGTGGGGTCCTCTGAGGAGGTGCGGGCCCTGGAGACGGTGGCCGGCTGAACCTGCGAGCGAACGGTCCTGCCCGAGAGGCGGGGCCGTTTCGCGTGCGCGGCTGGATGTGCCGGGTCGGGTTGTGTAGCGGCTGCGGGCCCGTTGTGGCTGGTCGCGCAGTTCCCCGCGGGCAGCTGGCGCTGGGCTTGGGCCGTGCGCCTGTTGATGTGCCTCGCTGTGACGACTGGCGACTGCGGGTCCGCTGTGGCTGGTCGCGCAGTTCCCCGCGCCCCTAGGGGGTTGCAGGCGGCCTGCGCCACGACGGGCCGCCGACCACCTCGCGCGCCACGACGGGCCGCCGACCACCTCGCGCGCCACGACGGGCCGCCGACCACCTCGCGCGCCACG